>JAZOUQ010000145.1:0-124300 GCA_045658185.1 Eubacteriales bacterium
ATTTTTCTGCATGCATCTGTTCCAAGTATATCTGCATCGGGGTTGCTTTCTGCATAGCCTTTCTTTTGCGCATCCAGAAGTGATTCCTCAAATCCTGCGCCGTAAGAGAACATTTGAGTGAGAATGTAGTTGGTGGTTCCGTTGAGTATACCGCTTATTTTATTTACCTTGTTTGACGAAAGGTCATTTATCAAGGGTCTTATGATCGGGATACCGCCACCGACACTCGCTTCAAACAAATATCTTACGCCGTTCTTCTTGGCAAGTTCACAAAGCTCAACTCCGAATGTAGACACAACCTCTTTGTTCGAGGTAACTACGTTCTTACCCGCCTCAAGACAAGCCTTTGTAAAATCATAAGCAGGGTGAGAGCCGCCCATCATTTCGGCAACCACGGTAACCTCGGGGTCATTAATGATAGTGTCAAAATCGTGAACTATGCGGTCACCAAAGGGACTGTCGGGAAAATCTCTGAGATCGAGAATATATTTTATATTATATTCACAGCCAAGTCGCTGTTCAATTATAGCTTTGTTTTCCGTTAGAACCTCGGCAGTTCCGCTACCTACCACACCGAAGCCTAAAAGTGCAATGTTGATCATAATTTTACCTCTCAAAAATGTGTATACTAATATAATAACACATTTTCTTAGAAATTGCAAATAAATATTGAAAAAAAATCAAAAATATGGTAAAATATTTACTATAAGCAGATAAAGTGTCCCTAAAAAGGAGTTTTTTATGAGTTCAGCAATAGGAAGCATCAATAACGTCAAGATATTTATTCTTTATTTAATGAAAAACGTAAATTATCCTATGGATTTTTTTACAATAAACGATATAGTTATGCAAACCGATTACGTAATGTATTTGGATTTTGCGGTTGCGTTTAATTCTTTGCTCGATTCAGGCTTGATCGAGAAAATAGAAGAGGACGGCGAGGAAAAGTACCGCGTGACGAAAAACGGCTCAATGGTTGCGGGAGAGCTTAAAAGTGATATTCTTTCAAGTATACTTGATAAATCTCTTGCGGCAGCACTCAGATACCTTGACTTTAAAAAGAGAGGCGTTACGCTGAAGTTTGATATAAATGAAATGGACGATGGAAATTATCGTATAGAAACAAGCTTTATAGAGGCAGGGCAGTGTGTCTTTTCACAAATGATAGTAGTAGATTCACTTGATAGAGCTAAAAGAATGAAGCAAAATTTCTATGAGCGACCCGAGGCACTTTACAGAGGCGTTCTTGCATTGTTGTCAGGAAACGTTAATTATATTTTTGATTGATTTTTTAATTCCCACACCGAAATTATTTTTGGTGTGGGAATTATTTACAAAAAAATAATATTTTTTCTGTACATAATAACAAAAGTCAAATTTTCGTCAAAATATTACAAAAGTTTTTTTAAAAACACCCTTGACATTATGTAAAATAATGATATAATATACTTATGGAATTGTGCATGTTACGTTTATTGACGGAGGAAAAATGAGCAAAACATCCCAAAACAGCGAAATATTGCAGCTTATTTCTCAAGTCAGAAACGGAAATGAACCAGCCTTTGAGCAGTTGCTTCAAAAATATACCCCCTTGATCGAGGGTGCTGTTGCAAGAGTTATCAGCGACGAGGCGTACGTTACACACAAGGAGGATCTCAGACAAGAGGCAACCGTTGTGTTTTACAATTCTATATTGACTTATGACATACAGCAGCACGAAGTAGAGTTCGGTTTGTACGCAAAAATTTGCGTGACAAACGCACTTGTTTCTCAGGTCAGGCTGTTGCAAAAGAGAAAAGCCGAAAGACTTTCTGAAAAATCCGATGAACAGTTGTTTTTATGCGATTCGGAGGACCCGTCAGCACAAATGCTGGAGCAAGAGAGCTTACGAAAACTTTATTCGGTCATAAGAGGAAATCTTTCCGAGTTTGAATACCGTGTATGGCAGATGTATATGTCAGGAAGAACCGCAAGAGAAATCGGTTTGGCAGTGCACAAGGACGAAAAGTCGGTAAATAACGCCATATACCGTATACGAAAAAAGTTGAGAGTAGTTCTCCACAGTAACAATTGAATGATACGGGAAACCGAATCAGATAGACAGGCCCATCCGCAGATTTGTCCATAACTGACGGAAAAGGGGAAAATTCATAACAACAAAGCGAGGTAAAACCAATGAACGAAGAAGTAAGAGTCGATATGGAAAACGAGGAGTTTGTTGACGAAACTCTGGTATGTAAAGAGTGCGGCAACGAATTTGTTTTCACAGCTGGCGAGCAGAAGTTCTACAAAGAGAAGGGCTTTATGAACAAGCCTAAGAGCTGCAAGGCATGCCGTGATGCAAAGAAGAACGCAGGAAAGGCTGCTCGTGAGTACTTCACCACAACTTGTGCAAAGTGTGGCGGCGAGGCTAAGGTTATATTCCAGCCCTCCAACGACAGACCTGTTTACTGCAGTGCTTGTTTCGAAGAAATTAAGAACGCAAATAACTGATTTGTATTAAATATATCCTCTTGGCGGAAATATCTGCCAAGAGGCATTGAATAATATGTAAACAACACAGGCTTGTGGACAGCCTGTGTTGTTTTTTTGAAAAATATGTGCAAATTAAACAAAAAATATATATTTATTTCTACATTCGCGGTTGAAAAATTACAATAAAATCTCTTGAAAAAAATGACAAATTAATGTATAATCTAAAAGAGAGAGATTCTCAATAATTTGTTTTTTTCGCCGATGGCGAAGAAGGAGGACAAACCGATGGCTAATATGGAAACCAAAAAAATCAGAAACGTTGCTTTGCTCGGACACGGAGGAAGCGGAAAAACTTCACTTGTTGAAGCAATGCTTTATATAACGGGAACGACTGACCGTTTGGGTAAGGTTGCCGATGGAAATACCGTATCTGACTATGATGCAGAAGAAACGAAAAGAGGATTTTCACTTTCAACGTCACTTATGAATATGACGTGGAAGGATTGTAAGATAAACGTTCTTGATACCCCCGGATATCTTGATTTTGTCGGCGAGGTAAATCAGGCACTCAGAGTTGCGGACAGTGCAGTAATTCTGGTTGACGGTAAGGCAGGTATTGAGATAGGAACGGAGCTTGCTTGGAGTTATGCGGATGCTTACGGACTTCCCAGAGCGTTCTTTATAAACAAGTTTGACGATAACGATGCTCGTTTTGCAAGAGTTCTTGACGACCTGCACGTTACCTTTGGTAAGCACGTTTGTCCCTTGACTATTCCTATGGTTAAGGACGGCGTTGTTACAGGTTGTATCGACCTTATAGACCAGTCTGCACACGTATTTGATAACAACGGACGACACAGCGTAGAGATCATTCCCGAGGAATCAATGGAGGCTGTTGAAAAGTACCGTGATATGCTTATGGAGGCTGTGGCGAGTACCAACGAGGATCTTATGATGAAATACTTCGAGGGAGAAGAGATAACTCATATGGAAGCTATCAATGCTGTCCACGAAGGTATTATTCACGGTGAGATAGTTCCCGTATTCTGCGGAGCAGCTACCAAGCTTTGGGGTGTATGGACTATGCTCGATAAGATAACCGAATCCTTCCCAAGACACACAGCAAAGAAAAACGAAACCCTTGAGGACGGAACTAAGACAGAGATAATTCCCGAGGGTGAGCCTTCATTGTTCGTATTTAAGACCGTCGCTGACCCGTTTGTAGGAAAGATGTCCTACTTCAAGGTTATGAATGGTACTGTAAAGCGTGATATACTTATGCAGAACAACACAACCGGTGAGAGCGAAAAGCTTGCACATATCTATGTGATGAACGGAAAGAAGCAGACTGAGGTTGACGAGCTTTGTTGCGGTGATATTGGTATGGTTGCAAAGCTTACAAGTACCAATACTAACGATACACTCACATGGAATAAGACTATGAAGTATGCTTCTATTACATACCCCACGTCTTATTATACAAAGGCAATGACCCCTGTGTCCGCAAAGGACGAGGGTAAGATCTCCCAGAGTATCGTCAAGATGCTGGAAGAGGATCTTACACTTAAGTATGAAAACAATGCCGAAACCAAGCAGATGCTCGTATCGGGTCTTGGAGATATGCACCTTGCAGTTCTCGCCGCTAAGATGAAGAATAGATTCGGAGTTAGTGTTGAGTATAACGATCCTAAGATCGCATACCGTGAAAAGATAACCAAGAGAGCTGACGTTGAAGGTAAACATAAGAAGCAGAACGGCGGTTCGGGTCAGTACGGACACGTTAAGATCCGCTTTGCTCCTGCTGAGAGCGAGGGACTTACCTTTACCGTTTCGGTTGTTGGCGGAACTGTACCCAAGAACTTCTATCCCGCAGTAGAAAAGGGACTTCAGGACGCTATGGTAAAGGGTGTTGCAGGATTCCCGTTGGTTGGACTTGCGGCTGATCTGTACGATGGATCTTATCACGACGTTGACTCGGACGAAATGTCCTTTAAGATGGCGGCAAACCTTGCATACAAGAAGTGTCTTGAGCAGGCTGCTCCCGTTCTTCTTGAGCCTGTCGGAGATTTGGATATTACCATTCCCGATTCTCTCGTGGGCGACGTAATGGGCGACCTCAATAAGAGAAGATCTGCTGTTATGGGTATGGATCCCGCAGAGGGCAAGAAGGGATATACCGTTGTTCACGCAATAGCACCTAAGGCTGAATTGGTAGAATATCCGATAGCTCTTCGTGCTATGACTCAGGGCAGAGGCTCATTTGAATACTCCGTAAACGGCTATGATACCGTTCCGGGTAATATAGCAGCGAAGATAGTTGAAAACTATAAGAAGGAAAACGCATAAAAAGTTGGACTGACTCGAAATCGAGTCAGTCCTTTAATTTGAAAACTACTTGCAAATTCTACCAACATGTGTTATACTTATGATGACCTAAACAGATTTGATAACCGTGGAAGTACCGTAGCAATCACCGATATGAATGAAGCTATTACCGACAGAAACGGACTTATCTATATGCGAGCGAGATATTACTCGCCTGAAATGCGTAGATTTATCAATGCGGATATTGTTGCAGGTGAAATCTCAAATGCTGTAACTCTTAACAGATATGCATATGCAAATGCAAATCCTGTGACGTTTATAGATCCATTGGGATTATCAGTTGCATTAACGCTTGGAATTATGGCATTGGGAGGATTAATCGTTTCAGGAATTAGTGCTATATTTTCTGTGGCAGAGCAAAAGAAAACACACGGAGAAGTGAATTGGAAGGAAGTTGCTGTAGATGCAGCGTGGGGATTTGTAGATGGAGCTATTTCTGCTAGTCCACTTGCTCCTGTAGGTAAGATTGTTAGTGATGCTTTTATTAGCATTGGAAATCAAATGACAGATGCTTATTTTGATTCAGAGAACCAAGAAGATGGTCAGTGGCTAAAAGAGATAGATCCTATTCAATTTATGGCTAACGTAGTTTTGGATACGGCTTTTTCTGCAACCTATATTAAAGAAATGCGGCATAAAAAAATATTATACCAGAATTTAGATGTTTGGGAGAATGTGAAAAAGAGAGAGAGTCGTCGACTAAATAGTAATGTTGCAAAAAAGCGAATTAAAGAAGCTGAACAAAAAATTTTTGATTTTTGCGTTCCAAATACAATTAAAGAAGCTCTTCCGGATGCTAAAACTTTTGTATTTGATGTAGTTGGTGAATTGTTTAATAGTTTATATAGTTGTGTCACTGATTATGTTGCTTTATATGGTGATAGTGACCCCATTGAACAAGGTGATGTAACAGCCACCGATGATTTAACAGTTACCGATGATTTAATAGCATCCAATAATTTGACAGACCACGGTTATTCAATGCGATATAATTATCAGAGAAACGATTTTTTGATGAGTACGCACTTATCAAATTCAGTGTGATTATAACAACATGAAATGGGTTGCTTAAAGGAGTGGAAATAATGGATCTTAACAGTCTTGAATTTGAAATTTTTGCACTAATATTATTACCGACGCTTTCTTCGAGTATACTGTATGGAGCAGCTAAGTTATTTGTCAAAAGTTATATTAAGGATGTACCTGAAAATTTTCGTCGTGTAAAACCTGCAAAATTTATAAAAAGACTTTTCAAGATAAACAGACAAACAATACCTTTAATAATATATATTCATTGTATAGTTGGATTTTTAGCATTACTTCGTATTCCTATTCTGTATATTTTAGATATTTTTTTAGTCGTTTTATATGGTTCTACATTCGGTGTTGCACTCGGGTTGTGGATTGAACATATGACAGCCGCTTTATTTGCCTTGTTCACATTTCCAAGTTATTTTACAATTGCTATACAGTTTACCAGATACGATAGGGAAGAGTACAAAAGAAGACGAAAACTCCGACAAGCGGCAAGAAAGGCCGGTACATATAAAAAGCCGCCAAACTTATTTGAAGAAATTCGCAATGAGATACACTTAAAATCTTATCTAAAAAGAACAGATAGCTTTGGTGAATTAAAGAAACAAATAAAAAAAAATTATATTGATTCTAAATATTCTACTAAGAATAAATATTACATAGCATCTAAAAATGCAAAAAAGGTTGAAGAATTGATAGCGAACGAATATCCTCATACTCACATTCAATACAAAGAGGAAAAGAACAAGAAAACTATGGTCATATATGGTAAATATAGTGATAATAGGACTTGTACCGTATTAGAAGCAACTATCAGGGATAAATAATAAGTAATTATCACCATAGAGATATTCTTGAAAAAACTAAATAAGTTTTACCGCATTGGCGATGGATTTTCTGTTGCCAATGCGGTTTTGTTTAAATAGTACCCGTTATAACGTATTCAACAACGCCGGGAGTAACGATCACTTCGCCTGATTCGTTACGGGTGAAGGTTGCTGCGGGAACGGTATCCGCATCTGCATCTCCGGCTGGAACAACGAGCGTTCCGTCGGTATAGTCGTAGCTTGTTGCTGCAAGAGGAGTACCGTTTCGGTAAACGGTAATGTTTGAGGGAGCAGGGGTAAAGGTATCGGTAAGCTGTACGTTTTCAGCGGGAATATTTCCGTAATTATATATACGTATTGTATACGTTAGGGTATCACCGCAAACCACAGGATTGGGACTCATTGTCTTTACTACCTCCACATCCGCACCGCACAGAACCGATACCGTAGCATCAGCAGTTCCGTTTGCACATTCAGTATCACTTGTCAGGTCGGCAGTGTTTGTAATTGTTGATCCACAGGACAACGGGGCAAATTGATTTGGTGTTGCCGTGTAAATTATGTTAGCGGTTGCACCGGCGGCAAGCGAGGGGAATGAAAACGTTACGGAATCTTCGACAGACGTATCTACAGTAAGCTCTGCGGTGAAATCCTGACCGTTTATCAGAAGAAGTACGGGATTGTTGAATGAAAGAGGGGTAAGTTCCAGAGAGTCGTATTCAAACGTTCCCAAATTGTCCTCTATAACAATATTTGATACTGTAGAGGAAGATCCGTTTGTTACGGAAAGGACGTACGTTATAGGTGAGTTTTCGGAATAGGTATCGCCAAGTGTTATTTTTGAAAATTCAAAAGAGGATTCAATCTCTATTTGTGCGAGATTTGATACCTTTGTTTCAAGCACACCATCGGACGTATACGTTACCGTTGCAAAATTTTCTATTGTTGCCATAAATATCTCCTTTAAAAAATAGGTAGGAGCGTTAACTCCTACCTACATTGTATGATGCTGAGTATGAAATTGTCATAGTATGTCGGCAGAAAGCTTTAGGGACTTGATGTTGACGTCAAAAAGCTTTGCCGCGTGAGTCGAGTATACAGCAACCCTTTCGGGGGATTTACCGAACAGCTGTTTAACGGCTTCGGAATAATAGGAGAGCTGAAGACCGTGTAGGTCATTCATTTTTTTAGAAGCCCAAGCATCGTTGTTAAGCTCAGCGTTGTTCAATCTGTCCGTCTTATAGTCAAAGAGCAGTATATTGTCGTCTTCGTCAATAAGAATAAGGTCAATAACACCCTGAACCGCAATGGTTTCATTGCCTATTGCTTTTCTCAATTCAATATCTTCCGTGAAATTTTCGCAGGGAAGCAGAATATTAAAGCGTTGCTCTCGTATTATTTTTTTTGCATTGAGTATTTGAGAGAAAAACTCAGTATTGATAAAAGCCTTCAACTCGTCAATATAGATAATATCGGCATACGAGTAGGGAATAAATCCTTTTTCTATAAGCATATCAACGGTTTTTTCTACTCCGTTTTCAGCCATATAGGCAAAATCGCAAAACTGCAGAAAATTGTGAGTTGCCGTTCCTCTTTCAGATGCACTCGTTCTTGGGGATTCACCTGTGAAAAATTCGGGAATTTTCATATTTTTCTCGTTGTCGAAAATGGATATGGAGGTATCATCTTCATCAAGCACGTCAGGTGAAAGCTTTGAAACGGATATTTTGGCTGGAATACGTCTTAGCCCTTTATACGGATACTCAAACGAAAAGCTTTTTTTCATAAATTCGTAAAGCTCGGTGTTATATCCTTCTTCAGGCTGTTCACACATTGAAGCCTTCAAATTATCTTGCGGCAGAGCATCTGTTGCATACATATGAAGTTCAGCACAAGGTACATCGGTGTTATTGAAGAATACCGGGAGTATCCAATCAAAGAAGCTTGTGGCGTGTAATATGGTATAGTCACCCCAAAAATCAGCGTTATATTTTGCAGAAGCAATAGCAGTATTGACAAGTGAACGGCTGTATGCACCCGTGACGAACAGCTGTTCCTTGGCACGGGTAAGTGCTACGTATAATACACGCATTTCCTCTTCAATTCCGCGTATTTTGCTATATAGGTCGATTATTCCTTTTAGAGGAGATTTGTATCTTGCGAATCCCGTTTTATCCGGAATAGACATAGCCATTCCAACACCGTATTCGAATGCGTAATTTTCCGATTCCTTGAGGCAGGGGAAGCTTCCGGCAGCACCTATAACGAAACAGATAGGATATTCAAGTCCTTTTGAGCTGTGAATGGTGGAGAGCTTTACGCAATTATCAGAGCCGTCGTCCTTTTTGACCTTAAGAGTAGCTCCGTTTTCAATAAGTGTATTGATAAACTCAATGAAATTATAAAGTCCCTTAAATGAGCCTGACTCAAAGGTTCTTGCGTATTCATACAAGGTCTGAAGATTTCCACCCTCTCCAAGCTCGTCCTTGTCGCTTACAAGCCCTGAGGCAACGAACCTATCGCTGGAAAAAATCCTACGCAAAAATTTGTCAATAGGCATAGATGCCGATATACATCGCCATTCCTCTAAGGTGTCACAGAAATCGCGACATTTTTCACCCAATAAGGTATCCGTGACTGAGCACTCGCACAGCTTGTCATAAAGGGAATACGATTTGTCGCCGTATCCGTTTATCAGCATAAGCTCTTCAAGAGAGAAACCGAATATAGGCGAACGCAAAGCCCCTGCCAGATGAACGTCCCGTTGAGGATTGTCAACTGCGTTGAGGATAGAAAGCGTCATAACTACGTCGGGATTTTTGAAATATTGAGATGCATCGGAGTTGGAGGTCTGTATTCCATATTGAGCAAGAGCGTCTGTGATTGCCGCGGCGGCAGAATGTGCTTTATAAATAACCGCAATATCACAGGGCTTGATTGCATCACCGTTCAACCGTTTGCCGTTCAGGATAAGATTGTTTATAGTTTGTGCGATAAACTGTGCTTCTGCATTTGTAGGCGAGGGAATCAAGCGTCCGTCGTCCGTCATCGTTGGCATTTTTTGCTTTGGCTTGGCAAAAAACGCAACGTTAACCTTCGGCCCTTGAGGATTTTTTTCAGGGTCTTTTCTTTTTGCCTCAGGATAAACAAGGTCGTCGGCATCCGTATATCCGATGCTACCTTTACAAGCACGGAATATATCCGAACATATAAGATTTGTAAAATCAATTATATTTTCGGTGCAGCGGAAGTTCTCCGACATAAATATTGTTTCACAGTTAGAGTTTTCAGCCGCGGGAGTGCCGTGTGCGGGGAAATTCGCTCGGTAATCGGCAAACAGCTGTGGCTTTGCATCTCTGAAACGGTATATGCTTTGCTTTATATCGCCCACCATAAATCTATTGGTGGGGGTGCATATGCAAGAGAAAATGAGATCTTGCACGGGATCAACGTCCTGATATTCGTCAATATAAATATCCGAATATTGTTGAGCGGTAAGCTTGGCAAAATCCGTAGGTGTTTTTTCGGGTGTTACGAACAGCTTGTACGCATATCGTTTAATGTCTGCCAATTCAAGAATATTTCTCTGTGATTTTTGTTCCATATACCGTCTTTCAAATTCTGATACGACACGGTACAGTGTGGTAAGCAGCTTTGACGTTTCGGTAAAGAAAATATTAAAATCTTCCGAAGAAAAGCAAAAGTATTCTTTTTTTAGCGACTCCACGGTATTTTTGAAATCATCTCGGAATTTCTTACAGTACTCGCTTGTATCCGAAGCAAATTTTCCGCTTAAGCTTCCTATTGGGGGGAATTTATGCTCGCGTATCATTTTTGATATCGTGGCATAGCTTCCGTCCGATGTCTTTTTTTCAAGTCCGTTTACAATTTTCAGACAAAAAGCCCTGTCGTCCTCAAAAGAGCTACCGTAACCTGTAAGCAGCTTTTCGTCCTTTGCCATGTATACGTCGATAATTTTATCGTATTCGTTGAAAAAAGCTTTAAAAACAGATAGAGAATAGTCGTGTACGATATTACCGAAGCTTGTATTAAAGAAATCTTCGTCAGAGCCTACGTTTGCTGCTTCTGCACACATCTTTATGTATTCTACGCCCTCTGGAACAGTTCTGCATTTCTTCATGTAAATATCAATAAGCAGCTGAGCGATCATTCCATCGTCCGTATCTCGAATATTTTCAAAGCATTCGCAGAGAGTAGGGAAGTCGGAATCGTTATCAAAGAAGTCGCTGACCACCTGTCTTGCCGTTTCCTCAGCGATCAAAACGGTTTCCGTTTCGTCTGCTATCCTGAAGGAAGACGAAAGTCCGAGAAGTGAGAAATTTTGTTTTACAGAATTAAGATAAAATGAATCAATAGTGCTTATTTTGGCACTTCCCAGCTTAATTAGCTGATTTGACAAATGCTTGTTCGACGGATCGTTTGCAAGAGCGTTGTTTATTGCCGCGGTTATTTTTGTTTTCAAATCATTTGCAGATGCTCTTGTAAAAGTAACGATAAGCATTTTTGAAATATCTGCGTTTTCCTTGGTTATGGAGCTTATTATACGTTGAGTCAGGGTGGTTGTTTTACCCGAACCCGCAGCAGCACTGAGAAGAAGAGTTTTATTGCGTGTTTCTATGGCTATCTTTTGAGCAGGTGTAAATTCAGGCATTTATTTTCTCCTTCCAAAATCATTTTTTCTGCAAAGCTGGGTGTATTGACAATAAGCACAAGGATCTGTTTTGATAGGATACATAGGCTGTGTATCTGCCCGACCGCCGTATATCCTTTCGCCTATCTCTGTTATGGTTTCATAAATTTGCGAATAAAGGTCTTTAAAGTCATCCGAGGAAAGCAAGGCTTTTCCGACAAACGCCCCATTCTTTTGCTCTACACCCAATAGAATATTCTTTGAGTGCGAGTGGCTCATAGCCGTTATAACACTCTCCTCGTCTAAAATTATTCCGCTTCTGGAAATAGAATTTTTTGCTGTTTCCAAAATATCGTCCTCGCTGGTTGAAAAGTCCCCCAAGGTTTGTTTTGTCATATACGAGGACAGATATACCACACCCGCAGGAACAGGAGCGTTATCAGCGTTAATTCCGGTACTGAGCCTGAAGGCGTTACCGGGATCACGGCAGAGAGCAAACAGATAGAGAAGCATCTGAATATTTATGCCGTTAGAAACATCATCAAGGCTGAATTGCTTTTTACCTGACTTGTAATCAACTATCCGTACGTATACCTTTTCGTTGTCCTTCCAAATATCGACGCGGTCAATATATCCCGTAAGCAAAAGGGACGCGCCGTTTGACAGTAACACCGAAAGAGGCGAGGCATCCTCCGTTGATTTTCCAATGCTGTATTCAAAGAAGAGCGGTCTGAAATCACTATCGCGGAACTCATTGATCGTGTTATCGATTATCAGCAGAGAGAGTCGCTCAAGCTTATTGTAGAGATATTCCATTCTCTTGGTGTTATACGACGGATCTTTAATGAGTAATTGAATGTATTCTGAAACTATTCTTTTTATCTCGGCACGTATTTCCTCATCTGTGGGAATAACAAGGTCTTTTGTGTTCGGAATTATAAACTTAACAATGTTCTCCATAATGTAGTGAACAAAGCTACCGAAATGGTTAGAGCCAAAGCGACCGTATTTAACCTCACGCAAGGAAAGCCAATAGTGAGCAAAATAGTTAAAGGGACATTTTGCGTATTTTTCAAGGCTTGACGGAGAAATAATAAGCTTATCACCCAGTATTCTTTTCACTATGATTGGATCAATGCTCTTGTCCTCAGGAGTTGTAGAGGCAGAAGAAATCTCCGCAACAAGAGGCAGATGCTCTGCAACGGCATCAGTTGCGGCTAATCGGTCAGCGGCGTTAGATATAGACCTCAGGTGCGTAGCCGCACTTGTGGGTGAGCCGCAAAGGAAAGAAAGATCGTTTCCGTTAAATTTATGAGGTGTAATATCAAACATAGAGATTACCCGCCTGAATGGCAGAGATGGAGACCGTTGATCTCCTTTGGGTGTTGTGCAGGGAGTGAGCAGAAACAGCTTTTCAGTTGGAGTGCTGAACGCGTTTTTTATATACATAAGCTCGTCAGACACACGAATATCCTCCGTGTTGCCCAGTATAATATCATATTTCTCAAGTATCTCTCTGTCGGTACTGCAGAGAAGTCCCGTGTCATCAACATTCATAGGATACTCGCCCTCACAAAGTCCCGGGATAAAAACATATTTAGGGGACGAGGAACGCAGCATAGAGGCAGAACCGATTATAACCTCGTCTATGGACGTGGGGATAGTGCCTACCTCGGTTTGATCAAATACAATTTTTAGAATGGTGTAAAAATCCTCAGCAGATGGCGGCATATCTCCGCTAACCTCACCAATATCAGCAAGAGTGGAGAGAATTATATCGTAAAGTGAAGTAAGCTCGGAGGCTGTTTTTTTATTGCCGTATGAAAGCTCTTTTTTCGCAAGTTCAAGAGTTTTTTTACGAAGCTCGGACTCTTCCATGTACCTATAAAGTGCACGGCACATATCGGCAATGCTGTCGGACGCATTCAAGTTGATAAAGAACCGTTCAAGAGGCTCGCAGATTTTTTTTCGCACCTCGTTTGCCGTTTTTAAAATGTTTTTACCACGGTCGGATATGCGGATCTCAAAGCCGTCAGGGTTCATCGTCCACTCATCGGCGGTAAAACGCTTTCCGGAAATATTCCAAGTATTGACGTATTCTTCAAATATATCAGCATCTCTTAAAGTAACGTTGCAAAGACCTGTTTTTATATGAGAAATAACGTCCTTTCTTTGCCAATTATAGCGATGAATTTTTAACGCGGTCAAAATAAATTTAACGGGAGGAAGGGAACACAAATCGGTTTTTTCAGAAAAATAATACGGAATACCTGCGTTTTCAAAAGCGAAATCTATTATTCCTTTATATTTTGAAGAATCACGAGGAATAATTACTATATCCTTACATCTCGCACCCTCCGAAAGAAGTTTGAGAATATATGATGCCATAGCTTCCGCTTCTGAATAAGTATTATCGCAAACCTCGGTGATTATGTGGTCTTGATATTTTGGAACGGCGTCTTTCTTTGGGGATATATTCCAGATGTTTTTTGACAGATAGGACAGTGACGGATGAACCATTCGTTTGTCTTCGCCCAAGTCTATCGCCTCGTAGCCTCCCCACTTGTTTGCTGATTTTTTCAAAAGTTTCAGAGAGCCTTCCGTGCTTTTCGTGCTTATGTCGGTATATGTACCGTCATTAAGCGGTATGGATACGATTACGTTTTTTGCAGAGGCAAATATTTTGTCTATTATTTTATGTTCCACGCCGGTAAAAGACGTAAAGGAGTCGATATATACATTTTTGTCTTTAAAGAAGGGATATTCATCAAGTATCCGGCAAAGCTTTGCCAGATCATCTGCGGAATCGTTGTAGCTGTTATCCAAAAGATGACAGTACGTTGCGTATATTGTAGAAATATCATAAAGACGGTCGGAAAGAGATAGATGGGAATCAGCACATTCCGCCGCTGCCACTTCCAGCTCTTCGGGGGTGATACTTGCAGCCTTCATTTCCGATACGGTTGAAATCATAGTAGATACAAACGCAGGGTCCTCTATGGCGTTTTTGGAATACTGCTTCAAGTTTTGAAAAACAAGACGCAAGGTTTGCCACATAAGCAGATGCTTTATGGGCTTTGTAGCATAAGAATAGCACAGACCGCCGTAATCCCGACATACTCTATTGTAAAGTCTTGAAAAGTTAAGAACTTCAAGCGTAAGCTGAGCATTGTTTGGCAGTTTTGTTAGTGTCAGTCTTTCGGTTTGAACAGCTTCTTGTTCAGGAACGATAAGAACAGAGGCAACGCCTTTTTCAGCATCCTCCTTGATCATTCTTAATATTTCGGTGGTTTTACCGCTTCCGTATTTTCCAAAAATAAATTTTATCATAAAATATCCCTTTAAAACAATATTTACATCTATATTTTATCATATTTATTTTATAAAGACAAGGAAAAAAGTCAAAATTAAGTACAATATATGATAATTTTATTTTAATTCAATAACTATTACAAATTTCTTCAAAAAACTGTCACATTATCAATTTATAATGTATATAGGAAAATGTTTCCCTTAAAGGAGATTTAATATGGACGATAATAAATTCGACTTTTGAAAATAACAGAAACGAGAAAAAGAGGAGAATATTAATGATCTTCAGAATAGTCAAAATATCAAAGAAAGCCAAAAAGAAAACGATTGCGTCCTTGAAGAAAAAGCGGAAGCAACTGATAAAAAAGAAAAAGATATTGATGAAGAAACCAAAGCAGATAAAGAGAAAATTCAAGGAGATATAAAGTATCAAGAAAACTCTTTTTCAGCTAATTACGAGCCGGCGAATTTGCAGATAGTAAGATCAGGAAAGACGTATTCAGTACAGCTGAAAGTACTGTCTGATACGTCACAAAATTAATTTAAAGGAGCGATTATGTATCATTTGTTGGTTGTTGACGATGAGGTTAGAATACGTTCAATAATAAAAAAATACGCTGAATTTGAAGGTCATACAGTTACCGAGGCGGCAGATGGAATAGAGGCTGTAAGACTGGTGAGAAATTCTGAGTTTGACATTGTTATTATGGATATAATGATGCCCGAGCTTGACGGATTTTCAGCGTGCAGAGAGATAAGAAAAACATCAGATGTTCCAATAATAATGCTTTCCGCAAGAGGAGAGGAATACGATAGAATAAACGGTTTTCAGCTTGGTATAGACGACTACGTTGTCAAGCCGTTTTCACCTAAGGAATTAATGCTGCGTATTGAGGCTGTTATGAAGCGTATTCGTGTACGGGAAAATAACGACTCTAAAAATAAGAATAAAATAATAACCCTTGACGAAGGTGGACTTGTTGCAGACGTGACCGCAAGAATAGTATATATTGACGGTTCAAGAGTGGAGATGTCACCTAAGGAATACGATCTGTTTTTCTATATGCTGGAAAATAAAAACGTTGCCCTTTCAAGAGAGCGACTGATAAGCGACGTATGGGGATATGATTTTTACGGTGACGTAAGAACGCTTGATACTCATATCAAGCTTTTGAGAAAGAGCCTCGGAAGGTACGCAAGAATGATAGTTACACTCAGAGGTGTGGGATATAGATTCGAAGGATAACGCGAATAAAGGAGAGAATCGTGAGTTCATCTGCATTTTTTAATACCCCTAAAAAAAGAATAGGCATAAAGTGGAAAATGTTTGCCATCTTGATAATATTTATCGTATGTGTTTTGATAGGTATATGGGTAGTGCAAATCAGAATGGTGAATTTTTTCTTTCAAACCGCAAAATTTTATGATCTGGAAAAATCCGCAACAGCTATATCAGAGCAGTTAGATGATGTGAGTATTGCAAAAAACACAGCACTTTACTATTCAGATAACTACGGCTTTGATATATGGATATTGGAAATTGCGGATAACGAGGCAAGGTGGATTGTGGAAACCAATAATCCGCAAGTATCGGGGGATATTATTCTTTCGGAAAAAATGCAAACGTTGTATGCTCAGACGGAAAAGAACGGGGGTATATATGTTGCCACTATCCCCTCGCAAGAGCTTACAACGGGAAATCGGATAGAGGTTATACACGATAATTTTGGAAATGCAAAGGGTTTTCCTAAAACAAGCAGATACAATAATACTATGGGAATATTGTATTCCCGTATAGATACCGTTGGCTCTGCTGAATACTTAATATTGCAGTATGCAAGCCTTTCATCATTCAGAACTACTGTTTCAATGCTACAGTATCAGTTTATTATTATTGGATTTATGACTGGAATAATAGCCTTGATCATCGCTGTTTTACTGTCTAAGTTAATTACCAAGCCCATTGTGAAAATGAATGAATCCGCGAAAAAATTAGCAGAAGGAAATTATAACGTAGATTTTAACGGCAAAGGATACAGAGAGATAGGTGAGCTTGCTGATACGTTGAATTATGCTTCTCAGGAATTAGCGAAAACAGACAGGCTACAGAAGGAGCTTATCTCAAACGTTTCTCACGATTTGAGAACTCCTTTGACAATGATAAAGGGTTATAGCGAAATGATGAGGGATATTCCCGATGAGAATACTCCCGAAAACGCCCAAATAATTATAGACGAAACAACAAGACTTTCAGAGCTTGTAAACGATATGTTGGATCTTTCAAAAATACAGTCAGGAACTCGAAAGCCGAGTAAAGAGGAATTCAGCATAACGGAAATACTAAACGCTACACTTAAGCGGTATGAAAAGCTCACTATGCAGGACGGATACCGAATCGACGTATATACCGACCAGGATGTTAGTGTGGTAGCTGACAGAGGAATGATTTTACAGGTAATATATAACCTGATAAATAATGCTATAAATTATACAGGCGAGGATAAGTATGTATCGGTAAGACAGACCGTTGACAATGCTAAGGTGCGTATATCGATTACAGATTCGGGAGATGGTATATCTCCTGAAGATATGGGAAATATTTGGGAGCGTTATTATCGTGTGGATAAGATTCATAAAAGAGCAACGATAGGTACGGGTTTAGGTCTGTCTATCGTTAAAGGAATACTTGAATCACACGGTGCCACCTATGGTGTTTGCAGTAAGCTTGGACACGGAACAACGTTTTGGTTTGAGCTGGATATAGCACCCGTTCCTGAGATTTTTGACGCAGATTATGACAACACGGATGAAGAAGGAAATGAGAACGTTAACAAACAGCAAAATAATTAAAATATTAAGATGTCCAATATGCAGAGGAAAAATGACGATAACGGAAACAGGTGCAAGTCTTTGTTGCGATGGAGTGAAGCGTCATTGTTATGATTTTTCCTCAAGCGGTTATATAAACCTTTGCAGTCCTACGCAAAGCGGAGGTGGAGATTCCAAGTCGGCGGTAAGAGCGAGAAGTGAATTTCTTGACAGACAGTACTATCGCCCGGTTGCAGAAGAAATTGCGAAAATGTCAAAAAAGCACGGAAACACAAACGGAGTGCTTATTGATGCAGGTTGCGGAGAAGGGTACTATTCTGATTTTCTTAATAAACAAGGTTTTTCCGTAATGGGAGTGGATCTATCCAAATTTGCAACAGATGCCGCTTCGAAACGATTGTCTAAATCAAACTCGACCGATTTTTTGTTTGCCGTTTCAAGCGTATTTTCACTCCCCGTTGAGGATAATTGTGCAAGTGTTGTGACAAACGTATTTGCACCTTGTGCCGAGGAAGAATATTGTCGTGTGCTTGATTCCAACGGTGTTCTTATCGTGGCTTGGGCAGGTCCTCGACATCTTTGGGGATTAAAAGAAGCTATTTACGATACGGCTCATATGAATAGTGAACGTGCAGATATGCCTAAGACTATGAATAAAATTGACGAGTCAAGAGTGTGTTACAATATAAAGCTTGAATCAAAAGAAGAGATAAAAAATCTTTTTGCTATGACTCCGTATTACTGGAGAACTTCTGCTGCGGATATTGATAAGCTTGACGAACTTGAAACTCTTGAAACAGAGGTCGATATTATTATTTCTGCATTTAAAAAATGACGATAGATAAACAGGACGTGCGTATGAAAATAAGTGTTATCATTCCTATGTACAATGAATCGCGTATTATTGCCGATACGGCAAAAAAGCTCTTTGTATATATGAGTGAAAATTTTGAAGATTATGAGGTAATATTCAGCGACGACGGCTCTTCGGACGGAAGTGCTGATATTGTGAACGATTTGGGTCTTGTCGGTGTTCGTGCCGTGAGATACGATAAAAACAGAGGCAAGGGCTGTGCGGTAAGACAGGGAATGTTAGCGGCAACAGGAGATATACGTATATTTACCGATGCCGATCTTGCGTACGGTGTAAACGTAATCGGTGAGGCAGTCAATATGATGCAGAACGATGCCGACGCAGATATGCTTATTGGATCAAGAAATATCTCTAAAAACGGTTACGATGGTTACACTCTATTGAGAAAGATAATGTCAAAGACGTACATAAAACTTTTATGTGTAATGGGAGGCTTTAGGCTGTCGGATTCTCAGTGCGGATTCAAAGCGTTTAGCAAGGATAGTGCCATAGCAGTTTTTTCGGAATGTAAGGTGGACGGATTTGCATTTGATTTTGAAGTTATATTGAGAGCATTGAGTTACAATAAAAAAATTATAGAAATGCCTGTTAAAATAATCAATCACAGAGAATCCTCCGTACGACCTATGAGCGATTCTGTAAAAATGCTTGGCGACCTTTTAAGAATAAAAAAGCTAATAAAGAAAGAGAGTAGGGAGAGCAAGATATGAATATAGTTATTCTTGATAAATGTACAGTTACCAAGGGAGATGTAGATCTTTCTGTGCTTGAACAACTGGGTAAGGTTGATTATTATGATATTATCTCGAAAGATGAGATAATCGAAGCTTTGCGAGATGCAGATGCGGTAATTTGCAATAAATCTGTTATAGATAAAGATATAATTGATGCTACAAATCTTGGCTTTATAGGTTTATTTGCAACGGGATACAACAATATCGATATAGAATACGCGAAGAAAAAAGGCATCGTTGTTTGTAACGTACCGGGGTATTCTACCGATAGTGTCACTCAGATAACGTTTTCATTTATACTTGAACTGGCTTGTAATACGTCTAAATACGTTTCTTCCGTTGCGGCGGGCGATTGGAAAAGAGCATCACAGTTTTCCTACTTCGACTTTCCCATAACAGAGGTGTCGGGAAAAACACTTGGCATTTACGGACTCGGAACTATTGGACTTTCCGTAGCACGAGTGGGTATTGCACTTGGAATGAAGGTCATAGCATATACCCGTACCCCCAAGAGCATAGACGGCATAGATAACGTAACGGAAGAAGAGCTGTTTTCAAAAAGCGATTTTCTTACGTTTCACTGTCCGCTCACCGACAAGACGGCAAAGATAGTTAACGAAAAAACACTTTCGCTTATGAAACCGACAGCATTTTTGATAAATACGGCGAGAGGCGGAATTATCGATGAGTATGCACTGGCGGACGCACTTATCAAAAAACGTATAGCAGGTGCCGCACTTGACGTTATGACCTACGAGCCTATGGCAGAGGACTGTCCGTTGTGGGGAATAGATAATTGTATAATAACTCCCCATATTGCCTGGGCGTCTATTGAAGCCAGAACGAGGCTGATAGGAAAAGTATACGACAATATTCAGGCATTCAAAATCGGTAAGCCTATAAACGTAGTAAACAAATAAAAAAACAGGACACAGTTAACTGTGTCCTGTTGATTGATAAATTAAAGACTTGCAACGATAGCCGCGGTATCCTTTGCGATAACCAGCTCTTCGTTGGTAGGTATAACGTATACGCTGACCTTTGAAGATTCGGTGGAAATTTTTGTAGCGTCAGAGCGGCGGAATGCACGTTCGTTTGCTTCTGCGTCAAGCTCAATTCCGAGGAAGTCCATATCCTCAAGAATAAGCTTACGGAGCATAGTGCTGTTTTCACCGATACCTGCCGTAAATACTACTGCGTCAAGTCCATTCATAATAGCTGCGTAAGAACCGATATATTTCTTTATCTGGTGCTTAAGAATATTGACTGCAAGAAGGGATTTCTCATAATGAGCATCAGAAGGACCGGCCTTTATAGAATCTTCTATATCTCTGGAGTCAGAGGAGAATTCGGTAATTCCGAGGAATCCGGAACTCTTGTTCATAAGATTATTCATTTTTTCGCAGGTCATACCTTCTTTGTCCATAAGGTAGGTAACGATAGCGGGATCAATATCTCCGCAACGAGTACCCATTTCAACACCCGCAAGAGGAGTAAAGCCCATAGAGGTGTCCATAACCTTTCCGCCCTTAACTGCGGTGATAGATGAACCGTTTCCTATGTGGCAGGTAACGATCTTGGTTTCTTCGATAGGTTTACCGAGCAGCTTAGCCATCTCTCCGCTAACGTATCTGTGAGATGTTCCGTGCATACCGAAGCGGCGAATACCGTACTTTTCATAGTACTTATAGGGCAGTGCATAAATATATGCCTCAGGCTCCATCGTTTGGTGGAAAGCTGTGTCAAATACCAATATTTGGGGTTTGCCGGGCATAATTTCAAGACAACCCTTAATACCCATAAGATGTGCAACCGTATGTAAGGGTGCAAACTCACGGCAAAGCTCAAGCTTTGCAAGTACGTCATCCGTCATGAGGATTGATCCCGAGAAGAAAGAACCGCCATGTACTACGCGATGTCCGATAGCCTGGATCTCATTCATACTTGCGATACATCCGTATTCGCCGTCGGTAAGGTACTTAATTACCATCTTCATGGCATCTGCGTGATCCTTCATAGGAGAATCGACCTGTGTTTTCAAGCCTTTTATAACTTGCTTATGCTCAATTCGAGAGCCGTCCATACCAATTCTTTCGCAAATACCCTTTGCAGACACCACGTCTGTGTCGGTATCGATAAGCTGGTACTTAAGTGAGCTTGAACCTGCGTTTACAACGAGAATGTTCATTTTATATTTTCCTCCGTAACAGTAAATAATATATTAACATAAATATTATACTACAACAAAAAAATTTTTCAATAGCAAAACACAATTTTTTCAAAAAAAGGAGAGCGAAATGTCAAAATTCGGAATTATATGTGAATTCAATCCTTTACATAACGGTCACGCATATCTTATAAGATATGCCAAAGAGCTTGGTGCATCTGACGTTATTTGCATTATGAGTGGCAATTTTACTCAAAGAGGAGAATTGCCGATAATGGATAAATATTCGAGAGCGGAATCAGCTATAAAATGCGGTACTGACCTTGTTCTTGAATTGCCGTATCCTTGGTCGGGAGCGAGTGCGGAGTATTTTGCGACCGCGGCGGTGAAAATAGCCTCTTCATTTTGTGAAAAATTACTCTTTGGTTCTGAGTGCGGTGATATTGAATTACTGAAAAAAGCAGCAAATATTTGCGGTAATGCAGATTTTGCAAACGAATATACCGAATGTATTTCAAACGGAGAAGGTGCGGCGTTTGCGTTTATGTCTTGCTTGAAAAAATATGGAATCGTAGGTCTTTCTTCGAACGATATTCTGGGAATAGCCTATATAAGAGCAATTAATCGCTTGGGGGTTGACATAGAGCCTGTAACCGTAAAAAGACAAGGTGCTGATTATAATTGCTCTGAAATAAATGATAACGTTTATCAATCTGCTACGGCCATCAGAAAGGCATTGTTATCGGGAAATGCGGTGGAACTTCATATCCCACAAAAAGTGAATGAAATAATTAAACGTGAAGAACAGAATGGTATGCTTGTAAGCATAAAAAACGTTGAGAAGGCTATACTTGCTCGTTTCAGAGTTGCAGATGTTGGAGATTTTGAGAAATTTGCGGATGCGGGTGGAGGAATAGGGAATAGACTTATACGAGTTTCCCGCGAGGTAACTACGTATGATGAAATGCTTGAACACGCAAAAACGAAGAGATATACGGACGCTAAGCTCAGACGAGCAATAATGTTTTGTATGACGGGAGTAATGCCTGACGACGTTAGATCCTTACCCGAGTACACAACTCTTTTGGGGGCTAACAGTAACGGTAGGAAGCTTTTGTCAAAGACTCGTAAAAGCGATGGAATAAAAATAGTTACAAAATCCGCAGACGCACCCGATTGCAGACCAAAAGAGCTTTCTTGTAAGCTTGACGGTATTTTCGGACTTGCTACGGACACGCCTATAAAGGCGGACTGCTTTTTCAAAAAAGGGGCTTATATTGAAAAATAATCGGCGTACTTGACAAAAGAAAAATGCTATGGTATAATATACTTTAAAGAACTAGACGACGAACATCTTGGTGCTTCAGGATGGATTTTAATACGAGGAAGGCGGACGAAAAGTGGAAAAGAAATTAGTTGGCGGAAAATATCTTGAGTATAAGGGCAGACCTTTGGTAAGAGAGGGCGACACCATATGCTACGGAAATATGGAGGATAAGTGCATACTCATTCTCGAAATAATGTCTTATAAAGCTACGGATAACGGAGAGCTTCCCGACAAGATTCTTATTCAGGTTGTCGAAAGTAAGAATCAATCAAATATTCTAAGACAGGGTTCAAAATCCGGTCTTTACGAGGCGTGTGATTTGGGAATAGTTTGGCTTGAGCATGAGCTGAAGAAAGCATAATAAAAAAATCGGTGTTTCCAAGAAACGCCGATTTTTTTGCAAAAATGTAAACTTTGAAAAAAAACAAAAATTTTTTCGAATAAGGGGTTGAAAAAAATTTTTTATGTGATACAATATATGCGTATACATTAAAACGGAGGTATTTATCATGGCATACAAAATTTCCGAGGATTGCATCGCTTGTGGAGCATGTACCGAGGCTTGTCCCGTAAACGCTATCACTGAAGGCGATTGCAAGTATGAGATCAATGCAGATGAGTGCATCGAGTGCGGTGCATGTGCTGAGGCATGTCCTGTTTCTGCACCCGCAGCAGAGTGATTTCATTTATCCAAGAACATAAGGATAACAAAACGGGCTGTTGCAACGCAACAGCCCATTGGCTTTATTAGGAGGAAAATAATATGTCAAATATACAGCTTAAGAGTGACGAAAGGCTTGATAAGGTAAATGAGAAAATAACTCTGATTCAGAAAAAAGATGGACTTACCTTTGGAACGGACGCTTTTTTATTGGCTGCATTTATAAAACGGCAAAAATATTCAACGGGTGTTGAGCTTGGTGCGGGGACGGGAATTATCTCTCTTCTACTTGCGGCGAGGGAAAAACTTGCTACTATAGACGCGTTTGAGATACAGCGTGATTTTTACGATATTACAGCCAAAAACATTAAATTTAACGGCTTTGATGACAAAATAAAAGTACACAACGTTGATATAAGAGAGTTGAATCAGTCGTATCTCGGTTACGAGGTTGACGTGGTGTTTTCAAATCCGCCGTATATGTTGGCTGACAGCGGCAAGAAAAACAGTTCGGAGAGAAAATACATAGCAAGGCACGAGGTGTGTGGCGGGATTGAGGATTTTTGTCAGGCGGCATACCGAGTTCTTAAGCACGGCGGTAAATTTTACTGCGTATGGCGACCTGACAGACTTACGTCGATTATGTCTGCTATGAGAAAAAATCGGCTTGAGCCTAAAATAATGGTTTTTGTTCATTCGGATAAAAACAGCGAACCGTCTATGGTGCTGCTATCGGCAACCAAAGGAGGGGCTGAGGGTATGAGAATATTACCTCCGCTGTTCCTTAACGAGGACGGAGTAGGAGATAACGGCTCGAGAATTATGAGCGAAAGGGCTCAGGCTATATACGATACAATGAGTTTTGGGGAATAAAATTTATGGATGGAATGAAAAGAATACTCAGCTATGTCCGAAGAGCGGTAGATGATTATGAAATGATAAAAGATGGTGATAAGATAGCGGTGGGAGTTTCGGCAGGAAAGGATTCCTTGACGTTGCTTTTAGCACTTGCGGCTCTCAGACGGTTTTACCCAAACAAATTTGAGCTTGTGGCAATAACCGTGGATATGGGGTTTGAGGGGACTGATTTTACAGGCATAAAAGCACTTTGCGACGAGCTGGAGGTAGAATATCACGTAGTTCCAACACAGATCTCAAAAATAATATTTGACGTTCGTAAAGAAAAAAATCCTTGCTCATTATGTGCCAAAATGCGTAGAGGTGCTCTTTATAATTACGCCAAGGAGCTTGGCTGTCGCTCCGTTGCGTTAGGACATCATTTTGACGACGTGGTGGAAACCTTTATGCTCAATCTTTTCTAGGGAGGACGGATAGGATGCTTTCAACCTGTAACCTACTTGTCGAATACGGGAATAACGTTGATAAGGCCTATGATATATATGCCCGAAAAGGACGTAAGATATTTTGCGGCAAAAAACACTTTGCCCGTAGTCAAATCCTCTTGTCCTGCTGACGGCAATACCGAACGCGAGGAGATGAAAAATCTTCTACACGAGCTTGAACGCAAAAACAAGGGGCTTCGTTATCGCATATTCGGTGCAATACAGCGTGGCGAAATAGACGGCTTCAAGGAATTTGGAAGAATGCAGGGAATGAAGGATTACGAAGAAGACTGAAATTCACTAAAAGTTATTTATTAAACTGCATATAACTTGACAAAATTCTCAAAATATATTATAATAATATATTATGTTCTAACATTAAACGTTTTGTTTTAGGATGGTAATATGTCGAATAAATTAAATACCGTTTCGCTCAATGAAATTGAGTTGGAAAATGGATATATGTCGTTTGTCAAAACGGAAAATGAAGCTTTTCTGGCGACTAACGGTTACAGACGAGGTGCGTTTGTTTTGACTCTGGGATGTCAGCAAAACGAATCAGACAGTGAAAAGCTTGCCGGTATGGCAGAAAAAATGGGGTATGAGATCGTCAATGATCCCAATGATGCGTATCTCATAGTTGTAAATACTTGTGCTATACGTGAGCACGCGGAAAAAAGAGCACTTTCTTTGGTCGGACAGTATAAGCATATAAAGGCTAAACGCCCCGAGCTTATAATAGCCGTCTGTGGCTGTATGGTGGTCCAGTCGCACCGTGCTGATGCGATAAAGCACAGCTATCCATACGTTGATATAGTGTTTGGTACGTCTTCGATACATCGTTTCCCCGAATATCTTTGTGAAAAGATGAAACGCGGACGCAGAGTTCTCAGAGCGGATTTTCCCGAATATACCGTGGCTGAGGATATGCCTGTCAGACGTGAAAGCAACTACCGTGCGTGGGTGTCGGTAATGTACGGATGCAATAATTTTTGTACCTACTGTATCGTTCCGTATGTTCGCGGAAGAGAAAGAAGCCGTTGCAAGGAAAAGATAATTGAAGAAGTCAGAGGCTTGGTAGCCGAAGGATATAGGGACATAACGCTTCTCGGTCAAAATGTAAATTCCTACGGTAAGGACATTGGTGCTGAGTATGATTTTGCCGATCTGCTCAGCGAGCTTGATGAAATTGAGGGTGAATACTTGTTGCATTTTATGACCAGCCACCCCAAGGACGCAACACATAAGCTTATCGATGTTATGGCAAACGGAAAGCATATTGCACATCACTTCCATTTGCCTATGCAGTCGGGAAGTGACAAAATTCTTGCCGCAATGAATAGAAGATATACGTTTGAAAAATACATATCAATAGTGGATTATATCAGAGAAAAAATGCCGGATGCAACCATAACCTCGGATATAATAGTAGGCTTCCCAAATGAAGAAGAGGAAGACCTTGAGGCAACCCTTGATGCTCTGAGAAGAGCAAGATTTGATATGATATTTTCATTCATATATTCGCCGAGAAAGGGAACTCCTGCTTTCGAAATGGAGCAAATTCCCGACAAGGTCAAAAGTGAAAGATTCGAGAGATTACTCGCCGTTCAAAATGAAATTTCTTTTGAATCAAACAAACAGTTTGAAGGAAAAACCGTTCGTGTTCTATGTGACGGAAAGAGCAAAAACAAGGAAAATGCCATCAACGGACGAACAGACGGTGGAAAGATCGTATTTTTTGACGGCGATGAGAGTATGACCGGAAGTTTTATTAATGTAAAAATTGAGCGTGCAGAAACATTTGCACTCTACGGTAAAATTGTGAAATAACAAAGGAGAAACAAAATATGGAAAACAAGGATATTTTTGCACTTGCCACCAAGCTTGGCAATGCACTTAAGGCTGACGACAGACTTGTACGTCTTGAAAATGCAAAAAACGCATATAAAGAGGACGGCGAGCTTCAAAAGATGATGGTTGAATATGAGGTTCAGCAGAGAGCTCTTCAGGGTGAGATCACTAAACCCGAAAGAGATACCGTTTTCATAGACATCATTCAAAAGAGAATTGACGATTTATATAAAGCAATTATGGAACACCCCGTGTTTGCAGAGCTTAACGAAGCACAGGCAGATGTTAACGAACTTATGAACTCTGTAAATAACACTATAAGCTTTGTAATAACCGGCGAACAGCCTTCCTGTACGCACGATTGCTCTACCTGCGGAGGAGCTTGCGGTCATTGACCGAATGTTTAATTTTTAGAATGCGGAGGGCTCAGAAATGACGCCAATGATGCAACAGTATTTTGAGATAAAAAATCAATATAAGGATTATCTTCTTTTTTACCGTCTTGGGGACTTTTACGAGATGTTTTTTGACGATGCAATTCTTGCATCAAGAGAGCTTGAGTTAACTCTCACGGGAAGAGATTGCGGTGAAGCGGAAAGAGCACCTATGTGCGGTGTTCCGTATCATTCGTCGGAAAACTATATTTCACGACTTATAGAAAAAGGCTACAAGATAGCTATATGTGAGCAAACGGAAGACCCTGCACAAGCAAAAGGTCTTGTTAAAAGAGAGGTTATCCGTGTAGTTACCCCGGGAACACTTATTGAAACCAATTTGCTTACAGACACAAAAAACAACTATCTTTGCTCGGTATATATGAGTGAATTTGAGTGTGGAGTGGCGTTTGCAGACGTATCTACGGCACAGATATTCGCAACCTCGTTTTGCGGAGATTCTATAGAAACAAGGTTGAGAAATGAGCTTGGAACGTATGTACCAAGTGAGGTTATTACCAATTTGTCCCAGAAGAAGCTTGGCGAAACGGCAGAGTTCATAACGGGACGTATAGGTGCTATGCTTACGGATAACCGTCCGTCCCAATTCGAATTTGAACCCTCGCTTGACGCAGTTAGAGTACAATTTGAAGAGGATATTCGCGACGGCATAGAAAACAACAAGGCTCTTGTTTGTGCTTTGGGTGGATTGCTGTCGTACATTGCCGAAACCCAGAAAAAGGACATTTCTTATATCAAGGATCTGAACGTATATTCAGACGGTCAATATATGGAAATGGACATAAATACTCGAAGAAACCTTGAGCTTATCGAAACCCTCAGAACAAAAGAGAAAAAAGGGTCACTTTTGTGGGCATTGGATAAAACAAGAACAGCGGCGGGAGCAAGACTTCTCAGGCATTGGGTAGAGCATCCTCTTTTGAACGTTGGAGATATAACCTCAAGACAAAACGCCGTAGAAGAGCTTCACGGGTCTTACATTTTGCGTGAGGAGATCGGCTCATTGCTCGATAGTGTGCTTGACCTCGAAAGACTGATAACAAAGATAGTATACGGTACGGCAAACGGTAAGGATCTTCGTGCCGTATGTTCTACTATATCCATACTTCCCGAGCTTAAAAAACTTATATCCGAATGTCACTCTGACGAGCTTTCAAAGATGAATAGAGAGCTTGAAACCTTAGAGGATATATATACTAAAATATCCACGGCAATATCTGAAGAACCTCCGTTTACGGTCAGAGAAGGCGGCATTATTCGCGACGGATATAACTCCGAGGTGGACGAGCTTCGTGAGATAATGACTAACGGTAAGGGTTATATCGAGAAGATCGCCGAGGAGGAAAGACAAAAGACTGATATTAAAACCCTGAAAATTGGTTTTAATAATGTCTTTGGATATTATATAGAAGTTACAAAATCCTTTATGGACAAGGTCCCCGAAAGATACATACGAAAGCAAACACTTGCAAACTGCGAGAGATATATAACGCAGGAGTTGAAAAATATGGAGTCAACCATATTGGGTGCGAAGGATAAGCTTTGTGCGATTGAGTATGAGCTGTTCTGTGGTGTGAGAAATTATGTGTCTGAGAACAGTCACCGTGTCCAAAAGGTTGCAGCCATCATGGCTCAGCTTGACGTATATTACAGCCTTGCCACTGTGGCGGCGAAGAACGATTACGTTCGCCCTGAGGTCAACAGCTTGGAGGGTATATACATAAAAGACGGAAGACACCCTGTGGTGGAGCAATTCGTTAAGGATACTTATTTCGTTCCCAACGATGCAAATCTGGACACGGGTGCAAATAGGCTAATGCTTATTACAGGTCCTAATATGGCGGGGAAATCCACGTATATGCGTCAGGTAGCCATAATAACCCTTATGGCACAAATAGGCTCTTTTGTTCCCGCAAAGGAAGCTACAGTAGGTATCGTTGATAAGCTTTTCACTCGAGTGGGGGCATCGGACGACCTTGCTTCGGGACAGTCTACCTTTATGCTTGAAATGAACGAGGTGGCTTACATACTTCGTAACGCAACGAGAAAGAGTCTTATTATTTACGACGAGGTTGGAAGAGGAACGTCCACCTTTGACGGAATGAGTATAGCAAGAGCTATTATCGAGTATACCTGTAGCAGAAAAATCGGTGCAAAGACATTGTTTGCAACTCACTATCACGAGCTAACTGTTATGGAAAACGAGATAGAGGGTGTAGTAAACTATAACATTGCTGCTAAAAAAAGAGGGGATACGATCACCTTCCTTCGTAAAATAGTAAGAGGCTCTACCGACGATAGCTACGGTATTGAGGTAGCAAAACTGGCAGGAATACCCAATGAGGTTATCAAACGTGCAAAGGAAGTGCTTGTTTCGGTTGAAAAGACAGCTCGGGCGTTAAGCACGTCAGAAGAGATTGCAGAGAAACATGATGACGGACTTATAAGCATTGACGATTGCATAAATGACCAGGTAATAGCAGAATTGAAGGCTGTGGATATAAACACGCTTTCACCGTATGAAGCTATGAGCTTTTTGTTTGATTTAAAGAAAAGATTAAAGTAATCGGAAAGGGGGATATACCGTGGGAAAAATAAACGTACTTTCATTTGCCGTAGCAAACCTTATTGCGGCGGGCGAGGTAGTAGACAGACCCTCGTCGGTTATAAAGGAATTGCTTGAGAATGCAATTGATTCGGAAGCTAATAAGATAACCGTTGAGATACAGAACGGCGGCGTTACGTATATGCGAGTAACTGATAACGGTTGCGGTATTTCTCCCGACGACCTTCCCGTGGCAATAAGACGCCACGCAACCAGTAAAATAAAAGACGCAAACGATCTGGATTCTATACTAACCTTGGGATTCAGAGGAGAGGCGTTGGCGGCAATAGCATCTGTGTCCGATATGAGAATAATATCAAAAACGGCAGATGCGACCACCGGCTCTATGCTTTCGGCAAGCGGAGGAAACATAATCGGAGTAACCGATCGTCCTGCCGCTGACGGTACGACGGTTATAGTGGAAAATCTTTTTGCCAACGTTCCCGCAAGACGGAAATTTTTGAAAAAGGATATTACAGAATCACTTGCGGTCAGTGCAATGGTGGAAAAGATCGCACTTTCCAGACCTGATATTGCTTTTAAGCTTATAGTTGACGGTAACGAAAAGATTCAAACTGTTGGTGATGGACAGTTGAAAAACGCCATTTACTGTATCTTCGGCAGAGAATTTGCATCAAAGCTTATCGAAACAAAGATAGAGATCGACGGTGTAAAGGTCAGCGGATACGTTGGACGCCCCGATAACGTAAAAGCAAACAGAAATTATCAGAATTTCTTCATTAACGGAAGATACGTAAAGACTAAAACCGCACTTGCCGCTATCGAACAGGCATATACGTCTTATATTTCGTCGGATAAGTTCCCGTGCTGTGTTTTGTTTATAGATATTAATCCAAACACGGTTGACGTGAATGTTCATCCCGCAAAGCTTGAGGTTAAATTCTCTAATGAAAGACCTGTTTTTGAGGCAATATTTTATGCCGCAAGAAATGCGTTGGAAAGCGACACGGCACGTCCTGAGATCAGGCTGTCTGCTCCTACACGCTCCGCAGCTTCTCAAAGCATCGGAAGGCGTGTTTCGGATATGACCGTTCCTATTGAAGACGGTCCTAAAGAATCATTGAAAAAGCGTCAGATAGAAAGTGAGCTTTACATAAGCAAAGATAAGCCTCAAAATACCTTTGTGCATATTACGGCAGAGCAATATCTTTCGGAATATATGAAGGACAAAGCGGACACTTGGCAAAACAGCACCGTTCCTTCTGTTTCAGCAGAGAATACCGCTGAGCAGGATAATAAGCAAGAAAAAAAGGAAGACGCAAAAATCCTTATTGAAAGTTCCCCCGAGGACATTCCCGCTACATCTTCTGACAATCATGCGGCAAAAACAGAAAAGACAGTAAAAAAATTATTTTACCGTATTATAGGAGAAGCTTTTAATTCATACGTTATCGTCGAGAGAGAGGACAAGCTTTTACTTATAGACAAACACGCCGCACACGAAAGAATAATCTTCGAACAGCTAAAAGCACAAATGCTTTCCCAGGACGTGGGTGGATCACAGCTTTTGATGTTGCCTATTGAGGTAATGATGACAAGCGAAGAGATACAAACGCTTTGCGAATATAAAAAAGAAATAGAGGCAGTAGGCTTTGAATTTAGTGCGGGAAGATATACGGCAAACGTTACGGCAATTCCCGAGGGAGTACAGGCTGACGCGGTTGGAGATATGCTTACCGTAATGGCTGACAGATTGAAAAACAACACGGGAACGGTAAGGCTTACCCGTGACCTGATATTTGAAAAGGCACTGTATCAGGCTTCATGTAAGGCTGCTATAAAAGCGGGAAGAGAATATCCCAAAGAATACGTAGAATGGCTTATTGATAAGCTAATGGAGCTTCCTGACATAACAGTATGTCCTCACGGACGTCCGGTAGCAATGGAGCTTACAAAGAAAAAACTGGATTATCAGTTCGAGAGGAGTTAAAATGGAAAAGAAATTTGAAATTATTGCAACGGACGGCCGTGCAAGACGCGGTGTTCTTCACACAGTCCACGGCGATATACAGACACCCGTATTTATGAACGTAGGAACGTGTGCCGCGATAAAAGGCGGTGTGTCATCAAGAGAGCTTATTGACCTTGACTGTCAGGTAGAGCTTTCAAACACATACCATCTTCACATACGTCCTGGAGATAAGCTTATATATGAAATGGGCGGTCTTCACAAATTTATGAATTGGGAAAGACCTATTCTTACCGATAGCGGTGGATTTCAGGTATTTTCTCTTTCTTCCTTGCGTAAAATAACCGAGGAAGGTGTTAAGTTTGCATCTCACGTTGACGGAAAACGTATTTTTATGGGACCTGAGGAGAGTATGCAGATACAGTCCAATCTTGCGTCTACCATAGCTATGGCTTTTGACGAATGTATTGAAAATCCCGCACCCTACAAATATGTTAAGGAATCTTGCGACAGAACGGTAAGATGGCTTGTCAGATGTAAGACCGAGCTTGACAGACTGAATTCGCTGCCTGAAACCATAAATAAAAATCAGATGCTTTTCGGTATAAATCAAGGAGGAACTTACGAGGATCTTCGTATAGAGCATATGCAAAAAATTGCAGAGCTTGACCTTGACGGATATGCTATAGGCGGACTTGCCGTAGGTGAGGCTACTGAGGATATGTACAGAATAATCGACGCAGTTGAGCCTCATATGCCAAAGGATAAGCCTCGCTATCTTATGGGAGTGGGAACACCTTGCAATATTCTTGAAGCCGTGCATATGGGCGTAGATTTCTTTGATTGCGTAATGCCAAGCAGAAATGCCCGTCACGGAAATCTGTTTACTTGGCATGGAAAAATGAATCTTCTTAATGAGAAATACGCGAAGGACCCCAGACCCTTTGATGAAAATTGCGGTTGTCCCGCGTGCAGAAACTACAGTCGCTCATATATTCGTCACCTTATTAAAGCAAAGGAATCGCTTGGAATGCGACTTGCAGTTGCTCACAATCTTTATTTTTATAATAATCTTACTAGAAAAATAAGAGAAGCGTTGGAAGGCGGATACTTTGAGAGCTTCTATCAAAAATACAGAAACATTCTTGGCGAGAGGAGTCAGGATTAATGATAAATCAGCAAATACTTGAAGAGGTTTTGTCCGTTGCTATGTCTACGGGCGGTGACTTTGCAGAGGTCTATGCGGAAAATACAAAATACAATACCATTCAGCTTGTTGACGGAAAGATCGACAGAGTTGTGGACAACACCGTTTCGGGTGTGGGAATACGTGTATTTTTAGGCGAAAAGACGGTTTATGCAACGACCACAGATCTTACGAGAAACGGTCTTGTTGCTTGTGCCGCAAACGCGGCACAGATAATGGGAGAGTTGAAGAAAAATATAAGTGTAAACCTATCTCCCACGGCGGTGAAAAATAACCATCTCGTAAAAATAAACCCCACGACTGCTGATATGAAATACCGCACGGACGTTCTCAAGTCTGCGTGCTTTGCCGCAAAAGAATATAGCGACAAGATAAGCCAGGTTCAAGGAACGCTCCTCGGTGTTGACCACGCTATCCTTGTTGCCAACAACGAAGGACTGCTCAAAGAGGACAAACACGTCCGTACTCGTATTATAGTAAATTCCATCGCATCGGAAAACGGTGAAAATCAATCGGGAAGCTGTGCACCCGGACGCGGTATGGGAATGGAGCTGTTTGACATTTTTGATCCCAAAGAGGTGGGAATCAAGGCATCTAAACAAGCTCTCGTTAATTTGAGTGCAGGATATTGCCCCGCAGGTCAAATGACGGTAGCAATAGAAAACGGCTTTGGCGGTGTTATATTCCACGAAGCGTGCGGACACTCCCTTGAAGCAACTCAGGTAGGTGTTGGAACATCTGAAATGTGCGGAAAGCTCGGTCAACAGATTGCAAATGAAAAGGTTACTGCCATTGACGACGGAACGATTGTCGGTGGCTGGGGCTCGGGTAATATTGACGACGAGGGAAATCCTACGCAGAGAAATGTTCTTATTGAGAACGGAATTTTGAAAAGCTATATGGTTGACAGACTCGGCTCACGCAGAATGGGTATGCCTATGACGGGAAATAGCCGTCGTGAGGGGTATTCCTATGAGCCTACCTCGCGTATGACCAATACCTTTATTGATAACGGTCCTGATAAAAACGAGGATATTATCGCCTCTATCGAATATGGCCTTTATGCTAAAGAAATGGGTGGCGGCTCTGTAAATCCGCTTACCGGGGCATTTAATTTCTCGGTAAGAGAAGGATATATTGTAAGAAACGGAAAGATATGCGAGCCTGTCAGAGGTGCATCGCTTATCGGAACGGGATCACGCATACTTCAGGATATTGATATGGTAGGACAAAATCTTGCTACGGGGCAGGGAATGTGCGGTTCTGCAAGCGGAAATGTTCCTACGGACGTGGGACAGCCCTTGATAAGAGTTAAGAAAATAACGGTAGGAGGTCGTTGAGCAGTATGAATTTTGAAAATGCAAGAACACTCCTTGAAAACGAGGCAAAAAGACTTGGTATAGAGCAATATGAAATATACTATACTTCGTCTGAAAGCCTTAATACTGAAACGCTTAAGAATGAAATATCATCCTTTTCAAGCGGTTGTAGTGCGGGAATAAGCTTTCGCTGTGTGGTTGACGGACATACGGGAAATGCCGCTACCGAATTATTTGAAGAAGCAGAACTAAAATCACTTGTCAGCAGAGCATATGAAAATGCAAAGGTCATAGAAAATGACGAGCCTGCAATAATCTTCGAAGGTTCGGAAAAATACGAAAGCATCGATGATACAGTAACATCGATGCCAACCACGACAGAAATAAAGCAGATAGCTCTTTCGTTGCAAGAAAAAACGTATGCTCAAAGCGAATTTGTAACAGATGGAACACAATCAGGCGTTTTTGCGGATACAAGCGTATACGAACTTGTCAATTCAAAGGGACTAAGACTCTCAAATAAAGTGTGCTGTTCAGGTGCGTACGTTCAGGCGGTGGTTAACTGCGACGGAGAGGCATCTGACGGTTTTGAATATGCTTTAGGCTTTGAAAATGCTGAAAAGCTTTCTGAAAAAGCAGTGGCAACCTCAATATCTAAATTGGGGGCGGGAAGTGTTAAATCGGGAAAATATCCCATAATAATAGACGGTCGACAAATGAGAGCTTTGCTTTCTACCTATTGCTCCGTATTTTCGGGAAAAAAGGCATTGCAAGGACTTTCGCTGCTTTCAGGCAAAGAGGGAGAAAAGATAGCCGCTGATTGCGTTACGTTGGTTGACGATCCGCAACACAAGGACTGCCCTGTAAAGACCGCATTCGACGGCGAAGGAGTTGCAACATTTAAGAAAAACGTTATAGAAAACGGAACGCTCAAAACACTTCTTTATGACCTTGCAACAGCACACAGAGTAGGGGTTAATACAACCGCCAACGGTCAGAGAGGAAGCTATGCTCAACAGGTAGGTATTGCTCCGTTTTGTTTCTACATTCAGCAAGGAGAGCTTTCCGAGGAAGAGCTTTTTGAAAAGATGGGAGATGGCCTTTACGTCACCGAGCTTAAGGGACTTCATGCAGGTGCGAATGCCGTAACGGGAGATTTTTCCATTGAAAGTGCTGGTTTTCTTGTCAAGGACGGTAAGATCGCAGGTGCGGTGAAAGGCTTTACCGTGGCAGGAAATTTCTTTGACTTGCTAAAGGATATTGATGCTATTTCGAACACCGTAAAATTTGGCTTACCCTCAGGCTTTACAATGTTCGGTTCACCTAACGTATTGCTTAAGCCAATGAGCGTTGCAGGTGAATAAACGAAAAAAAAGAACACTCCAAAATTTTGGAGTGTTCTTTTTATTAGTCCTGTGCGTCCTCTGCGTGAACGTCAACACATCTCACTGCAGAACGCAGGAATCTGATCTTTGTACGATCATGGCTTGTTTCAATAGTGATAGTTTCATCCTTAATGCTGACTATCTTTCCTATAATGCCTCCAATGGTTGTTATTTCATCTCCAACCTGAAGACCGTTTCTCATATCGGCAACCTCTTTTTCCTGCTTCTTTTGAGATCTTCTCATAAAAAACATCATACCGATGATAAGAGCAATCATTAAAAATGTGGTAACCAAGCTTCCGCCCATAATACACCTCCATAAAACAATTTGATTTATTATATCATATATTTGTGATTATTGCAATTAAAGATTTGTGAATAATTTGTTTATAATTTGCCATAATCAAATTAAATTGACAAAAGTGTTGAAATTTACCTTATATTGTGATATAATATTATAATAAATATTTGTTTTTTTCGGAGGTCGCAATGGCTGAACGTAAATATATTGAATGCGGAAAAATAATTAATACTCACGGCTGTCACGGCGGAGTGAAAATAGAATCATGGTGTAACACTCCTTACGATCTTGCCGAGCTTAAGCGTATTTTCGTGATTGAAAATGGTAATTACCGTCAGATAAAGGTTAAAAAGGCGTCTGTTTTCAAGCAGTTTGTTATTGCTGACCTTGATGGGGTATCGGACATGGATACTGCGATGGCTATGAAAAATACCGTACTGTATGCAGCAAGAGAGGATTTCTCCCTTGAAGAAGGCGAGTATTTCATTGCGGATATGATAGGTATTAACGTTATAGATGCAGACAACGGAAACGTGTGCGGCAAGGTTACGGATATTATCAACAGAGGTGCTTCGGATATTTACGTGGTTGAAACACCCAACGGTGAAAGAATGATTCCTGCTGTTGACGAATTTATTATAAAAGCAGATATTAACGAGGGAATATTCGTAAAACTTATCCCCGGATTATTGGATTGAGGATGTTGGTATGGTTTTTGATATAATGACGCTTTTTCCCGAGCTTGTCAACTATGTTTTGGGAGAGAGTATAATTGGCAGGGCACAGAAAAGCGGAGCTATTACTGTGGAATGTCATAATATACGTGACTATACTGAGGACAAGCACCGTAGAGTAGACGATACTCCATATGGCGGAGGAAAAGGTATGCTGATGATGGCTCCGCCGATATATAACTGCTTTGAGGCAATTGTAAACAAAAGGTCAGAGATGTCGGGAAGCAGAAGAGTGGTTTATATGACACCTGCAGGAACGATACTTAATCAAAAAAAGGCAGAAGAGCTTGCTACTTATGATAACATAGTTATTCTATGTGGGCACTACGAGGGTGTTGACAGACGAATAATAGATGAAATTGTTGATGAAGAAATTTCAATAGGAGATTACGTTCTTACGGGGGGAGAGATACCCGCATGTATACTTGTTGATAGCGTTGCTCGACTTGTTGACGGAGTTCTTGCTGCCCCTGAATGTCATACAGAGGAGAGTATAACGAGCGGTTTGTTAGAGTATCCCCAATATACTCGTCCCTATGAATTTCATGGAGTTAATGTTCCGGACGTTCTGATATCCGGTCACCACGAAAATATTGATAAGTGGCGAAAAGAAAAATCAATTGAACTTACAAGAGAACGAAGACCCGATCTTTTAGAAAAGTATAACGAAAGGAGTGAGTAAGTTTGAAAAAGAATAAGAAGAATGATAAAGTCAAAAAGGTTACGAAAAAAAGTGAACGTTCTTCTGCTAACCTTGCCGGAATAAGCATATTTATTTTCTTACTTGATAAGCTTTCCGACAGCATTTACAATATGTTTGTCAACGGTTTTTTCGGTCGTATTTTTTCATCTTATTCTGCTGAACTCTCCTCGTATGAAAACGGACAGCTTCTGGCGTATTTTAAAGGTACAAATAAATCATGTAACTTTTTCAGGAAGATACGAATGTTTCTGTCTTGTCACTTTGAAAATAGTTTTATTCTAAAGCTGTTAAGGAAAGGTGTGCGAAGTTTAGCTTTTGCAACGTTGAAATCTTACGGATGTTTCTTTCTTGCTTTTGGAATATACACTATGATAGTATATCTTATCAAGAAATTTATTCCTGTAACAGGCGAAGCAAATATTGATCATATGTTTATAGGAATATATATTTGCCTTATATCGATACCGTTATACTTTTCAAGAAAACCATTGGCAATAGCTGTGAAAAACAGCCGAATGCTTGGTGCATTGTTTGTTGATGCATTTGGATACAGAGAGGAAAAATTTGATGATATAAACCTAAATACTGATTCCAAAACAGGCGTGGCAATATTGCTTGGATTAATTGCAGGAATATTGACTTTTGCTATAACTCCATTAAGCATTATAATTGCTTTGCTGTTCTTGGTTGTTATAACACTCGTTATTATATCACCTGAAATCGGTGTTTTAATATGTATATTTGGACTCCCGTTTTGTTCGTTTTTATCTAATCCAACATTGATCTTGACATCAGCGGTTATCCTTACGACTTTTTCGTATGTCATTAAGTTGATTAGAGGAAAAAGGATATTTCATTTAGAGCTGCTTGATGTAGTTGTTCTTATATTTTCTATTATTATATTTTTCTCAGGTGCGATAACTATGGGCGGCAAAGCCTCTTACTATGCGGCTATAGTTTCGTGTGTTCTATTGTTCGGATATTTTTTTGTTGTCAATTTGATGAGAACGGATATTTGGATAAAGCGTTGTATTCTCGCCCTCGTAACTTCAGGAACAATCGTAGCTATAATCGGTGTTTTACAATATGCACTTGGAGCGGCAGTAAACGATTGGCTCGATTTGAAGTATTTTTCCGATATATACGGAAGAACCACGTCTTTGTTTGAAAATCCAAACTATCTTGCGGCATATCTTGCATTGATTTTCCCCTTTGCAATTTATCTTACGTTCGCATCAAGAACTAAAAAAGAAACCTTGCTTTGTATTTTGTGTGATCTCATTATAGTTTTATGTACTGTTTTTACATGGAGCAGGGGTGCTTGGTTGGCAATGCTTATTTGCTTGGTCGTTCAGTGTACGATCTATTCAAGAAAAACGCTGAGATTGGTATGGTTATCTATAGCGGCATTACCTATCTTACCGTTTGTTTTGCCAAACAATTTAGTAGCAAGATTTTTGAGTATAGGAAACCTTTCAGATTCCTCGATAATGTATAGAATGTACACATGGAGAGGAAGTATGAATATGATAAAAGATTACTTTTGGGGTGGTATAGGTTACGGAGCAGAATCTTTCTCAGAGATTTATCCCCAATATGCCTATGCAGGAATGGAGTCGGCGGCACATAGCCATAGTTTGTTTTTACAAATACTTTTGGGAGTAGGAATAGGCGGTCTTGTATGTTTTATACTCATTCTTGTTTTTTATACCCAAAAGAGTTTTGAATATTTGAGAGCACCATCTGATAGGTTGAGCTTTATGAGAACCGTTTCGGCAATGACTGCTGTAGTTGCTCTTACAATTATGGGAATATTCGACTATGTTTGGTATAATAACAGAATATTCTTCTTATTCTGGGTTGTTATGGCAATTGGTGTTGCTTGTATTAAAAACGGTAATATAAGAAAATCAAAGGCTCAAAATTTAAGTATATATGGCGAATACTCGGCAAGTGTCGATATTGATAAATAAAGGGGTGTAAAATTATGAAAGAAAATAATAGCTCTTCTTTGAAAAGCACTCGTAAAACAAAGATTGGAAGATTTAATCTTATAGATTTTCTTTTGATTGTTGTAATACTTTTGATTATTGCGGCAATGGTTTATGTTTTTCTACCGGGATCTGTAATAAGTAAGCTTACAGCAGATAAAACTGTCAAGATAGACTACGCTATTGAAATAATTGGTGTAGATGAGGCTTTTATTGATAACATAAAGGAAAATGACGTTGTTCTAGATGCTATAAGCAAAAACCAATTAGGAACGGTAACAGCAATAGATTATAACATTCAAACTACCGAATTAAAATACAATGAGTCAGAAAATATAGGAGTTCTTTCTCAGGTTGAGAAAAAGCGTAATGTCATTGTCTTCATATCTGCTGAGGGAGAGTATGAAGAAGGAAAGGGATATACTATCAACGGAACAAGAATTGCCGTTGGAGAAAAGATAAACGCTAGATTTCCTGACTATGTTTGTGAAGCTTACTGTATAAGTATACCGCGAGATTGATTGGAGAGAGAAATATGAAAGAGCAAAAAGAAAAATCAGTAAAGCGTCCTCGCTTTGGCGTTTTGGACGTAGTAATAATTCTTCTTGTTATTATTGCTTTTATCGGAGTGTATTTCAGATATAATATCATAAGCTTTTTTGAAGATACGCAGAATATCAAGGAATACAGCGTTAGCTATTCTATAAAAAACGTGAGATATACCACGGAACGTTTTGTTGATATAGGGGATAAAGTATACTTTGCATCAAGTGGAGAAGAATTTGGTACTTTGACTAACGTATCTGAAAATATGGGAGCACTTAGTAGCAAACCTTCTTCGGAATTATTCACTAACTCCAAGGGTGAAATTGTCGAAGTAACTTATCCTAATATTCAGACCAGAATTGATGCCGAAGGAAGAATGATCTGCTCAGGAAGATATTCTGAAGAAGGTGGTTTTCTTGTTAACGGTTCTACTTATGTAGCCTCAGGACAATACGTGGACGTAAAAACCGAATATGTTACAGTGACAATAAGAATTAATGATATTGCTCCTATCGAACAAAACTAGCGATGAAAATTGAATTTTGACCAAATTAATTGGCTTTATATTTGTGCAAATGTACAAAATGAAGGTTTTTGGGGCTGTTTTTCAAAAAAAGTTTATTCAAAACGCACAAAAAATATCTATTGATTTTATTCCACTTTTTTGATATACTATTAGTAGATTACTAGCATTATATTTAATATGTTCAAATATATGCATTAGAGACAGGAGCAAACACTATGACGAGAAGAGACGTAACCATTACAAATAATATTGGCTTGCATGCAAGACCTGCTACATTTTTTATTCAGAAAGCAAATTCATATAAATCATTGATTTGGATAGAAAAAGAAGATCGCAAGGTAAGTGCTAAAAGTTTGTTGGGTGTATTGTCACTTGGAATTGCACAGGGAATGACGATAACCGTTATTGCAGACGGTCAGGATGAAAACGAAGCGGTTAACGGTCTTGTTGAACTTGTAGATACTAAATTTGCTGAATTCGAATAATGAAACAGTATAGGGTTGTTGCTTGTGGGTAACAACCCTGTATTAATTTAATTTTAAGGAGCAGAAATTATGCCCCAATCAAAAAAGATAGACGAGTTATTAAAAAAAGCCAATTCTTTGCCGTTGTGTCCAGGCGTTTATATAATGAAAGACAAAAACGGTAAGGTAATATATGTTGGAAAGTCAAGGAAATTAAAAAACAGAGTTTCGCAATATTTTCAAAATTCCAAAAAAAATTACAAGACATCTCGAATGGTCGTAAGCGTTAATGATTTCGATTATATAATTTGTGATACCGAAATCGAGGCTTTGACCTTAGAAAATACGCTGATAAAGCGTTATTCTCCAAAATATAATATAAGATTAAAAGATTCAAAGGCGTATCCGTATATAAAGATTACCGATAGCGTTTATCCAAGAATTGTCTTTACCCGTTCGAGAATATCGGATAGAGCAAAATATTTTGGACCTTTCTCGGGAACATCCACGGTATATTCCGTTTTGGATATAATTCATAAATCCTTGGGGATACCTAACTGCAAAAGACAGTTTCCTCGCGATATTGGCAAAGAAAGACCTTGTATATACTATCAAATGGGGCAGTGTTGTGGAGTGTGTACAGGGAAGGTCTCCGCTGAAGAGTATAAGGCTTTAATCAAGTGTGCATCGGAAATTCTTAGAGGAAACATTTCAGACGCTAAAAACAAATTGACCGAGCAAATGTTGAATTTTGCGGAAGAAGAGCGTTTTGAAGCCGCCGCAAAATGCAGAGATACCATAGACGCATTGGAAAAATTACATCAAAAACAACATGTCATTGCTTCACCTGAAACCGAAATGGATGTTTTTGGTATGTGGAATGATGATTATGGTACGTGTGTTTCTTGTCTTTACGTTCGCGAAGGACGGGTCATCGACAATACCGATTATATGTTTGACGTAGATGCAGAGGCAGATGAGGATGCATTGTGTGCATTTCTTGTCGAACATTATAATGTAAGAGAAGACATACCGAAAGAAATAATTACTTCTTTTGATTTGGAAATTGAGTCCAAGGAACTGTTAGAAAGTTATTTTACTCAAAAGTCAGGCAGACATATAACTGTAAGAACCCCCGAACGTGGCAATACCAAGAAGCTCTGTGACACGGTAGTTGCCAATGCCAAGCAAAAAGCAACCCAAAGCCGTTTAGAGGCACAGAACGATGAAACCGTATTAGTCAATCTATCGAAAATTTTACAGCTTGAAAGTGTTCCTCAGCGAATTGAAGCATACGATATTTCAAATATCGGTACTGAGAATATTACGGCAGGTATGGTAGTTTACGTTAATGGTAAACAATGCCGCCAAGACTACCGTGTATTTAATATAAAAACGGTAGAGGGTACGGACGACTACGCATCAATGAGAGAAGCTCTTACGAGAAGAATAAAGCATTTGCTAAGTGATACGACGGGGTCTTTTTCGGAATATCCCGATCTTATGCTCATAGACGGAGGAAAGGGACACGTAGGCGTAGTCAAGGAGGTCTTGAGAGAGTTTAACGTGGATATTCCCGTATTCGGAATGGTAAAGGACGAGTATCACAAAACGCGTTCTTTATGTACCGACACCGATGAAATCAATATATCAAGGGACAGAGCGATATTTACTCTTATATATAAGATACAAGAGGAGGTTCACCGTTTTACCGTAAGTAAGACGTCAGGTGCAAAACGGGCAACTCTAAAAAAGTCGTCGCTTGAAAAGATACGCGGAATAGGTCCGTCAAAGGCAAAGATACTGCTACAATCCTTTGGAACATTATCAGCGTTGCGAGAGGCGACAGAGTCGCAGATAGCAGCAGTTTCCGGAATCAGCAGCAAGGATGCCAAAAACGTGTATTTGTATTTTAATGAAACAAGGGTGACAGAAGATGATGAGAATAATAACGGGAACAGCTAAAGGAATACGTCTTAAGACGCTTGAAGGAGATGCAACAAGACCCACCTCCGAAAGAGTGAAGGAAGCGGTGTTTTCTATGCTTCAAGGTGATATTGAAGACAGGGAAGTGCTTGACCTGTTTGCAGGTTCAGGACAGATGGGCTTGGAAGCATTGAGCCGTGGGGCGTCACACGCAACGCTGTGTGATAAATCCGCTCAGGCTATCAATATAATTTCCGAAAACGCAGAGAAAACAAGGCTTGTTTCAAAATGCACGATAAGAAAATGCGACTATTTAGATGCATTGAGAAACAGTATGGGAAAGAAATATGATATAATTTTTCTTGATCCGCCGTATGCTTCGGGATTTTATTGTATTGCACTTGACAGTATGTTAAAGAATAATGTTCTCAAACCCACCTCACTTATAATATGCGAAAGCGGTACAGAAGAAATATTTAACGGAAATAATGATTTAGCTAACAAATTTAAAATAGTTAAGCAGTCAAAATACAGCAAGACATTTATTACTATACTTTCTTTGGAGGGTGACAAATGAAAGACGGAAAGACTGTTGCGGTTGTACCGGGAAGCTTTGACCCCATAACATTTGGACATCTGGATATAATACAAAGAGCGGCAAAAAAATACGATATGGTATACGTTGCTGTAATGATAAATGACCAAAAGAAATATCTTTTCGGTATTGAAGAACGCGAACATATTGCCCGCGAAGCCGTCAAAAACATCTCCAATGCGGTGGTAATTTCTTCTACGGGTATGCTTTGGCAGTTGGCAAAGGAGCTTTCAGCTGATGCTATTGTTAAAGGATACAGAAACCCGGTGGATTATGATTATGAGATAAAGATGGCAGAATATAACACAGCTCACAATCCCGATGCTCCTACGGTACTGCTTGAGGCGAACAATGAGTTTGAGAATGTAAGCTCAACCAAGGTGCGAGAAATGTTATCAGAAGGGAAGTCACTTGAAAAATATCTTCCTGAAAATGTGGAAAATATAATAAGAGAAATTCTTCTAACTAGATAATCATTATTCATAAAAACAAACAACCTCCCATATAATTTAGCAGAAATAATTTTTTGTTAAATAATTGGGAGGATTTTTTATGGGTGAACACTCAATTTATAGGGATATAGCCGAAAGAACGGGCGGAGATATTTATATCGGAGTTGTAGGCCCTGTCAGGACGGGGAAATCTACGTTTATTAAACGCTTTATGGAGGCATTGGTTTTGCCTAATATAGGAGATGAGTATTCCCGTGACAGAGCAAGAGATGAAATGCCACAGACGGCAGCAGGAAAAACCGTTATGACGACCGAGCCGAAATTCGTTCCCGATGAGGCGGTCACCGTAAAGCTGGACGATTGTGCGTCTTTGAGAGTAAAAATGATAGATTGCGTGGGATATATCGTTGGCGAGGCACTGGGTACGATAGAAAACGGTCAGCCGCGAATGGTACATACTCCGTGGCAGGAAGAACCTATGCCCTTTGTTGAAGCTGCTGAAATGGGTACGGAAAAGGTTATCAAGGAGCATTCCACTATTGGTATGCTGATAACAACAGACGGAACTATAGGTGACATTTCAAGAGAGAGCTACGTTGATGCAGAAGAGCGTGTGGTTAAGGAATTGAAGGATATTGGTAAACCCTTTGCAATGATACTTAATTCCGCAGATCCAACCTCCGAAAAGGCAATATCTCTTGCGTATGACCTTGAAGCAAAATATAAGGTCCCCGTTGCACTTGTAAGCTGTATAGATCTTGATTCTGAGGATATAAAAAACATTCTTGATCTGGTATTACACGAATTTCCCGTATCTGAACTTTGTATAAACATACCCTCTTGGATGAACGCCATAGACAGCTCCCACGAAATAAAAACGTCTATTTATTCCACAGTGCGTTCAGTAGCCGAAAAAATTCAAAAGGCGGGCGATATTAAAGACGCGGTAAAAGCTTTCTCGGAAAACGAATATATCAAGGCATTTACTTTGGATAACGTAGACCTTGGAACGGGCAAAGCATATGTAAGTCTTGATTTTGACAGAGCACTTTATTTCGATGTGATAAGTGAGCTTACAGGCTTTGATATTGACGGAGAAGAAACGCTTGTCAGACTTCTGCGTGAGTATGCTGAAGCAAAGGAGAATTTCGACAGGGTAGCCGAGGCGTTAAAGCTTGCCGAAGAAAAGGGATACGGAATCGTTATGCCCACGATAGATGAGTTGCATCTTGAAGAGCCGCAGATCATTAAGCAATCGGGCGGTTATGGGGTGAGATTGTGTGCATCTGCTCAATCAATACATATGATAAGAGCGAACATAGAAACGGAGATAAATCCCATTGTTGGTACAGAGCAGCAGTCGGCTGATCTGGTTAAATATATGCAAAGTGAATTTGATAGTGACCCGTCAAAGATTTGGGAGTCTAACGTTTTCGGAAAGAGCCTGTATGAGCTTGTAAACGAGGGACTTCATACCAAGCTCGAGCATATGTCCGAGGACTCCAGAACCAAGCTCTCCGAAACGCTTGAACGCATCATAAACGAGGGAAGCAGCGGTCTTATTTGTATTATACTTTAAAAATTATCGTCGAGGACGACATTGAATGTTGTCCTCGACGAGTTTTTTATGGACTAATTAAAAAAATTATGATATAATTATCTAAACCACCCAACCTTTTTATTCTGATTTGTGTCTTAAAGACAAGCGCTTATGAAAGGGAATTCCTAATTTTCAGAAAGGAGAGTGCATATGTACTATCAGAACGACTCGGACGAAACTTTGGTAATGCTTACACTTGCAGGTGAGCAATCTGCATATGAAGTTTTGGTAACAAAATATCAAAGTGCAGTAATTGCTTCCGCAGTATCGGTGACACAGAACCGATTTATGGCTGAGGATGCCGCACAGGATGCTTTCGTTACGGCTTGGATGAAGCTCAATACTCTGCAAGATCCCTCCAAATATGGCTCTTGGGTATGTCGTATAGCCAAGAACTGTGCTTTGAATATGATAAACAGATATCGCAGCTTTCTTCCTCTTGACGTAGTAGATAACTTGGAAGCTTACAGTGACAGATCGCAAAATCCCGCAGAGTTTTATGCACTGTCCGAAGAGCGAAACGAAGTAAACAAGAGCATTGAGATGTTGCCCGAAAAGGTACGGCAGATCATTCATCTGCATTATTTTGAGGACCTTTCCATTGCGGAGATCGCAGACCGTATGCGAATTTCCGAAGGAACGGTCAAGTGGCAGCTTCACGATGGAAGAAAACGAATCAGAAAGGAACTTTGCGCTATGAATGAAAAGTATAGTGATACACTCGTTATGCGTGTTATGAAAAAGGTTGAGGAACTTAAATTATGGCAGGTCAAGAACAATAAGACAGGCTTTGAGAAGGTATATAAGGAAGTACTTCGAGAGGTGGAAGAGCTTCCCGAGTGTACTCAAAAGCAGCACGCCCTTGCCGATGTGCTTATGCGTGGCTGGTGGTGGCTGCCCGGCAAAAAGAACGACGCTATGTTTGCACGTATAGTCAATGCCGCTATGGAGAGTAAAAACGAGGAGGTTATGACCTTTATCGTTACCCGTGAGGATTCAAAGGTATATGGCGGTGCGAAAATAGATTTTATTCGTGAGAAGCAGATTCCCCGACTTGAAAAGGCGGGCTTTGTAAAAACTCTCGGACGGGAGTGGTTCTGGCTTGGATATTATTTGTTTGAGGAGGGCAAAACAGAGGAGGGAAATGCCGCCTTTGCTAAGGTGGAAGAGATACTCGAAAGCGGCGACGACTACCGTATTCTTGTCCCCTATGCAAAAATGATGGAAGAACAGCTGTCTACCCGCTATAAAGAAACGGCAAAAGAACGGTTTATTATTGGCGGTTCTGCCGATGAATATCGCATAATTGACGGTCAGCCTCGCGCTTGGAAGGATAACGGCTTTAGTGAGGGATGGCTTGGCTCCATTGACAGAAGGGGACAGAATATATTCCGAAACGCATCTTGCTGCGACGGTTATTTCTTTGCTGACTTATCTCTCGGTGAATCTTTTATAGGATCCGACGGAACAAAGCTTACTTACGTATCAAATAACGAAGAAGTGGAAACACCTGCAGGTAAATTCGATAACTGTCAGCTTTGGGAAATAAGACGGTGGACGGATACACAAAAAATAGTATGCCGAAGCTACTACAAGGACGGTATTGGTATAGTCCGTCAAGATCATATAACCGACGGTGTGAGTGACGTCCATCTGCTATCCGCCTACGACGTCAAGGGTGGAAGCGGTCTTCTCCCGTTTTATAAGGGTAATATCTGGGAATATGCTACCCAATATCCCTCCGATATACTCTCTGCCGAATTGAAGATAACCGTTTCCTTTGCCGATGATGAGAAGGTTGTGCTTTCCCGTTGGACAAATATTGAACGAATCGGATACGACCAAAGCTCCTGGTCGGATACGGTACAAGAGATTGCAAATGAGTATGCTCACAGCAAAAAGGACGGATCGTATATATGCGACGTTTATCCTGCTATCGAGCGTGCCGAGCGACTTGCCGTAACGCCTATGGAAAAAGCGCATACGAAAGCTGCGGCATCGGTGGCGAGAAGAATATTGGCTACGGATACCACCTTCAATCCCGATCATACGGCCACGGGACATTGGAATTTCTTTTGTAGGGAATATATTCGTAAAAAATCGGATTCTCTTTATCTTACCGATTACAATTCTCGTTGGAGCTTTGAGTGGAAGTGTACGGGGGTTATGCCCGGTGCGGAACCCCCCATTCTTTACAATGATATCTTGGGAATATTGCAGGATGCCACAAACTGCGTTTGGTCGGACGAATGGCGTATCGGTGCATCCCCAATCGTAGAATACACCAGGTATTCAAACGATGTAAGAACTCAGATCACTTGTGAGGATGGCGGTACTGTCACAACTAAAGCAGGGACTTTTGAAAACTGCTTCAAGCTCTGTCTTGATATTGACGGAATGACTGACGGATTGTCTTACCGAGGCGGCAAGAAGGTTTACTATTTTGCCGAGGGTATTGGTATCGTCCGTACCGAAAATGAGTATTTGGGCGGTTCAAGAACGGCGGTTTACGAGTTGACCTCTTATGAAGGTACAGGCGAAGGCTTTATGCCGCTTACTGACGGTCTTGTGCGTCGATATGATGCTCTTGAGCTTACCGACGGATTCGTTGGCTCGGTAGAATATACCTACGTAGCGGACGAGGACGGAGATATTGTCGTATTTGCAGATCTCACGGGTATTCGTGAGCTTCCGCCTCCAATTACACAGTACAGTGCTATTCAAGGCGAGATAATAGAGGATATGATATGGTCCAAAAAGGAATGGAACAAGGGACATATGAAAAACAGTGCAAACAATTTCCATCTCCTTCTTCATTTCCTTGCAAGACCCAGCAGAAATGCTTGGAATTCCAATAGAACCATTGAGATACAGGGTTTCTATATGAAGTTAATGGAAGTGCTGGGCGAGGACGGTCAGGTTCCTCCTGCTTGGTATGGACATTATGCCCGTACTGCACTTATAAGAGCGGCAGCATTGCTGTTCAGAGAAAGATATGATGAGGGATATGCTTCCCTTGAAACTGCAATGGCCTACTGTGAAAAGGTAGCATCATTCAAAAAGGGAGATCTTCTTGACACGGGAAATCAGTATCTCTTTGGCGGTGTTAAGTATGAATACGGTAATGGCGTGATTCTTCTTAAAGACGGCTCAAAAGAACCCGTTGCGTACGATTGGGAGTTGGAATTTAGTGGATCGAATCTCTATCGTTGCATTACCGCCCCCAGTGGTTGGGAATGGCTTAATCCCGTTCGTAACGATGAACGCTTTAAGGAATACGTTGACCGTGCCAGAAAGTTTGTTGATTAAAATAAACGCCGATAGCGACCTTTACGGTCGCTATCGGAAAAGAAACGTGCGTTATGAATATAGGAAATAATATAAAACGATTAAGACAACAAAATAATTTAACTCAAGCTCATCTTGCAGAAAAATTAGGTGTAAGCTTTCAAGCAGTTTCAAAATGGGAGAATAATCGAGGATCTCCTGATATTCAGTTGATTCCACAAATAGCCGGTATTTTTGGAGTTTCTATTGATACGCTTTTTGTTGAGAATATAAAATAAAATTACCGCTGAGATTTCTCTCGGCGGTGATTTTTTAATCATCCACGCCGCCTTGACCCGAAAGGGGATTTTTAGTCATTGCTTCCTCCATACTTCGGTTGCTGACGTGTGTATATATTTGAGTAGTATTGAGCTGTTCGTGACCGAGAATGTCTTTAAGTACTCTCACGTCTACGTCACCCGTTTGATACATCAGCGTTGCGGCTGTGTGTCTGAGCTTGTGAACGGAATAGTGCTTGGATTCAAGCCCAGCCATGTCCAAGTATTTATAAACCATCCATTGAACGGTCTTTACGCTCAAACGTTGCTCTCGATTGCTGATAAACAAAGCATGGCTCATACAAGCCTTGTGCTTTTCTCCAAGACGCTCTTCGAGATGGTCAGCAAGAGCTGTGCGGCAAGCCTCATTGAGATAGATTATTCTTTGCTTGTTTCCTTTTCCCGTAACAGTCAGGGAACGAAGCTTTGCGTCAACGTCTTGAAGATTTATGCCTACAAGCTCGGAAACTCGCATTCCGCAGTTTAAGAAAAGCGTTACTATTGCGTAATCTCGAACGGTTGTTTTGGATTCCTTATCATTTTTTACTGCGTTGAGAAGATCCAGACTTTCTTCAAGCGTTAAATACTTAGGCAACGCTTTCTTTCTTTTGGGAGTTTCTATATCAATAGCGGGATTGGTATCAAGCAACATACGTTTTGTAACAAGATATTTGAAAAAGCCCTTTATAGAAGACAGCTTCCTTGATTTTGCGGCGGCAAGATTACCCCGCACGTTATCCGTATACATAAGAAATTCGTAAATATCGTCGGTAGAGATATTTTTGATAAAATCAAGGTCGATATTTCGTATATCAATTTTTTCAAATTCCTCGGAATCGGTAGCGATATTTTCATCTCTTGCAATCAGAAATCTAAAAAAGACACGTAAGTCAAGCAAATATTCCGATATCGTTTTTTCAGATGCATTTTGAATGACAGATTTGTATGACGCGAAATCTCTAACCAAGGGTGGCAGGGAATTGAGCGGAACGCTATATGCCATAGTTTCTCCTTTTATGTAGCAGAATTTATATTTTGATTGATAAAGTGTAAATTTTTGCGTGTGTGTATTGAAAAAAATCTTAATATTGTTTATAATTAATCCGTAATCCTTTATATCGTACTACGGAGGTTTGTCGTGAAAGCGTTTTTTAGCAACTATTCATATAGTATTATAAAGATGTTCGTAAATCAGTTTGCAATTTCTATATTCGGTGCAGTATTATCTATGGCTACCGATGCATCTGGAAGCAGGGGACTGACTATTTTTGTTAGTTGCTTTGCAATTCTGTTCTATCTTTTCCTCATATACACCTTAATGTGGGAGGTGGGTGCTAAAGATAGAATACACGTTGATATGGGAAAAATGAAGAAACACCCTCATACAGGGTTGGTTATGTCACTTATCGCGAATGTACCTAACTTTATCATAGCAATTATGTTTACCGTTGCATCCCCCTTCATGGCAACCGTAACTTGGGCAGGGAACTTGGCGGCAATAGCTTCGACCATAACCGTATTTATTCAGGGAATGTTCCTTGGCTGTATCACTTCGTTTTCCATCGGTGATGTGCTTCTGAATAGATTCTGGTGGACTTATTTCCTGATCATCATTCCCGCATTGATCACGTCTTGGATAGCTTACTACGTTGGATACAGAGAGTTCCGACTGTTTGCTACTCTTACCGGAAAAGGAAAGTCTAATAACAAGAAATAATATCTCCCCCTCGCTTTTGAGCGAGGGGATTTTTTATTGATAGAATCTTTTTGAAACGTTTTTATTTTTACGTTTTGATTTTCTTGAATTTACTATATTTAAGCGACTGTATATCAATAACCCAACAGTAGAAAAGCATACCGATAAAATAAAAAATCTTCCTGTAAAAAAGCCTTTAAGATTATCTAAAACGATCAATAGATTACTTGCTTCAACGCCGTCCTCGGTCATAAGAAAAGCATTTCCTATAACCTCTCCGTTATATAAAATATCCACGCCGCCAACAATAATACCTTGTTCAACGGGAGCCGCTAAAGGCTCTGTATAAAAATACGGTCTGTATTCAAGCTTATTTTCAAGATCGACGTCATTGTGTGTCAGAGTAAATACGTCGTTCATTATGATGCATCTGACGACCGCGTCTTTTTTGTTTTCGGGAAGGGCGAATTTTGTATTTATAGTGCAAATGAATTTATTCTTTTCGGCTATTTGAACGTAAGAATAGTTATCAAATGCATAATCAAGTAGTGCGTTGACAATAGTGTAAGAGTAAATTTCGTCACTATCACCCTTGGCGTTCATCGCACCGCACAAGTATCCCGTACCATTTATCTCGGAATACGTTACAGTACAGTATCCACCTAATGACGTATTTCCCGAAATAAGTCCGTATGCATTTAAATTTCTGTATCCCAAAGCATAAAAATTGCTTATGAGTGCGTTTCTGTTAAAAATCTTTATCTCATCATTTGTTCCTTGGGGAGTATACACATATGACATTGCCGAGCTGACATCGATATACAACTCATTCTTATAGGCTTCTTTGGCAAGTATCAGTGTATCGGAAACGGTTGAATACATAGAAGAATCGTCCAGACCGGTTGGATTTGTATAATGAGTGTTATTCATCTTCAACGATGATGCTTTATCGTTCATATCGTTTACGAATTGCTCAACACTTCCGCTGCAAAATATAGCAAGTGCTATCGTTGCATCGTTTCCTCCACCGCACAGCATACCGTATAAAAGGTCTTTTACCGTTACGACCATGCCCTCCTCTAATTTTACGTTCCAACCGACAGACAGATCGATCATTTCTTGCGTTACGGTAACCTTTTCATCAAGCTGAGTGCCAAATTTCTCGCAAATAATAAGTCCCGTCATTATTTTTACAGTGCTTCCGGGGAACATCATTTGATCCGCATTTTTGCTGTAGATCATTTTATCCGTATTTACATTGTACAAAAATACGTATTCAGCATTTGATGTGTCAGGTATGCTTTGTTTTTCCGCAAATGTTTTTGGGGTTAAGATTGCCGCAAAAAACAGAGAGAAAATTAGAAATAAGGTTAAAATCCTTATTGAGCGAGCCTTCATTTTTCAACGTCGATTCCAAGATAGCTGTTTATGAGAAGCATTAAAAGGTCATCTCTGTTTATATGAGATATTTTTCCCCGTGCGTTTTTCCAATCGGTAATATAAACAGGATCTTCCGACAAAATATAGCCGGCTATTTGTTTTGTAGGATCATAACCTTTTTCGCAAAGTGCTTCATATACCTCAAGCAGTGTTTGGCGAGTTGTGTTAGTATTATTTTCCATAAAACCTCCAGTTATCTGTTAAAATCAATATTAGACAGACGAGAATATATTATATCTGCGACAAAAATCTTTATTATGTCAGGAATTATAAAGGGAAAGACGCAAATACTTAAAACACTCCATAAGTTTTTTATCTCACCCGATAAGTAAACAAAGCAGTACCATAATGTTCCGCATATATAGCAAACAAGAATACATATACACATCGAAAGCACTCTAAACAAGTGTGAACGTCCGGAACAGATTTTGAACAAATTTAATATAACGGGAAACAACAAAAATGACAGTATAAATCCGCCGGTAGGTCCTATGAGAACTGATAAGCCGCTGCCGAATCCTGAAAACACGGGAAGACCGATAGTGCCTATTAGTATGTAGATAAGGACGGCGGAAAATGATATTTTAAACTTAAATAACAAACATATGAGCAAAATAGAGAGTGTTTGAAGTGTAAAACCTATAAAAAAAGGTATGGTCAACCATGCGGAAACGATAACAATCGCAGTGCAAATCGATATTAACGTAATATTATAAATATGATTTTGTTTATGCGTTGTTAGTTTCATATCTTCTCCTAATATATTATTAGTAATAGTATAACATTGCTAATGTGATTTTTCTACAAACTATTTGTTAATTTTTATATTTACAAGGCAAAAAATTACAGAATCTATTGATTTTTAGTCGGATATGGTGTATAATATTCAAGGAATAAAATTTAAAGGAGATAAAAATAATGTTGGTTTCAGCAAAAGAAATGCTTCAAAAAGCAAAAGCAGGCAAGTATGCCGTAGGACAGTTCAATATCAATAACCTTGAGTGGACAAAGGCGATCCTTCTCACCGCTCAGGAGATGAACTCTCCCGTTATTCTTGGTGTTTCCGAGGGTGCAGGTAAGTACATGTGTGGATATAAGACTATCGTTGGTATGGTTAACGGTATGATCGACGAGCTTAATATCACCGTTCCCGTAGCACTTCACCTCGACCACGGCTCTTATGAGGGCTGCTACAAGTGTATTGAAGCTGGATTTTCTTCCGTAATGTTTGACGGTTCTCATTATCCCATCGACGAGAACGTTGCAAAGACCACCGAGCTTGTTAAGGTTTGTAATGAAAAGGGTATGTCCCTTGAGGCTGAGGTTGGTTCTATCGGCGGAGAAGAAGACGGAGTTATCGGAGCAGGCGAGTGTACAGACCCCAATGAGTGCAAGATGATTGCAGATCTTGGTGTTACTATGCTTGCAGCAGGTATCGGTAACATTCACGGTAAGTATCCTGAAAATTGGAAGGGTCTTTCTTTCGAAACTCTTGATGCTGTTCAGCAGAAGACCGGTGATATGCCCCTCGTTCTTCACGGCGGAACGGGTATTCCCGAGGATATGATAAAGAAGGCAATATCTCTTGGCGTTGCTAAGATTAACGTTAACACCGAGTGTCAGCTTGCATTTGCTGCTGCTACCAGAGCTTACGTAGAAGCAGGTAAGGACCTTGCAGGAAAGGGCTTTGACCCCAGAAAGCTTCTTGCTCCCGGATTTGAGGCAATTAAGGCAACTGTTAAGGAAAAGATGGAGCTCTTCGGTTCTGTTAACAAGGCGTAATTTTATCACTTACAATTTCTCAAAGGTTGCTACAAATTGTGGCAACCTTTGTTACATAATATTGATTTTTCAGAGGTATCAAAATGACTAAGATAGATATAATTTCAGGTTTTTTGGGGGCGGGAAAAACCACTCTTATTAACCGTCTGATTCACGAGGCATACGTGGGCGAAAAGCTTGTGCTTATCGAAAATGAATTCGGCGAGATAGGAATTGACGGTGGTTTTTTACAGGATGCAGGAGTACAGATCGCTGAAATGAATTCAGGCTGTATTTGTTGTTCTCTCGTGGGGGATTTCAGCAAGGCTTTGACTCAAGTGGTTAATGACTATAATCCCGATAGAATTATTATAGAGCCTTCAGGCGTTGGAAAGTTAAGTGACGTTACAAAGGCAGTTATTGATGCCAACATTGAAAACACGGTAGTTAACAGTGCTGTTGTAGTTGTTGACGTGAATAAGTGCAAAATGTATATGAAAAATTTTGGAGAGTTCTTTAACGACCAGATAGAGCATGCCGGCTGTATATATTTTAGCCATACAGATAAGACCACTGACGCAAAGCTGAGCGAAGCTGTAGATTTGATAAGACAGCACAATCAAACCGCAGAACTTATCGTAACGCCCGTTGATAAGCTCGATATTAAAACGATAATAGATGCATTTGAGAAAAAATCGTCTATTGAGGCTCAGCTGTCCGCTTTGGCTGAGGAAGGTTCAAGTCATCATCACCACCATCATCACGACGATGACTGTGATTGCCATGAGCATCACCACCACCATCACCACGATGAGGATTGTGATTGTCACGAGCATCACCACCATCACGCTGAAGATGTGTTTACAAGCTGGGGCAGAGAAACATTAAAGAAATATTCTGCAGACGGTATATGCAATATACTTAAAGAGCTTCAAAACAGCGATAAATACGGCTTTATACTCAGAGCAAAGGGAATTGTTGAAAGCACCGACGGAACGTGGATACATTTTGATTACGTCCCCGAAGAGGCTGACGTTCGTAGCGGTAGTGCTTCTACCATCGGAAAGCTGTGTGTAATAGGCTCTAAGGTCGACGAAGATGCGATTTGCAAGCTGTTTGAGCTGTGATTTAGGAGAGATATATGAAGATACCTGTATATTTGTTTACGGGATTTCTTGAAGGTGGAAAAACAAGTATTATTCAAGAATCTCTTAACGATGAAAAATTCAATACCGGTGAAAAAACCTTGGTTATATTGTGTGAAGAAGGAGAGGTTGAACTTGATTCTTCAAAGTTTTGGGGTAAGAACGTAACCATTTCTGTGATAGAAGATAAAGATTCTCTTACAAGAGAAAAACTTGAATCTTTGACGGTCAATCGTAAAATAGATAGAATTATCATTGAATATAATGGTATGTGGGAGCTTCAGAGATTGTACGAGAGCTTTCCTCAAAATTGGGCTATCTATCAAAATATGATGTTTGCTGATGCTAATACCTTCATCAACTACAACGCCAATATGCGTCAGCTTGTAGTTGATAAGATTCGTGACTGTGAAATGATCGTTCTCAACCGTGCATCTGATGCTATTGATAAGGATGAGATTCATAAGATCGTCAGAGGTATCAGTCGCCGTGCGGCTATCGTATACGATTATCCCGATGGACACGTAGAGTATGATGAAATGGAAGATCCGTTGCCTTACGATATAGATGCTCCCGTAATTGAAATATCCGAAGAGGATTATGCTATATGGTACAGAGATCTATCCGAGAATATGATGGCGTATAACGGCAAGACCGTCAAGTTTAAAGGCTTGGTAGCACATGACGAAAGACTTGATTCGAATTCGTTGGTAATCGGTCGTCCTATAATGACCTGCTGTGTTGACGACATTCAATATGCGGGACTTATCAGTGTATTTTCTAACAAACCTTTACTCAAGGACGAGGAATGGGTAACAGTGAAGGGAACTATAAAAATAGAAAAGCACAAGCTTTACCGCACACAAGGTCCTGTTTTATACGTTCAAGCGACCGAATTTGCCGTACCACCTAAGCAAGTTGTTGCTACATTTTATTAAGAAAAAAGAGTTGTTTCAAATTGAAACAACTCTTTTATAATAAAATATATAAAATTTTCCAACCTTTTTCAAAATCCGTGTCTATATGGGTGAAAGCTTTCAATAGGAGAAAACAAGTGAACAGACAAGATGCAGAAAAAATTATAACAGAATATCTGAAGCCCATATTTGGTTTTGCACTTAAGCGATGCAAGAACTTTCAGGATGCAGAGGATCTTTCGCAGGATATTGTGCTAAAAGCATTTAGAGCTATTCTTATCAAAGATGATATTGGGGATGTGAGGAAATTTATTTGGACGATCGCTCATAACACGCTCAGCAATTATTATCGTGATTCCGCTAAAGGTATTATTGGCGTATCTGTTGACGAATTTAAAGATTTTATTGCTGACCCCGATGCGGAGTATACTTCTGATGATAATGCAGAATCAATACATCGATTGCAAAATGAGATAGCCTATCTTTCAAAGCTTCAGCGTAAAATCGTGATTGCATATTATTTTGAAAATCGCAAGCAAGCAGATATTGCAAAGGATTTGGATATTCCTCTTGGCACTGTCAAATGGCATTTGTTTGAAGCAAAAAAAGAATTGAAACGAGGTATGGATACTATGAGAAAAACAAGTGAACTTAAATTTAATCCTATTAAATTTTCATTATGTGGATTTGCGGGTTCAATCGGTACGAAGGGAAATGTTGGAAATTTCTTTCGTTCCTCAATCGTACAAAACATTGCATATTGCATTAAAGATACACCTAAATCGATTAATGAGATTGCAGATGCACTTGGTGTTTCGCCAGTATATATTGAGAGCGAAGTTGAATATCTTGAAGAATACGGATTTTTACTCAAACAAGACAATAAATACATTATTAATTTTTTATTGGATGAACCCGACGAATACATTATCAAAATAAAGGAGGATATGTATTCGAAAGCCGCAAAGTTATTTGCAAATGAATTATACGATTCCTTGTCTCAGAGTTCACTATTGAATAAATCAAACATTGTATGCTGTAATCGAATGGTCGATATTAACGAAGAAATGCAAGTGCCGATTTTTGAAAATGACCATAATTTTTTGCTTTGGTCATTAATTCCATATATAACTGCATTAAGTGGCGAAAAATATATGGATGATAAAATCAAATTCGAGGAAGTGTGCACAATACGTCCAGACGGAGGGAAAAACATATGCTACGCCTCAATCGAAAATGATATTGTTCCTCAACACTTTGAAAGTATGAAAAAATTTTGTGGACCTTGTTGGAATGGATTTACAGATAAGTTTATTTTGTGGACTATTGATACAGAGTGGAGCAAAAGGCGAATTGATGATAACTATCAACTAACTGTCGCAAGAGACTTATCCGTTTTTGAACGCTTTTTTAACGATGAAGAGCTTTCTGATTTAGATTATGCCTATATGTACGAAAAAGGTTATATGAGACGGTATGAAAGCATTCACGGTCGTTGGACAGGTTTGCAAATTGTATGGATAAGGAATACCGAAGCAAGAAAAATGCTACTTGAGTTTGGTGATAAGATTAAAGAAAAATATCAAGAAGAATTTGAAACATTAAAAGCTCCGTATGTAAAAGCTATTCTTGAAAGAACACCGAAGCATCTTCATAAAGCTCAAATGTATGGACTTCAACATATTTTTTACAGTGATGGATGGTTTATTCTTCATTGTTTAAAGGAACTCGTTAACAACGGAAAATTGAAATTACCGACAGATGAACAAAGAAAATCATTAACAACTTTGATTGTACCTAATATATAAAAAGCACCGCAGAGAGCAACCATTCGGTAACTCTCTGCGGTTATTTTTTATTCAAGCTCTCCAGAAATCGGAGTATTCAATTCAACAAGTTCTTTTTCAACCAATTTTGCAGGTGAATTGCCCTTAACACAATCTGCATCTATCAATACAGATGCCACGTTTTCACGTGAGGGAACATCGTACATAATAGGCATCATAAGATTTTCGGTTATAGATCTAAGACCTCTTGCACCCGTATTTCTTTCGATTGCCAAGGCAGCGATTGCCTCGAGTGCTTCGTTGTCAAATTCAAGCTCCACACCGTCCATCGCAAGTAACTTTTTGTATTGCTTTATAAGGGAGTTTTTAGGCTCACTCAATATTCTCACAAGTGCATCCTTATCAAGGTCGTCAAGCGGAACTATAACGGGAATACGTCCTACAAGCTCGGGAATAAGTCCAAACTTAACTATATCGTGAGGCGTAACGTCTTTATAGATACCAACCTTTTGTTTTTCAGCTTTTTTCTTTATTTCGCTTGAAAAACCTATGGTCTGATTTCCTTGGCGTTTTTCGATAAGCTTATCAAGTCCAGCGAATGCTCCTTCGCAGATAAACCAAATAATTTCAGTGTTTATCTGAATAAACTCTTGGTTGGGGTGCTTGCGACCGCCTTGAGGAGGTACGTTGGCAACAGTGCCTTCCAAAATCTTAAGAAGTGCCTGTTGTACGCCTTCGCCTGATACGTCGCGTGTTATAGAGCGATTTTCACTCTTACGGGCGATCTTATCGATTTCATCAATGTAGATAATACCTTTTTCAGCACGCTCTATATCATAATCAGCCGCCTGTATAAGACGGAGAAGAATATTCTCCACGTCCTCACCCACGTATCCTGCTTCAGTCAAAGTAGTAGCGTCAGCTATCGCGAAGGGAACTTTAAGCGATTTCGCAAGAGTTTGTGCAAGATAGGTCTTACCAACACCGGTATTACCTATAAGAAGAACGTTGCTTTTTTGAAGGTCTATATCCGACTCAATAGTTTCTTTCTTTGCCTTGGCATCGTTTCTGTCTTTATTATAAAGTATTCTTTTATAATGATTATATACCGCAACAGAAAGAACCTTTTTCGCCTCGTCCTGACCTATAACGTATTCGTCTAAGATACTCTTTATACGTGCGGGCTTAGGAAGATTGTCAAAAGAAAGATCGTCGCCTACAGCATTTGATACTACAGTATTTTCATATATAAGCTCTTGACACGCATCTACACAAAAATCACAAATATAAACGCCGGTAGGGGAAGGAATCAGAAAATTGACTTGATTTTCATTTCTTCCGCAGAATGAACAGTATCTTACGTTTGAACCGTTTGTTGTATTATTTGAAGCCATTTTGGTATCCTTTCGGGAGATCAAGCTCTTTTCTCAAATATTTTGTCGATCAATCCGTATTCAAGAGCCTGCTTTGCAGTCATAAAATTATCACGCTCGGTATCTCTTGCAATTTCTTCGATTGAACGTCCCGTATTTTCAGCAAGTATTCTATTAAGATTATCTCTTGTACGCAAGATCAGATCAGCCTGGATCTTTATATCACTTGCCTGACCCTTTGCACCGCCGAGGGGCTGGTGTATCATTATCTCGCTGTTGGGAAGGGCGATACGTTTGCCTTTCGCACCCGCCGAAAGCAGAAATGCCCCCATACTTGCTGCCATACCGATACAGATGGTAGATACGTCGCATTTTACGTAATTCATCGTATCGTAAATAGCCATGCCCGCCGTTACAGAGCCGCCGGGACTGTTAATGTAAAAGCTTATATCCTTATCGGGATCCTGTGCTTCAAGGAAAAGAAGCTGAGCGACAACCAAGGAGGCGGTTGCGTCATTGACTTCGTCTGACAAGAATATAATTCTATCATTGAGCAGACGGGAAAAAATGTCATAAGAGCGTTCACCCTTACCGGTTTGCTCAACAACCATAGGCACGAGAGCATTAAACATTTTGTCGTTCATATTAAACATAACTACCTCCTGTGTCGCTTTAGCGATATAAATTACTTGGTCTTAATGACCGCCTTTTCCTTAACAAGATCCATTGCCTTCTTGACCTTCATGTCAGCAGCAATAGCCTCGGAATCGATGCTTGCCTTAACCTGATCCAGCTCAACACCGTAAGCATTAGCAATATTCTGATATTCTTCGTTGATATCATCTTCGGTTGCCTCGATATTTTCAAGGGCAACTATCTTTTCAAGAGCAAGTCTTGCCTTAACCTGACGCTCTGCCTGAGGTCTCATCTGCTCACGGAGATTGTCAAGGGTAAGACCTGTGTACTTGAAGTAAGTATTGAGGTCAAGTCCCTGAGAACGGAGTCTGTTATCGTAATCACGAACGAAGTTTTCGGTTTCAGCTACGAACATAGCCTCAGGAATATCTGCCTCCAGCTTTTCGATAAGAGCTTCAACCAGCTTTTCCTCAACTGCATTATCAGCAGCAGCCTCATATCTCTTTTCGATTTTTGCCTTCAAATCAGCCTTATATTCATCAAATGTATCAAATTCTGATACGTCCTTTGCAAAATCGTCATCAAGCTCGGGAAGCTCAACCTTGGTTATAGCGTGTATCTTTACCTTAAATACAGCTTCCTTACCTGCAAGACCTTCTGCGTGGTACTCGGTGGGGAAGGTTACGTTAACGTCAAATTCCTCATCGATGCTGTGTCCTGCAACCTGCTCCTCAAATCCGGGAATGAAAGAACCCGAACCGAGCTTGAGTGCGTAGTCGGTACCCTTACCACCCTCGAAAGCTACACCGTCACAGAAGCCCTCAAAGTCAATAACCGCAGTATCGCCCATTTCAGCGGCACGGTCGGTAACTTCGGTCTCTCTGGAATTTCTCTCTCTTACGGTTTCAATTTCTTTTGCTACGTCCTCATCGGTAACAGCGGTAACTTCCTTTTCAACCTCAATGCCAAGGTAGTCCTTAATTTCTACGTCAGGCTTTACATAAACCTTTGCAGAAAGAACAAGACCGTTATCGTCGATAGACACGATATCAAACTCAGGCTGACTTACAACGTCAAGCTTAGCTTCATCAAGTGCCTCTGCGTATGCAGAAGGAATAAGATCGTTGATAGCATCCTCGTAGAATACACCAGTGCCATACATTTTCTCAATAATGGACTTGGGTGCTTTTCCTTTTCTGAATCCGGGAACAGTGATAGACTTTACCTGCTTGCGGTAAACCTTATCAACAGCTGCATCAAAGGTAGCTTTATCTACCGAAATATGCAGTTCATACTGATTTTTTTCAATCAATTCAGACTTTGTTAAACTCATTTGGTTTAAACCTCCGATATAATAAAATAATTTTTTTCATACCTATATATTGTACTTTTTTTGCGACGATTTGTCAATAGATTTTTAAAAAATCACACGATTTTAGGGATAAAATCGAGAAAATCCGATGAAATCAAATAAAATTTAATATTTTCATACTCAAAAACGTCAGCACACGAATAACTGCTGTGTATATGTCCGAAATAACACCTCTTAATATCATATGTTCGAAGAACATCAAATATTGGTTTGCAGACAAAATCTCCCCATACGGGAGGGAAGTGCAGAAAAACCAAAATTTCCTTATTGGTTTTCTCACTTAATTCTTTTGCTTGGGCGAGGGATAAGTTCAATCTTATTGCTTCACGGTTTACAATTTTGTCGTAATCTACCGTCTCCTCGGCATTTTGCATTGATCTATCTGTGAACCATCCTCTTGAACCTGCAATTATATAATTTTCTATTTCAAGAGCGGTATTGTTTAAAACGCTGATTGTCGTTATATTATTTGTCTCAAAAAAAGTATTTAGTTTGGAAAGAGTAGACCACCAAAAATCATGATTTCCTTTAAGAATGATTTTTTTTCCGGGTAATTTGTCTAACCAGATAAGATCATTCAATGCGTCCGTAGTAGCGAGTCCCCAAGAAATATCTCCCGGGATTATAACGGTATCCGCATCCGAAACTACACTTTTCCATCTGTCGGAAATTTTATCTATGTAATTTATCCATCTTTTTCCAAAACACTCCATCGACTTTTGTGGATTAGCAGTTGCCAGATGAAGATCAGCGATAACAAAAACAGCCATTAAATAAATCCTTATGTATAAATATTTTAATTGTGAAAACAATAATAGTATTCTTATCAAGGAGGTTTTGTAAGAATGATAAACGAAAATCGTAATTCCACTACAAACGGTTGTAACACCGGAAAAGAACACATCAAGGGAATAAAATGTGACGTCAGAAACTGCGTATACCACGACTGTGACACACACTGCACCGCGAACCAGATAGCTGTTGGCTGTTGTAACGGTACAAACGGTGCTGAGTGCGACACTTTTAAGGAAAGAAAGTAAAAATATCGTGTTCGAATATCAGGGGTTGTCGCGTTACGGCAACCCCTGATTATCAATTACATGAACTTGTAAACCGCCTCAAGCATCTCGTGACTTTCGATGGTAGTGCTAAAGTTTATTTTTCTCTGTGCAAGATTACGAAGGGGATAGGATATTTCAGTATTTGTAAATGCAGAAAGATCGTCAAGAGCACCCGTATCCGCGGAAGCCTTTTTATCGGTCAGTGCTTCAAATACGTCTGCTGCAAACTTATAAGGACTCGCAGTAGAAGCAACTATCATTTTCTTCTTATCTCCCGTGGCTTTCACGTATTGCTCAGCACAGCTAAGAGCAACTGCGGTATGAGTATCTGCAAGGTAATCAAAGTCATTGTAAAAATGCTTTATGGTATCACGGGTCATGTTTTCGTCTGCGAAATATCCAACGAAATTCTCGGTGATAAGCGACTTAACATCATCACTTACGGTATAAACACCGTTCTCATTGAGCTGTTTCATATAATTTGCGGTATTCTCAGATCCTGCGGTGAAATACAGAAGTCTTTCAAGATTGCTGGAAATGAGAATATCCATTGAAGGCGATATGGTTGCGTGGAACTTTCTGTTTCTATCATACGTACCTGTTGCAAGAAAATCGGTAAGCACATTATTATCGTTCGACGCACATATAAACTTGGAGAAGGGAAGTCCCATTTTCTTTGCAAGGTATGCGGCGAAAATATTTCCAAAGTTACCCGTAGGAACACAAACGTTTACATCATCACCGTACTTTATCTCACCGTTATTTATCATATCGCAGTATGCGGATACGTAGTAAACTATCTGAGGTGCAAGACGTCCCCAGTTTATAGAGTTTGCACTGGAGAGTATGTAGCCATTTTCAAGAAGCTTTGCTTTTGCTTCGTCGTTTGCAAATATCTTCTTAACTCCGCTTTGGGCATCGTCAAAGTTTCCTTTTATAGCACAAACGTTTACGTTGTTTCCTGTTTGTGTTACCATTTGGAGCTTTTGTACGTTGCTTACACCGTCAACGGGGTAAAACACCATGATCTTTATGCCATCAATATCCTTGTAGCCTTCAAGAGCGGCTTTTCCAGTGTCTCCCGAGGTTGCAACAAGAATAAGTGCGGTGTTATCCTCTCCCGTTTTCACAAGAGCACGTGAAAGCAAACGAGGCATTATCTGAAGAGCCATATCCTTGAATGCGGCGGTAGGACCGTGCCACAGCTCCAATGAATATATGGTATCGTTAACCTTCTTTAACTGAGCCGCACCGCCGGGGAATGAATCCTCACAATATGCTTTTTTACAATCGTCAAGAAGCTCCTCATAGGTGTAATCAGTAAGAAACATCGAAAGAACGGTTGCGGCTCTTTCAGGATAGCTCATTGCACACATTTTTTCAATAACTTCTTGTGATATTGTAGGTACGGTGTCAGGTACAAACAATCCACCGTCTGCAGCAAGTCCTTTCTTAATGACCACAGCAGAATCAAAGCTTGTTTTTTGTGAATCTCTGGTACTAAAATACTTCATTTGGATATTCCTTTCTTTTTCTATGCTCCAAAAGCATTTTCAATGTAGTTAATATGTATCAGATTGTGGGAATCCTTGTGAAGAAAGATTTCCACAACATCAAATCTTGGCTGTAATTTAGAGTATTTACTGTTCCTTAGATAAACTCGAGCGGCTTCGACCGTTCGTTTTTGCTTTTTGTAATCTACGGCAGATGCCGGTGTTCCAAATGGCGAAGATAAATCATTGTCAGTGCTGCGAGTCTTTACTTCCACGAACACTATAAAAGATTTATTTTTAGCAATAATATCAATCTCGTTGTGCGACATATGAATATTTGTTGCAATTATGCGGTATTTATTTTTCTTTAAGTATTTTGCCGCAATATTTTCTCCTATTTTGCCGATTTCAACGGTTTTCATTTTTTATCTCCGTCAAGAAATCTTATAAATTTTGTTCTGTGTATTGGTGCAGGTCCGTATTTTCTAAGAGCTTCCATATGTACCTTTGTACCATAGCCTTTATGCTTGGCTATTCCGTACATTGGATATTGGGCATCCAATTCCGCACACAGACGGTCACGTGTGACCTTGGCAAGAATAGAAGCTGCCGCAATAGACGGTGAAATAGCATCTCCATGTACTACCGGTTTTGCTTCAACAGAAAATCCTCGTGCGATATTTCCGTCTATTAACGCAAAATCTGCTTTGACGTTCAATGAATCCACAGCACGATGCATAGCATCAAGTGTTGCTTCGAGTATGTTAGTCTGATTTATTTGCTCGACCGTTCCATAAGTTATTGAATAGGCTACGGCGTTTTCGCAAATTATATCAAACAACAATTCACGTTTCTTTTCGGTCAGTTTTTTAGAATCATTCAGCCCCTCGATATAGATACCGCAGGGAAGTATGACCGCGGCAGCTACAACAGGCCCACACAAAGGACCACGCCCCGCCTCATCGACTCCGCATACATATTCATAGCCTTTATCGATAAGCTCTTGTTCAAGAGTATAATCAAGCATAAATTACTCCTTACAGTCAAGTGATATTCTACCGATTTTTGCGGATCTGTACTCGTCGATAAGCATATTGGCTGTTCTTTCGGTGTCAATTTCTCCACCGGAAATAAGGTGTCCGCGTTTTCTTCCTACAAGGCATAAAAGGTCGTAATCATTGACTTCTGACTCATCAGGAAGCTCGGTAAGCTTATATCTTTGCATAAAAAGCTGCGGATACATATTTCTGAGACGTCCGCAAAGAGCAGATGCAATCGTTTCAATGTCCAATACGTCGTCCTTTATAGCTCCGGTTATTGCTAAATTTTCTCCTACGGTACGCTCATCGAACTTGGGCCAAAGAACACCCGGCATATCAAGTAATTGAACGCCAATGTTTGTGCTTACCCATTGTTTATCCAACGTAACACCGGGACGGTTTTCGACCTTTGCCTTTTTTGTTCCGCAAAGCTTGTTTATGAGTGATGATTTTCCGACGTTGGGAATACCCACGACCATAACCTTTATGGGTCTGCCGTGCATACCCTTTTCTTCATAACGAGAGATCTTATCTCCACACAATTCCTTAAGTGCAGGTGCTATTTTTGATATGCCTTGACCGCTTATGCAATCGGTTTCAATACATTTTGTAGTTTCGTTGCTGAATTTCTTTGACCAAAAAGCCGTAATTTCAGGGTCGGCAAGGGATGCCTTGTTTAAAAGCAGTAGCATTGGTTTTCCTGCACAAAGCTTGCTTATTTCCGGATTTCGTGAGCTGTATGGTATTCTTGCGTCGAGTATCTCTATTACCGCATCTACGCTTTTTAAATTTTCTGTAATGAGGCGTCTGGTTTTTGCCATATGCCCCGGGAACCATTGTATTACCTGTGATGGCATTACCTTCTCCTTAAATCGTTATTTTATTATTCCTATTTTGGACATTGGAGAAATACGTAAATAAACCTTTCCCAAGACACTTCTTTCGTCTACATATCCTATGGTGGAATATCGACTGTCTAATGACGCTCTGCGATTGTCACCCAAAACGAATAGCTTTCCTTCGGGAACTACATATGTTTGAACACCGTTGAAAGAATCAATTTTATAGGGGTCAAAGAACACATACTCTTCCTCTAAAACCTGTGTTTCTCCATCCTTGCTTGTGACCGTAACGGTTTGGGCATTGTTATCGATAACAACCGTATCACCGGCGATACCGATAACTCTTTTTACCAGCGGCTTGTTGTTTTTTCCTTCGGAAGTTCCGTCGTTGTTATGAAAAACGATTACATCTTGTCGTTGGGGAGTGTAGAAAGCATCGGAAATGAGCAACAGCTCTGTATTGTGAAGAGTGTTATTCATAGAATCTCCGTCAACAGTACATGTTCTGGTGAAGATCGTAAACAACAACATTACAGCAAAGATAGCTACAACGATTATTTCAATATAGTCTATCAAATTACTGGCTGGGTTTGTTTTATTTTTTGAAACGACAACCGTTTCGTCAACCAATTCTTCATTGGTGCACTCGTTTTTGTTTTCGTTCATATTACTTAATTACCTCAAAAATCAGTTTTGAGTTAAAATATCCATAAGGGTATATCCTGCAGATACGTAGAAATTCATTTTTTTAGCAGTAAACTCATCAAACGTATCGCAACCTACCTTGCTTTCTTTCGAAGAATATATAAAGAAGGGAACAGGGTCAATAGTATGTGTTCTCTTAACTACGGGCGTAGGATGGTCGGGAAGCACCATAATTTTGAAATCGTCGCCGCAATTTTTAAGATATTCATAAACCGGAGTAAGTATTTTACTGTCTATAAGCTCAATAGATTTTACTTTGTTTTCCGTTTCTGCTCTGTGACCGCATTCGTCAGGTCCTTCAACGTGAACGTAGACAAGATCCTTTCCGCTTTCAAATGCGTCTATTGTAGCTTGAGCTTTACCGTCATAGTTGGTATGTACGTTACCCGTTGCACCATCCACGTCAATAGAAGCCATTTCCGCACAAAGTCCGATTCCCTTAATAAGATCCACCGCTGAAATAACCGCAGCATCAAGACCCCATTTTGCTTTAAAGGAGGGAAGCTGAGGCTTCTTTCCGGGACTCCAAAGCCAAGCGGAGTTAGCAGGCTTTAAGCCTCTTGCTTTTCTCGCAATGTTAACCGGATGGTCTTTAAGTATATCATACGATTTTTTCATAAGTTCAAGAAATTCTGCACCACCATCCTCTACACGGGGGAGATATTCTCCGATACGCTTACCGAGTATATCGTGAGGACGCATGAAGTTATACTTATCATCGCTGTTCTTCCAAATAAGACAATGACGGTAACTTACACCTGTATAGAACTTTCTGAACTCATTACCCATTTCGGCTTCAAGAGTTTTGATAAGCTGATCAGCTTCTTCGGTGGTTATTTCGTCAGCACTGTGATCAACTATTATTCTATCCTCGTAGTTTTCTTGTTCCTCGGTAAGAGTAACAACGTTACATCTGTAAGCTGTTTCATCGGGCTTCATTTCGATTCCCATACTTACAGCTTCAAGAGGGGAACGACCTTTGGAATAAACCTTAGGATCGAAGGACAGTATTGCCATATTAGCAGTATCGCTTTCGGGAACCATTCCTTCGGGCACATTGGAAACTGTGCCAACCAATGATTTTGACGCAAGTTCGTCCATCATAGGTTTACGTGCTTTTTGCATAGGAGTGAGATCTCCAAGTTCCTTTATGGGTGTATCAGCCATTCCGTCAGGAATAAGTATCAAATATTTCATTTTTGCAACCTCTGTATAACATAAAATTTCATTTTATTATATCACATAATGGTTTGTTTTACAATAAATTTTGATATTTTTTAATAAAAATTTAAATAAAAATTCTCCAAAAACATTGAAAAAATCTGATATATATGTTAAGATAATGTCATACATAGTTTTTGGAGGAAAAAATGCGACAAAATTTGTTAAAAGAAGGGAAGTCCAAAAATAATAATCCCAAAAAGAGATTGATTATAATAATCTTATCAATCATCGGTGCTATATTAGTGTTAGGCATAGCTTCGATAATTATTGACTCACTTGAAAAAGAAGAAGAATTTGTAGTTGATTACAATTTCTATCCCGCAGATTTTAACGAAAATATATTTGAAGATGCAGAATATCTTGATCTTGTATCCGCAGAATTTATAACGTATACCGATAGCTCCACTAATATCACGGTGGGAATCGATAGAGATAAAGCGGGAGAACACGGTACGGGAGTTAAATTTTTGGTGGATATGATCTATGATATAATAAACGGTGATCACGAAGCCTATAATGCAAGATTTAGTGATTCGTATTACAAAAAACATTCACCTAAAGAAAGCTTTACAATGCAAAAGGTTTATGACGTAAATATCACTTACGTATCGTCGGAAAGTGGTAACGATTATACAAAATCATTGTATACATTGGAGTATAAAATATTAGAGAACAACGGTACATTCCGTAAAGATATCGGTGCAGGATCAAAAAAACAGTATTTCACACTAATAACAACAGGAGACAAGATTCTTGTTGACTCTGTAACCACGGTAAACTCAGCGAAAAAATAAAAACCGCCGCAATTTGCGGCGGTTTAATATAAAAATTACTGAATGCTGTCAACTATTTCGTGAACCCACTTGAGAATATCAGCTTTTTCTTCGTCAGTAAATTTACCAGCCAAGAAAGGAAGTCCACCGATTTTAATATACTTAATATTGTCAATGTAATTGGTACCGGTCTGCTTCAGTACGTCAGCGATGCACGTAGCGATTTTTTCATCACCGTCTACAAGAAGAGCGACGTTCTGAGCCTTGTTCTTTTTAAGCTCAAAGCAGAAACGACGAAGCACGTCATCAGGCTCATTCTTACCTGAAATAGCAAGAATTACAAGACGCTCATTCTCGCAAGAATATGCAGGGGGAATGATATCGATAGCGTTAGCTTGACCCAGCTCGAATTCAGCCTGAACAGCGGCAGCTATAGATTTCATTTTAGCCTTTCCCGAATAGTACAAAAATCTCATTTTGAGTGCCATAAAAACCTCCAAAGGAATAATATTGATTCGATAGCACTATTATATCACACTTAAAAGAAAAAGTAATAAACTTTTTGTAAATTATTGATGTTAAAAAGAGATTTTTATCTTAACTGATATAAAATATCCCCAAAAAATAGAAAAGTGGAGCATTCCTGCCTTTATAACCGTAGAATTTGTCTACGGATTTCAAGATAAATGTAATTATACAAAATGCAAATTTTGTATAATTGAGGGAATTGAAAAATATAGATTACATTTGTTCATTATAAGGATAGTTCTGTTATGGCTTTTATTGACTTTGACACAGTAGTTATCTATGACGTAACCATTGATGATAAAGTTCGTTTTGAAAACAAAAAACTACCTGATTTATTGCAATATCTATGCAGTATCGGAATTAAAAAAATTATTTTTCTTTATGACGCACCGTCTTCGCTAAATCAAAGTGAAAATTTTATAAAAAGAAAATCTGTTAAGCACTTTCTCAAACAAATGCGTCCCCGAGGTATGTCCTTTTATGTTGCACCGAACGTAAAACTAACTACGGATAAATTAAAACGCTCGGATATAAAAAGCTTTACTCTTTATAACTCCAATAAAATATTTTTACAACTCCCCACAGGAATATCGGATATTCGCATACGAGAACATATTGATATGATTCATTCAAAACATATGATTCCTGTATTCACCGCGTTTGAGCAGGACTGCTTTAGCACTCGTTTTCAAACCATTAAGGACGATTTTATTCCAAGATTGTTATGGATGAAAAAAGCATATTTTTGTCTGGACATCAGACAAATGTCTTACAGAAAGAATTGGATATATATGAGTAAAATTTTAGACAATTATAACGCTAAAATATTACCGTGTATATCTATCGACCCTAATAAATACAGATACACTCCGACCGTTACGGATCTATACGCACTTATGCGTAAACGAATTGGGGATAAAAAATATTTGGAATTTTGTAAGCACATAAATGAATCTACAAAATCATTTTTTGACGACTTGTGATTCTTTCATCATATTGTATTTTTTTCTGGTTGCTTCCCCGCCTCTTAAATGCCGTTCTTGCTTATTTACAGCAAGTATTTGTTGTGCTTTATAGTAAAGCGGTTTATTTATTTTTTTTAAGTTTTGAGTAATATCCTTATGTACTGTGCTTTTACTTATTCCAAAATGAGCTGCAACGGCACGTACGGTGGAATTATTGTCAACAAGATATGTTGCGAGTAGCACACAGCGCTCCTTTCCGGATGAAAAATACATCATAATAACGTTCTCCATTCATTTGTTCTGTACAAATATATGATACGTTACTGTATTTTATTAACTTTATTGAGGATTAATTATGTTAAAAGAAAATTTAAAGTTTGAAAATTGCGATATATTTGAAGGTATGCCGTCAATATCGGCGGTTATCAGATCTATTGATTTAAACAAAAGCGACCGTCGTGTGGTCAAGGTGCTAATTGACGAAGAAAAGAAAAGATCTAAAGCCAAGGAAATATCCTTTTTGAATGTTAAATCTAAGCAAATGGGTTTTCCTATTGAATTTGTTACGTCAGCCGTCATTTCTGATATGGTTATTGGTACTACGCACGGAGGAATAATTGCCGAATGTACGCAAAGAACTCCTGCAAAATTATCAGCCGAGCTTATCAAGCCTTGTGGCGTATATTACTTGTTGGACGGCATAGAAGATCCATACAATTTTGGCAATGCATTGAGATCATTATATGCCGCCGGAGCGGACGGACTTGTTGTCGGTGAGCGAAATTGGTTTGGGGTGGCGGGTGTTGTTGCACGTTCGTCAGCGGGTGCATCCGAGCTTATCGACTCATACGTCTGTGATACGGTTGAGGCTGTGAAAATTTTCAAAAGCTTGAATTATAAAATCGTATGTGCGGGAATCAGAGATTCGGTTTCATTATTTGAAGCGGATCTGTCAAAGCCTATGCTGGTGGTTCTTGGCGGTGAAAAAAGAGGTATTTCACGCTCGATTCTTGATTTGGCCGATCAAATAGTCAGAATAGAATACGGAACCGATTTTAAAGGGTCGCTTTCCGCATCAGCATCAGCTTCTGTTTTTGCGTTTGAAATTTTAAGACATAATTTGAAAAAATAATAAAATAACGGATAACTATTTATTGTTTGTTAAAATATTTTTGTTATAATATATGTAGTTTAAGTTATTTTTGGAGTATTTTATGAGTTATAAATTTGCTGTAATCGGTGTTGGAAATATGGCAAGGGCCGTTATTTCGGGAATACAAAAAAATCCTGATAAAATTTCAGAAATACACCTGTTTGATATGAATACCGATCAATATAATAGACTTGAAGTTGGTGCATGTCCATATTTTGTTCACAATTCGATTATGGAAACGGTAAGCGTATGCGATTGTGTTTTGCTTTCGGTAAAACCGCAGAATTTCCCCGAGGTTTTAAATGAAATATCGAAGACAGATGGATATAAAAATAAGCTGTATATCACTATTGCGGCAGGAATATCTGTAAAAACGGTTTCCGATTCCCTTGGTGGAGCTGACGTTGTCAGGGTATTGCCCAACCTTCCTATGACCATTGGAGAAGGTGTTTCCGTGATATGCAAAAACCCTAGCATAAGCGGCGAAGATTTTTCTTTTGTCACTTCCCTTTTTGCTTCTTCGGGAAGTACACTTATCATTGATGAAAATGATATGAACAAAACAATAGGTGTTACTTCGTCATCTCCCGCATACGTATTTAAATTTATTGATTCTATATGCCAGGGTGCGGCAGCACAGGGCTTGGACTACGAGCAGGTTTTAGACGCAGTTTGCGACGTTTTTATAGGCTCTGCTATGTTGCTCAAGCAATCAGGAGAATCTCCCCAGATGTTGATTTCTCGCGTATGCTCCAAGGGCGGAACTACCGAACGTGCAATCAATAAATTAAATGAAGCTGACGTTGACAAAATTATCACAGAAGCTATGATTGCTTGTACTCAGCGCGCGGACGAGTTAGGAAAGCTGTAAGAATAATATTTTTCCGTTTTGCATAATATTTATTGGTGTAAAACGGAGGTGATGTTTTGAAAAGATCGGATGAAAAAAACAAATTTCAATATATTGAAAAGAAAAAAATAGTTTTTCAGTTTTTTCTTGTTTCAATTTTTTCGTTTATTGCCGGTGTGCTTTTCGTTAACCTTGCCTCGGACGAGTTTTTATCAGATATAGCTCGTAGCTTGGAGATCAATACAAATATCGATGAGGATTTTTTGTATTCGGTTTTAAAAAATGCTTTGAGCGATATATCTGTTGTAATTATCTTATACATTTTTTCTTTTTCTTTTATAAATTATCTGATATCTGATTTTGTACTTGCATTTTTGGGATTTAAGACCGGATTGTACGTATATACTTATTTCTTATCAAATATTAGGTACGTTAAGTTGTTTGCGGTGATTTCCATAAAAATAGCTTTATTGGCTGTTATTCTTTTATTTGCTTGTAGCTTGGGAATAAAGTCATTAAGCCTTGTTAGATATCGCCCAAATTCAAGGATTCGCATAGATAAAAAATGCCTTGTGTCTATTACGATTCTTACGGTAAGTACCATAGGAGCAATAATCGTTCTGAATGCGATTGGTTTATTAATATAAAATACATATAAAGGATGTTTAAAAATTGAGGATCACAGAAGAAAAAAATCAAAAAAAGAAGTTTAAGCTTTTTGACATGAACCGTGACGGCAAAGGGGTATATGAAGAAGAATCAAGAAAACCCACGTTGGGATTTTTCTTTAAGCTTTATTTCAGAAAGTTTACCCAGTTGCTTCAGCTTAATTTACTGATGCTGTTTATGATAGCACCGATCATTGCTATTGTTGGCATTTATTTCCTTGGCGAAAAGACCCCCACAGCTACGAATATTCTTTATGCACCGTTATACGGTATATCTACTTCCCTGCCTTCCGCTGAAAGTATAAATTTGCTTGACCTTTCATCAATACAGATGGAAGTGCCGGTATTCAGCACGGGAATGAATATTCTTATGATAGTGTTGGGCTTGTTTTTGGCTGTTACTTGGGGATGGCAGAACGTTGGTGCGTCTTACGTTCTCAGAGGTCTTTTCAGAGGAGATGCGGTGTTTGTATTTTCCGATTATTTTTATGGAATAAAGCGTAATTTCAAACAGGCATTTCTACTTGGCTTGATAGATTTCGTTATCAGTGCGGTGCTTATTATCGACTTTATGTTTTTCTTCAACCTGACGGGCTCGTTTGGTTTTGATTTTATGTACTTTGCGATAATGGCATTGTCTATAATTTGGATAATGATGAGATTCTATCTTTATAATCTGCTTGTAACCTTTGATCTTAAGAATTTCAAGATATTAAAAAATTGTCTTATATTCTCGATCCTTGGAATAAAGCGTAATATAATGGCTTTTTTGGGAATTGTATTGTTACTCGCCCTTCACGTATTTTTAATTGTGCTGTTTATTCCTATGGGTATATCTATTCCAATAGTTTTGCCTTTCGTTTACATCATGGCAACTATAGGATTTATTGCAACCTATGCGGGATTCCCTATAATACAGAAATATATGATAGATCCGTACGTTACCGAAACAACGGATGACGTTGAAGAGATTGAGGAATAACCACCTAAAGGCACTTGTGGCAAAATCTTACCGCAAGTGCCTTTTGATTATATTTGTTTTTATAAATATTGCAACCAAATTTAAAAACACCACACTATATGGATGAAAGGAGGCGAGAAAATGCAAGAAACGAATAAAATGCGAGATATGCTTATACATGAGTTTACCGAAAGCTATATGGAAAAGTTGTTTTATTTCTGCTTAAAAAAGACAGGCAGTCATGTTCACGCCGAGGATTTGACACAAGATATTGCACTCCAAATCATTACGGCATTGAATAAAGGCACGATTCCAACAAGCTTTTCGGCTTGGGTATGGCAGATCGCACGCAACCGTTATTCAGTATGGGCAAAAGAAAAGCATAATCGAAACGAAGCGCAAAGCGGTTCAGATATCGGCGATTATGAGATCGAGGACAAGGGCGAAAATATCCTTGATGAAATGATACATACAGAGCAAATGGCTCTGCTTCGGCGAGAGCTGGCGTTCATCAAAAGTGATTATCGCAACATTGTCGTTGCCTATTACATAGAAAATAAAAGTATTCGTGATATTGCATCGTCACTTTCGCTTCCTACGAACACGGTAAAGTCACGACTTTTCCGTGCAAGAGAAATTTTGAAAGAAGGTATGGATATGGCAAGAGAATTTGGTAAACGCAGTTATAACCCAGAGGATATCACTTTTGCTTCAAGTGGTGCTCAACCAAGTGGACTTCCGTGGCGTGTAGTTCAAAGAAAGATTCCAAAAAACATTTTGCTTCACGCAAATAACAACCCCTCAACGTTAGAAGAAATTTCCATTGAACTGGGTATTGCACTTCCCTACATAGAAGAAGAAGTGGAAATTCTACATAAAGCAACACTTCTCGAAAATCAAGGAAACAAATATATAACAAATTTCTTTATATTAGATAAAGATTGTCGTATGGAAGCCTATTATGCGTTAAGAAGTGAAGCAAGAGAAAGAAGTCGTCTTATTGGCGAATTTATAGAAGAAAAAATATCGGATATCAGAGAATTGGGGATTGCAGGAATGCATATTGACGACAATACCGTTAAATGGTGGTTAGCTCCCAATCTTATTGACTATTTAATTTACAACGGTGTAACAGAACGACATAGTGCTAAACCAATTCAACGTGCTAACGGAGAATCATGGGGATTTGTTGGATACGAAATAACCGAGCTTCCGGAAAAACTGACGATGGGACAAAATGGAAACGGATCTCAAAAAAGTATGTTTTGGACATATAAGTTCGGTGATTATTCCCTGTGGGATCAATGCGGAGAGCCGAGATATGATGAGGCATTGCTGATGGCAGAATGTGTTTGTCAAAAACGGTTTGTTACATCTTTAACAGATATTGAGAAAGGAATATGGAAACGTATTGACGGAAAATATGCCCATGCGGACGATACCGGGGAGATTATTGCAGATATTCTTGTAATCTCAGAAGATAATCTTAACAAAATACATCAGCTTTTCCGTCAGCATAAAAACTATGAGCAGCTTTCTAAAAACATAACAAATGCATATAAAAAGGTGGATAAAATTTTCAAGAATTATAGCCATAAAGTTTTACATGATAACCTTAATTATTATATATGCAGTGAGTTATATAAAGCGAGAATGATGGCTGTTCACGATTTGGTTGATGACGGTGTTTTGAAATTGCCTGAAGATACAAGTAAATCTTCTTTGGGAATGTACATTATTCTTAAATAAAAAATATAGTCATATGAACATAGGTAACAACATAAAAAAATTAAGAAAACAAAAGAATTTAACTCAAGCTCATCTTGCTGAAATAATAGGTGTAAGCTATCAGGCAGTTTCAAAATGGGAGAACAATCGAGGTTATCCGGATATTCAATTGCTTCCCCAAATAGCCAGTGTTTTTGGAGTTTCTATTGATATGCTGTTTATTAGCATATAAAATAAAAACCCCGCCGAGAGTAACCGTAATGGTCGCTCTCGGCGGTATTTATTATAGACTGATTCACAATTTTATGATATAATTATTTTGAAAATATCAAAAAACATCTTAACCGTTTTATCTTTTCAACGACTATATGGATGAAGGCACCTGAAAACGGAAATGGAGAGGCAAATGGATAGTATAAAACTTGAACAACTGATAACCGAGAATATGAAGTCGATCTTTGGATTTGCACTGACGAGGCTTGGCAATGTAATTGAAGCCGAAGAGCTTGCGAGCGACATTCTTTATGAGATCATTAAATCCGCAAAAAATCTAAAAGACGAAAATCGTTTTTACGGATTTATGTGGAAGATTGCGGAAAATACCTATATGAACTATCTTCGCAAAAAATCAAAAAATGCAAGTCGAACAGCAGAACTTGACGAAAATATTGCCGATAAATCGGACTCTGTTTTGGAGGAATTAATCAAAAAGGAAGATTTAAATCTGCTTCGTCGGGAACTCTCCTTGTTATCAAAGCAATACCGCGACACTACGGTTTTATACTATTTCGAAGATCTCTCTTGTTCCGAAGTTGCGGAAAAATTACAGATTAGCACGGAAATGGTAAAGTATTATTTATTCCGTGCAAGAAAATTTATCAGAGAGGGTATGAATATGGAAAGATTATTCGGTGAAAAAAGCTATCGTCCCGGAAGTTTTGAAATTGATTTTTGGGGAACAAAAGCAGGAGATGACTTTGAATATCGAGATTTTCAAAGAAGAAAGATTAAAGGAAATATTTTACTTGCAGCATATTATAGCCCGGTAACTATTCAAGAAATAAGCATCGAACTCGGAGTCGCACTTCCCTATCTTGAGGACGAGATCAAACTGCTTGTTGATCGAGAATATCTCGTGTGCAAAAACGAAAAGTATCTGACCAACATTCCAATCTTCACACTTGATTGCACTAAAACGATTGATGAAAAACTGAAAGAGCTTACCGAGTATACCGCTAAAAAATTCATAGAAGTTGCGGATAATTTTGACTTGCGTTTTGGTGATCGTTTTGAAAATGAAAATCTTGCCCATTGGCAAAAGATTCTCTTATGCCTGCACTTTTCATTGATTGACACCGAAAATGATATCAAAAACAACTATGGTGAATTGCCCAAAGACGGACCGTATTCACTTGTCAACGGTGGAGGCGGACACGGAATCATTTGGGGGCGAAGCACGATAAATGTTGTTGGTGATAAGCATCCGAGAGGAATCCAAGGCATTTATAACGGTTGCCCTGCGAGTGATAAAAGCGGAAGTGTAATAGCAATGAATTTTAGACAAATCCTTAATGCTCAACACTTTGAGGGGAATATGACCAATCCGGTGGTTTGTACTGCGGTAGATTGTTATAATCATTTGCCGAAGGATTGGAAGGAACTGCTTGATAAGCTTGGATATGCAAAGAATAGCAAAGCAAACTTTGCTGTTTGGACGAATGAAGAATACGCTGAACTGCGAAAGATTCTCGTCGAGTGTATTGCCATTGTATCTGAGTTGAATTGCAAAACCTCGGAAATCGCCGCCAATATAACTGCTGACCTCGCTCCTGCCCACATCCGAAAAGTCGCAGAATATGTAGGTGCGTTTGTTTACCGCTTCAATTCTATTGACAATTTAATAAACACCTTGTTTGACATGAATTGGGTGAAATCAGTTGATGAGATGGAAAAACCAGCTATTTGTGTTGTGAAGAATTGAATATAAGAACAACCGCCGAGAATAACCGTAATGGTCGCTCTCGGCGGCTATTTTTTATTTAGACAATTTCTCGTGTATTGCTTTTGCAGCTATCTTTCCGGCGCCCATTGCCGAAATAACCGTTGCAGCTCCTGTAACTGCATCTCCGCCTGCAAAAACGCCATCTCTTGTGGTAGCACCCGTTGTTTCCTCAACGATTATGCCGCCGTGTCTATTGACCTCAAGACCTTCTGTGGTCATTTTGATAAGCGGGTTGGGAGATGTACCGATAGACATAATAACGGTGTCTACGTCGAGTATAAACTCGCTTCCCTCAACGGGAACGGGACGGCGACGTCCTCTCTCGTCAGGCTCACCAAGCTCCATCTTAATACATTTCATACCAACAACACAGCCGTTTTTAGGATCGCGAGGATCGTCGGGATTGTTATATCCCAAAATCTCCGTAGGATTGGTCAAAAGACGGAAGTCGATTCCCTCCTCCTCTGCGTGCTCAACCTCCTCACGTCTTGCGGGAAGCTCGTCCATAGAACGTCTGTAAACGATGTATACGTTATCAGCACCAAGACGAAGTGCGGTTCTTGCGGCGTCCATTGCCACGTTACCGCCGCCTACGACAGCTACGTTACCACCTTTCATAATAGGTGTAACAGGGGAGTCCTTATATGCCTTCATAAGATTGGATCTTGTAAGGAATTCATTCGCGGAATATACGCCCTTATACGCTTCACCGGGGATTCCCATAAAGTTAGGAAGACCTGCACCTGAACCAACAAACACAGCCTCATAACCCATCTCGAAAAGCTCGTCAATAGTAAGGGTTTTGCCTATGACCATATTAGTTTCAACGTCAACACCCATTTTCTTCAGGTTGTCAACTTCCTTTTGAACGATTGACTTGGGAAGTCTGAATTCGGGTATTCCGTACACCAATACACCGCCTGCTGCGTGAAGTGCCTCGTAAACGGTCACCTTGTAGCCTTTTTTAGCAAGGTCGCCCGCACAGGTAAGACCTGAAGGGCCTGAACCTACAACGGCTACCTTATGTCCGTTGAATTCGGGAACGGTAGGTGTTTCGTCAGAATGTGCATTGTGCCAATCGGCAACAAAGCGTTCCAGACGACCAATTCCTACAGGTTCTCCTTTTATACCTCTTACACACTTGCTCTCGCACTGTGTTTCCTGAGGACATACACGGCCGCAAACAGCAGGAAGGCTTGAAGTAAGTGTTATTATGTTGTAAGCGCCTTCAAAATCTCCTTCCTTTATTTTAGAGATAAATTCGGGAATATGAATATTAACAGGACATCCGTTAACACACGGCATTGTTTTGCAGTTAAGACAACGCAAAGCCTCGTCTATTGCCGTTTCTTCGGAATAACCTATAGCTACCTCATCAAAATTGTGTGCTCTTACAGCAGGATCCTGAACCGGCATAGGATTTTTCTTGGGGGACATGTTTGCCATTTCACTTTACCTCCTTAGAGAACAAATTACACGTAGATTCATAAGCGTGACGCTCAAATTCACGGTACATAGCACCTCTTGACATTGCTTCGTCAAAATCAACCTCATAGCCGTTAAAGTCAGGTCCGTCAACACAAGCAAACTTTGTTACCTTTTTGCCGTCTTGATTGAGCGTAAGTCTGCATCCGCCGCACATTCCCGTACCGTCGATCATAATGGGATTCATAGAAACCGTACAAGGAATACCTGTAGGTCTTACTGCCTCAACAACGAATTTCATCATTACAAGAGGACCGATTGTGATAACCTCATCAAAGGTTTCCCCATTTGCGAACATTTCGTTGAGAGGTGCACATACGTTTCCTTTTGTGCCGTATGAACCGTCGTCAGTCATAACGAAAAGCTTTTTAGATGCGGCATTGAATTCCTTTTCAAGAATAACAAGGTCTTTGCTTCTGAAACCAATAACAGAAGTAACGTCACAGCCCATATCGTGGAGCTTTTGTGCTATGGGAAGAGCTATTGCACAACCAACGCCACCTCCAACGATACATACTTTTTTCAAGCCCTCTGTCTTTGTAGCTATACCGAGAGGACCGCAAAAATCACAAATGTATTCACCTTCATTTTTGCTATCAAGCAATTTGGTGGTTGCACCAACAATTTGGAAGATTATAGTTACGCTTCCCTTTTCTCTGTCGTATCCTGCAACAGTGAGAGGAATACGTTCTCCTTCATCATCTACTCTAAGTATAATAAATTGTCCGGGTTCAGCCTTTTTTGCAACAAATGGAGCGTATATTTCCATTAACGTTACAGTTGGATTCAGCGATTCTTTTCTTAGAATCTTATACATTTTATATTCTCCTTCTCTTGTAAAATTATATGTACTAACAACACAGTACATTGTATCATATTTTCACAGAAAATTCAATAGTTTATCAAAAAAAAATCGGATGCACTTAAAAAGCACATCCGATTTTTTAATAAAAACAGAAATCAGTTGTTTCCGGTGAGCTTTGCGATTTCGTCAGCAAAGTTCTCTTCTCTCTTCTGGATTCCTTCACCCTTTTCGAAGCGGTAGAAACCGGTTACAGTTATGCTTCCACCAAGCTCCTTAGCGGTGTTCTCAACATATTTACCAACCTTGATCTCGTCATCCTTAACATAGGACATATCGAGCAGACAGTTGTTGTCATAGAACTTGTTGATTCTTCCAGAAACCATCTTCTCAATGATCTGAGCAGGCTTCTTTGCGTTTGCGGGATCATTAGCGATCTGTGCCATAAGAATATTCTTTTCTTCCTCAAGAACGGAAGCAGGAACAGATTCCTTATTGAGGTAAGGAGTAGGATATGCACCAACCTGAAGAGCGATGTTCTTTGCAAATGCAACGAATTCATCCTTAGCAGCAACTGCTTCGTCAGCATCAAAGCTTACGATAACACCGATGCTACCTGTACCGTGAATATAGGTGCTGGAAAGTCCGTTAACAACAACGAAACGACGAATGCTTATCTTTTCACCGATAACAAAGATCATTTCCTTAAGCTTTGCGTCAACGGTAGTAGTGCCATCAATGTAGTTAGATGCCATAAGAGCCTCGACGTCAGCGGGCTTGTTAGCGATTATGGTCTTAAGAAGGTTCTTTACGAACTCCTGGAAGGATGCGTTCTTTGCAACGAAGTCTGTTTCGGAGTTAACCTCGATCATTGCTGTTACGTCGCCTTCCTTCATGATATCAACGATACCGTCAGCTGCAATTCTGGTAGCGGTCTTAGCTTCAGCCTTGAGTTCTCCTCTCTTACGGAGAATCTTTATTGCCTCTTCAACATCACCGTCAGCCTCAACGAGAGCCTTCTTACACTCCATCATACCGATACCGGTCTTAGCACGGAGGGTTGCAACATCTTTTGCAGTAATATTTGCCATTTTAGTTACTTCCTTTCAGTATTTTATCAATTTAACAGATTACTCAGCGTCAGCGGTTTCAACTTCAGCAGCCTCAACCTCTTCGGTTGTCTGCTCACCCTGTCTTCCTTCGATAACTGCATCAGCAAGTACGGAAGAAATGAGCTTGATTGCACGGATAGCATCATCGTTACCGGGGATGATGTAATCAGCATCGTCAGGATCACAGTTGGTGTCAACGATAGCAACTACCGGAATACCGAGCTTCTTTGCCTCAAGAACAGCGTTTCTTTCCTTCTTGGGGTCAACTATGAATATAGCGGAAGGAAGGGTATCCATAGTCTTGATACCGCCATAGTTCTTCTCAAGGTCGAAAATTTCCTTCTGCTTAGCAGCAACTTCCTTCTTGGGAAGAAGATCAAAAGTTCCGTCCTCCTGCATCTTCTCAAGTGCGTTAAGACGACCGATAGAACGCTTGATGGTCTTGAAGTTGGTCATCATACCGCCGGGCCAACGTACGTTTACATAGTACATTCCGCAACGGGTTGCCTCTTCCTTGATAGCATCAGCAGCCTGCTTCTTAGTACCAACGAAAAGGATAGTGCCACCCTCAGCAGCAATGTCACGAACGAAAGCGTATGCTTCGTCGAACTTCTTAACTGTTTTCTGAAGGTCGATGATGTAGATGCCGTTTCTTTCAGTAAAGATGTATTCCTGCATCTTAGGATTCCATCTTCTGGTGTGGTGTCCGAAATGTACACCTGCTTCGAGAAGCTGTTTGATTGAGATAATAGACATTTTTATGTCCTCCTTTGGTTTTTTCCACCACATAAGTTAGCGATCTTATCGCACCGCAGGTACATATGTGTGTGTATTTTATTTTGTGCATATCTCTTTTGCACAATTGTTCGTATTATACCATATCTTACTAAAATATTCAATGCAGCTAAAACCAAGTTTACAAAATGTTTACAATTGAATTACCAAAAATTGTGTTTTTTCTTTTTCGGAATATTTGTACAGCAACATTCATTGGGAGATAATTTTACCAGTATAGCATCTTCTCCCACACATTCTATCTTGCTCCACGGTATTATGATGTTATCACTCTTTCCAAATCCCAAAAATCCGCCTTGCCCTTCTATTATTATCGCAGTTATTTTTCCGTCGGATACGCAAAATTCAAAATCCGTTGGACAACCTAACCGTGAGCCGTCACACAAATTAATAACTTCCTTGTTTCGCAATTCACAGGTGCTTAATCTTTCCATAAAAAACTCTCCTTTGCCTGGTGTTTTTACAACTTATGCAAAGGAGAGTTGAAGTATTACTTGTGCTTTTTTGATATGTGTGATCGTGAACCGATCTCATATATTATACCAAATACAATACAAGGAACAAAAGACAATAAGAAATAACTTAATGGATTGTAAGCTACATCAAACAGTCTTCCCAGAGAAGGCACTGTACTCACTATAGTAATAAACGCCACGCAGACAAGAGCAATTCCAAAAAACCATTTGTTTTTCAGTGATAATGAAATATTCTTTATTGTGTTGTATCTTGTGTAGAATGCCACAACAAGATGCAACCAAACAATAGCAGAAAGCAAATATTCGACTTGGAACACATACATTTCAAATATTCCGAGGTTGCTCAGCAATATCGGAAGAAAGATAGTTAAAACACTTGATATCATAGCAGCTATCATTAAAGCTTTATTTGATAATATATGATTTTTCAAAGACGTTATTCGATAGTCTTGGCTGTTTTTTGTGCTTGTACCCACAGCCTTATTGTCAAAGGACAACATTAAAAGCACAAAAAAATCAATAACAAAGCTACAAAGAAGCACGTGTCTTGCATCAAGTATCGGTTTGCCGTAGATCATAGGTAACGCTATCATAATCAATCTTATAAATTGCGTACATATCATGTAACGGAAGAAAGTATACAAATTCCTGTAAGCTACCTCCGCAGCAGCAAACACCGAACAAATTGATTTCAAACCGCCTGTTTGACCATTAGGACGCTGAATCAGTATTTCGGATGAGTCTTTGACAGTTTGTATACAGGAACGACTTGCTCCGGTACCTGCAAGCTCAAGAGTATACAATTCTTCCTCGCTTTTGGCTGAAAAAACATTAATTATGTTTGAGCAAGATATAAAAACATCGGATTTTTCTACAACGGATTTAGCAAAGTCTGAAAAAGTTACAACCCCTACTTTAGCACCGTTTTGATGAGCAAAATCCATCAATCTCTCGATATCGACCTCGTTTAATCCGTAATAAGTATCTATATTGCCGAATTCAAACGAAATAGGGTGCTGATATCGTAAAAAATCTTCCTTATAAGCCTTGTTTCCAAAGTGAACTTCCACGGGAATTTCAGGAATATCGGTAGATTTATCTCCGCCAACAAAAGATATCACTTTAACTCCCGATTTATTAAGGCTCTTTATTGCATTCAAGGCATTTTCGTCTACGCCTTCACGCAAAACGATCGCTCCTATAAATACTTTAGCAGAGTCATTGTGAATACCGTCTAAGGAAGAAAGCGTAAAAATCAATACTGTTTTTCCTTGTGAAAAATGCGAGTGAAAAGCGTGCTTCAGCCGATCCGTGCCTATGCTTGTGAGAGGCTGTGAGCTTCCAGATACCAATATATGAGAACACTGAGCAATCACAGTATCCGACGTCGAAACACTAAGCATCATATTTTTTCCATAGTCGCTATAATGAAGATTATCTATCGGATCACTAGGTGTTCCGGTAATGTATGCCTTGATCGGATAGCGAATTTTCAATGCCTCAGGATCAGCATTGCCTTTTTCTAAAAACTCATCCAGTCCTATTCTGTATCTATCGGGGAGATTAATTCCTGACGTTATTGCATTTTTTTCAGCAGAACTGTACAACGTAGCAAAGTCAAATAACGTCGATACAGTTTGATTGTAGTTTTCGTATTGCTTAACCTCTCCCTCAGCTGTAAAAGCTGTATCAAAATGTAAAACACCGTCCGTCAGAGAAGAACCGTCAAGTAAAAACAAATAATCAATATCTGAAAGTTTATCAAATGCATCGGTAGTTTTTATTATAGCCGGGCTTGAACCGTTAGCAATCGCGGTGATTTTTCTGACGAAAAACACCTTGCAGATAGTACAACAAAGTTGAGTCATTGAAGATGCACACAATGATAAAGCTGTTAAAAATGAAGCTGAAAGCGTTGCGTTACCATTGTTTAACGCACTAAACAACAGACTAACAAAGGTAAACGGCAATATACACAGCATAGAAATAAAGCTTATCTGTGAGCATATTTTTTTCATTCTTTTTAGCTCGTTAGGAGTATTATCGTTATAACGTTCTGCGATCCCACCTGTCATAGCCCCTAAATATGTATACGTACCCGTTGCGAAAACAATAGCACGTCCACTTCCCTCTTTCACGATTGAACCGGCGTGAATTACGTTAGACATATTAGCAGGATTGGTTTCGGTTTCTGAAATAACACACTGAGCTTGTTTAGATAATTTAACTGCTTTTTGCTTACCAGTTCTCATAAGAACAGTAAGATTATCAGAGGTCACAAGACGTGCATCGGCACAGATTATATCCCCTTTTTGAACCAGTATAACATCTCCGGGGACAACAGTTTCAAACGAAGTACGATAAAGTCGTCCGCCTCGTATAACATTAGCTGTGGGCGTAAAATACAGGTTTACTTTTTCCATAGTTCTTTGCGACTTTAAGTAAAACGCAAATGTCACAGCGATATTGATAATACATATTGTAAGTACAGTTACACCCGTTTCGTGTTCCGCAAACAAAAGTGCAAAAAAAGCGGCAAGGAGAAGCATTACTAACGCAAAATCGGAAAGTATCTCCGCCAACATCTTACCTGCTTTTTTGCTTTTTCTTATAAACAGCGGGGGGATTTTTTGAAACGAGCGATACCACGCAGAACGAGCCGCCTTACGGGATAACCCTGAGGCGGCATTGGTTTTAAGCTTTTTTTCTATCTCTGGAATACTGAGGCAAAACCATTTTTCGTTCATAATCAAATACACTCTACTGCTAATTTATCGTTTTCTTCTGAGTATACAACGGATACTGCACTTATAGTCTTATTGTAATCGGAAATTATTTTCTCGGCTAACTGATCTTCAACGTTTACACGTATAAAACGTCGCATATTTCTTGCACCGAATTTTTGAGAATAAGAATTTTTTGCAATGAATGAAACAACAGCATCGGAATAAATCAACTTGATATTTTTTTCCTCAAGTGCCTGTCGCAATTCATTCAGCATGATCACGGCAATTTTCTCAAAATCCTCTACTGTAAGCGAGTTAAATGTTATGATCTCGTCAATTCTGTTAATAAATTCAGGACGCAAGAAATCAGACAGAGCTTTCATTGTTTTGTCGTCAGAACGTGAATTTTCGGACGCATAAAAACCGACCGTAGACGAGGTCTTATCGGAACCTGCATTTGTGGTCATAACTATAACCGTATTTTCAAAATTTACTGTCTTACCGCGGGAATCGGTGATACGACCATCGTCAAGTATTTGCAAAAGTATATTCAGTACATCAGGATGTGCTTTTTCTATTTCGTCGAAAAGAACCACCGAGTATGGGCGACGGCGTATTTTTTCCGTAAGCTGTCCCGCCTCATCGTAACCAACGTATCCGGGAGGAGCTCCTATTATTCTTGAAACAGAATGCTTTTCCATAAATTCAGACATATCAAGTCTTATGAGAGTTTCGGGGGAATGGAACAGATCCTGTGCCAAGGTTTTTACAAGCTCGGTCTTACCAACTCCGGTAGGACCTGCAAAGATAAAGGATACGGGCTTTCTCTTATACGATATCCCTGCTCTGTTGCGTTTGATTGCCTTGGCAACCGCCTCAACCGCTTTATCCTGACCTATAATTCGAGTTTTCAAGCGTTCTTCAAGCGTATCTATCTGCTCATATTCATTCTTTGAGATGTCTACGGCGGGAATTCCTGTCCAGATTTCTATAACCTGTGCAATATCTTCTTCGGTTAATGTCACCTGCTCACACGAAGGCTCTAATTCACGAAGTCTTTCGGACAGCTGTATTTCCTTTGCTTTAATTTCAGCGATTTCCTCATAGCATCTTCTTGAATGATTATCGTCGGTAGGTGCTTCCGCCTCAAGACCTTCTCTCTTTTCTTTGAGAGAAAGCAGTTCTTCTCTTATTTGCTGTGTTTCGTTAAGAACAGAGCTTGTAAGAGAAAGCTTTGACGCGGCTTCATCCAAAAGGTCTATGGCTTTATCGGGAAGATATCTGTCCATTATATATCTTTCGGACATTATAACCGCACGGCGAACTACTACATCGGGAATCTTTATAGAATGAAATTCTTCGTAGTAATGCTTGATACCTTCAAGCATTTTTACGGTTTCTTCTATTGACGGTTCGTTTACGGTTACAGGTTGAAATCTTCTTTCTAACGCGGTATCCTTCTCGATATATTTACGATATTCGTTAAGCGTCGTAGCTCCTATTATTCTCACTTCTCCACGCGACAGAGCGGGTTTGAGAATGTTAGCTGCATTTACGCTTCCCTCTGCGTCCCCTGTGCCTACGATATTATGAACCTCATCTATAACAAGAATAACGTTCCCTGCCGCCTTAACCTCCGACAAAAGTCCAAGAATCCTTGATTCAAACTGCCCTCTGAACTGAGTGCCGGCAACGAGTGCGGTAAGATCAACCAGATATATCTGTTTGTCCTTCAATTTGTACGGGACGTTACCGTCAGCAATTTTTTGTGCTAACGCTTCAGCAATAGCTGTTTTACCTACACCGGGTTCACCTATAAGACAAGGGTTATTTTTCTGTCGTCTACAAAGTATCTGTATAACACGGTCAAGCTCTTTATCTCTTCCGATTATACGATCCAGCTTTCCATCTGCAGCACGTTTGGTAAGATTTCGGCAATAGGTATCAAGAAATTTATATTTCTTTTGCTTATCTCCCTTCGAGGTTTCCTTTTTAGGATTCCTTTGTGATAAAACGTCCCCTGCATTAGACGGTAAATTAGATTCTCCAAAGAGCTTGGGAAGATCTATCGCAGGTGCTCCACCCTCTTCAATATCGTCATTTTCAGAAGGCGTTAGAGCCATATTAAGATTTTCTTCCATAGATTCCAGATCGTCTGCGGAAATACCATATTGGTTCATCACGTTTCCCAACATATTGTCTACGGGAATCCCCATTTCCTTTGCACAACGTATGCACAAACCATCATTTAACTTGTTTCCGTTTTCTATTTTTGTAACGAAAACTACCGCCACTCTTTTGCGGCATCTTGAACACATTACCATAATTAATTACAGATGCAATATCGCATCACTGTTCCTTTCGGATATTGTTTATAAGTCCGCTTTTGTTTACATTTTCTTTTTTCAAGTACGCATAGTGCTTCACGTAAGCAACCAATGCACCGACAGCAAACACGACCGCGGGAATAAATATAAATGCTGCAACAACAGGGTGGGCAGCTAAAAAATCTTTTGCTAAAATTGATACCGCAATGGTAGCATAAAAAAGACAAACGGCAAATTTTCCGTACCATTTACTTACAACGTTTACACTTCTTCTCCTGATAACTATAAATCCTATTATGAGTGTAAATATTTCTTTGGCAAAAAACGGTATGACAAACCACAAAGGCACTATACTCTTTATGCACAAGCTTACCAACACCGTGCATTGCATAAGCTTATCGGCAAATGGGTCAAGTATTTTCCCTAAATTTGTTATCCAACCGTTTCTACGGGCAAGAAATCCGTCGATCACGTCGGTTGCTCCTGCAACAAGAAAAACAATAAGAGCTATATATATATCACCAACAATAAAAAATACGTAAAGGAATACGAACACAAGGAGAATCCTTATTATTGATAATATGTTGGGAATATGTTTTAATTTCATTTTCACTATAATCCTCTCTAATACCTATATAATTTATGTTTATGATTTTGAGAGAACGTATCAATTTAAATTTCTGACCAACTTATATATATCGATATTTTTGCGTACGATAAATTCATCGTGCAGATTACGAACCGTTATCTCACACGGCGGATTTTCTATGTGGGAATCAAGCGAAATATTACCGATCTTATAAAGCACGAACAAACCATCAACAGCACCGCGAATTCTATCCATAATTTCAACATATATAGATCTTTCAAAACGACCGTCAACAATTTTAAACATTTGCTTCAACATAATGTTCAGCGATATTATTAATATAATTGTTCCCACTAAGGTAATAACCGTACTGTTAATTTTTTCAATTACGCTTTTTTCTAATAAATTGCCATCAACGTCAATTGAGTTAAAGTCAGGAAGCAACAACTTATTACATTTACTTGCAACACAAACTAAAAACAAGCTCGTATACGCAAATGAAATTGCTTTAAATATTGTTCTCTTAAATTCACTGTTAACACAAGACACTGCACATATCCCGACAAGTGCAAGATTTGTAAGATAAATAATATCCAAGTTGTATCTCCCTTCCTAAAATTTTATTCATTGTCAAACACAAGATATTCGGCTTTGGAATCACCGCACACAAGTGCTGTATTTACATTATATATCAGCATTTTCCCCTGAGAGGAGCTTAAAAACTCTTCTTTCATATTTTTTCCGTTTATTCTAACGACTCCGTCATCAGTTCTGAAAAATATATGATCGTCATAAATGCTTATATCCTTGATATTGCTATCCGTAAATTCATTATATAATAAATTTCCTTCTTTGTCAAACACAACGGCGACGTTTGAAGAGTTATAAGTATACGAAACAGCTGCACCGTGTTCGTTTATATCATATCCTGATACTACACTGTTATAGTATGAGATCACTTCTGTTTCTTCGAAATTTTTGTCGTATATCCTTATAGATTTATTTGTTATAACAGCAAATACAGTATCGGAAACAAAGCCACATTTTAAAAGGAATTCACCGTCTATTGAAATAGTTCCAACATCTTGAGTATCTGAAAGTGTCATTATTTTGATTTCCGTTTTGCCGCTTCCGTCTCCTATTCCGTAATAGCTTATCGCTAATCGGTCGGCCTTGCTGTTCATTTCAACGTCATAAGCGTATCTATCATAGGGTACGGTGTAAAGCAATTTAAAATTCTTGCTGTATACATTAACAAGAGATTTATGACTGATATCTCTTGTTATAACAGCCATATGACCGTCCTCAGCGAAACAAGCACCTGTAACCGGATACTCTAAAGTTTGAGTATATATTCTTGAAAAAGAATTATAAACCGAAAACGTCTTTCCTGCCGTATCATAAATGATAAAATATTTTCCTGAGCTTTCTACGCAAGGCGACGAAAATGGTGATGTCATATTTATAGTTCGTCTGCCCGTAGCGGTAAACACGGAAATGTTCGAGGGATTAACGACCGTAAGGCCTCCCCTGAACAGCGAGAAAAAATGTCTTGTGTTGGAATCATACGACAGCGTATCATAATTAGATGATTCCATATCAACCGCAGTAGAGAAATCCTTTAAAAGATAAAAGAAATTATCATAGGTTATTTCTCGAAAATTTGTAACAAGAGAAAAAACGAGAAAAATTACAAGTATAAGTGCGAATATTCGTTGGGTTATTTTGTAACCCACAGCAACATTTGCATAGTAAGTATCACCTGCCGCCGCAAAATCCTCGTGTCGCAACACCTTCTCTTTTTGTGGCTCGGGGTTAAACATATTCCCGATTTTTTTAATAATACCTAAATTGAGGACTCTTTGCTTTTTTCCTTCAACGGTTTCATTATTTTCAAAATTTTCCTTTTCGTTGAACGGTTCTTTCACGTTGTCCTCCTTTCAGGCGATGATCAGTAAATAACTTTGTTTAGGTAAAGACCTTGAGGCGGTGCTGTTATTCCCGCCATTTTTCTATCTCTTGAGTCTGTGATTTTGGGAATTTCATCATACGATATTTTACCTTCGGCGACGGAAATTAAAGTTCCCACAATTATTCTCACCATATTGTAAAGAAATCCGTTTCCGCATATACGAAAATATATCATATCGCCATCTTTTTCGAGTGATACGCTATAAATTGTTCTTACTGTGTTTTTTACGGTGGCATTTGATGCCATATATGCCGAAAAATCGTAAGTTCCTACGAGTGCTTCTGCCGCTTGACGCATTTTATCAAGGGTTTCAGCATCTATTTTTCTAGAGTAGTGCCAGCTTCTGTCAGACATAAACGGATTGCGATGATTTCCGTTCCATATACAGTAAAGATATTCTTTGGACACCACGTCATATCTCGGATGAAATTCGTCGGAAACAATGTCCGCCTTGTTAACAGTAATATCTTCAGGCAAATAAAAGTTTAGTGCTGAAACGATCTTTTCAACGGGAATGCTTGTATTTAAGTGCGGTTTTCCCTTCTCTGAAATTGTCAGACAAAATTGATTAGCGTGTACTCCGCTGTCCGTTCTGCTGCACCCAACTATATCGCAATCGACGCCAAAAAGCAACCTTGCAGCTTCCCCTATTTTTTGTTGTATGGTCGTGGCGTTCGGCTGAACCTGATACCCGTGATATTGCGTACCGAGAAAGGAAATGTCAAGAAAAATTTTACTCAATGCTTTACTCCCTTTCTGTTACATTGTATATCCTATTCCATAAATGTTAAGAAGAACAAGAGATGCTCCCAGCATCACGATCAAGAGTAACGGAATAAAATCCGAAAATTTCAGATGTCTTACCTTCATACGCGTTCTTCCTTCGCCACCGTGATAGCATCTGCATTCCATTGCAGTAGCAAGATCAGCCGCTCTGTTGAAGGCAGATACGAACAACGGTATAAGAACGGGGATCAAAGCTTTTGCCCTGCTTACAAGACTTCCGCTGGAAAAATCCGCACCTCTTGCTTTTTGTGCAGTCATAATCTTATCCGTTTCCTCCACAAGAGTAGGAATAAAACGAAGTGCAATAGTCATCATCATAGCAAATTCGTGTACGGGAATATGAATTTTTTTCAGAGGCGAAAGCAGATCTTCTATACCGTCAGTCAAATCGATAGGAGTGGTAGTATACGTCATAAACATACACGTACCTATTACCAATGAGATTATTCTTACCGTCATAAAAATAGCGGCGTAAATTCCTTCGGTATATATATGGATAAATTTCCATTCAAAAAGCTTTTCGTTTCCCGAGGTCATAAATACGTTTATAAGTGACGTAAACACCAGCACGAATATCAGCGGCTTCAATCCTTTGAATACTATCTTTAATGGAATTCGCCCTATTAGTATCAGCAATATTGACGTTACGGTGAGCAACGCGAAGCTCATAACGTTTTTACACAAGAACGAACACACTATATAAAGCACCGCAAGGATAATTTTTATTCTCGGGTCAATTCTGTGTAATACAGAATTTGAAGGATAATACTGCCCAAGTGCAATACTTTTCATTGTAGAGTTACCATTTTACCTTGTCTTATTTTTGTAATTAGTAATGAATTCAAATGCCTGATCAACTGTGTAGATACCTTTGTCTACCTCAATTCCTTTATCACGCAACAAATTCATAAGCTGTGTTATTTGCGGAACGTCCAACCCCACAGAGGTAAGCTGTTTTGCCTGTTCAAACACAGCTTCGCAGTCACCCGTCATAAGAATCTCTCCACCTGCCATAACCACCAGATTATCGCAAAGCCGAGCCATATCCTCCATACTGTGACTTACAATTATTACGGTATTACCGCTTTTTCGCTGATAATCCCGTATGTTATCAAAAATCGAATCGCGACCTCTGGGATCAAGTCCCGCTGCAGGTTCATCAAGCACCAACACCTCGGGACGCATTGCTATAATACCCGCGATAGCAGCTCTTCTTTTTTGACCGCCTGAAAGATCGAAGGGAGATCGATTCAGAAGCTCTCTGTCGAGTCCTGCAAAATCAGCCGCCTCAAGAACTCTTTCCTCTATTTCGCTGTCATCAACGCCACTGTTTTTAGGACCAAACGCAATATCCTTAAAAACCGTTTCTTCAAAAAGCTGATACTCGGGATACTGCATGACCAATCCAACTTTGAAACGTACGTTTCGGATATCCTTAGGCTTATGCCAAATATCGTTGCCGTCAATCAACACTCGTCCCTCATCAGGCTTCAGAAGTCCGTTGAACATTTGCACAAGAGTAGATTTTCCCGAGCCTGTATGTCCTATAAGTCCACTTATCTTACCGTGAGGAAATGTAACGGTTATATTATCTAATGCTTTTATCTGATAAGGGGTATCCTTTCCGTGATAATAGCTTACATTTTCAAGAATTATCTCAGACAATTTAAGCTCCCTCCGTAATCATCTTATAGATAGCATCTGCACATTGCTCTATTGATACTGCTTTTCCGGTTACATTGTAGCCGTTTTTACACAATCGGTTAACCAGCTCCGTGCCTTGAGGTACGCTAAGACCACATGATTTTAGCAGTTCTTCTTGTGAAAATATCTCTTCGGGAGAGCCGTCAAGAAGAAGGTGGCCGTCATCGAGGACTATTATTCTGTCAGCCATGGCAGCCTCTTCCATATAATGGGTTATCATTACAACGGTTATTCCCTTTTCTTTGTTAAGACGCAGTATGGAATTCATAACCTCCTTGCGTCCCACAGGGTCAAGCATAGCTGTTGATTCATCAAAAATAATACATTTCGGCATCATAGCCATTATACCTGCAATGGCAACACGCTGTTTTTGCCCACCCGAAAGTCTGTGAGGCTCATGCTTGGCATAATCAAGCATTCCAACATCTCTCAAGGCATTATAAACCCGTTCCCTTATCTCGTCAGAGGGGATTCCCAAATTTTCAGGACCGAATGCAACGTCGTCCTCAACAATAGTAGCAACAAGCTGATTGTCTGGGTTTTGAAAGACCATTCCAACACTTTTTCTAAGATTGAGTACATCATCGTCTGTCATATTCTTGTCGCATATATTGACACCATTGATATATATATCACCGGAGGTTGGAACGAGTATCATATTTAATAATTTTGCAAAGGTTGATTTTCCCGAACCGTTATGACCCAAAACTGCCACAAAGTCACCCTCGTTTATTTCTACCGAAAGATTTTTCAGAACGGGACTTTCGTTCATATCAGCATCTTCATACCGATATGTCAAGTCAACTGTTTTTATAAAAGGATTCATTTAATTCTCCGTTATTTTGTTTTTTGCCATCTTGCACTTGCACCGCAAGGAATACACAAACCTGTTTGTGATACAGGAAGACCAAGCTCTCCCGCTTCTATTTTCCCGCCGTATTTCGACATTACAGTAAGTCCTATTATATACTGCATTGCCGCAGGTGATAATCCGGTCGTATAAGAGTTTATAAGGAAAAACAACGGATCATCGGATAGTATTTGAGATACGAGCGTTACCAATTCGTGAACGCTATCCTCGATCTTCCATATTTCTCCCGAAGGCCCTCTTCCATATGAAGGCGGGTCCATAATAATAGCATCGTATTTGTTTCCGCGTCTTATCTCTCGTTCAACAAATTTTTTGCAATCATCTACGATATAACGTATGGGTGCTGATTCAAGTCCTGATATTTGTGCATTCAGCTTAGCTTGAGCAACCATACCCTTTGACGCATCAACGTGAACGACCGATGCTCCTGCAGCCGCCGCCGCAAGAGTTGCTCCACCTGTATAAGCAAACAGATTAAGAACTTTTATAGGTCTTCCCGCTTTTCTTATAAGCTCTCCAAACCAATCCCAATTTGCCGCCTGCTCGGGAAAAAGACCGGTATGCTTGAAGCCCATAGGCTTTAAGTTAAACTTAAGATTCCCATAAGAAATTGTCCATTGCTCGGGAAGATTGTTTTTAGTCCACTCTCCTCCGCCTTTGGCTGAACGCTTGTACACCGCATCTGCCTGTTTCCATTTTCTGCTGGAAAAACAATTTTTCCATATTATCTGTGGGTCGGGACGACGAAGTATAAAATCCCCCCAACGTTCAAGTCTTTCACCGTCAGTTGCATCTATTAATTCATAGTCGAGCCAATTATCAGCTATCCACATAGTTCCTCCATAGCGGTTTCTTATTTAAGGTTATAGTATTTCGAAATTCTTGAGTTTCCGGTGTGTGCATGACATATCGCTATTGCAAGAGCATCGGCGGTATCGTCAGGCTTAGGTGGTTTTGCAAGACCAAGAAGCATAGTTACCATATTGATAACCTGCTTTTTCTCCGCACGTCCAAATCCTACAACTGCTTGTTTAACCTGAAGCGGAGTATATTCAAACACCTTGACGCCCAGTCTGTATGCTGTCATTATAATAACACCACGTGCCTCTGCCACTCTTATACCCGTCGTTATATTTGTGTTAAAAAACAACTCTTCAACAGCAATATGCTCAGGCTTGTATTTTTCTATAAGCTGATTCATTCCGTCGTATATCATAGAAAGCCGCTCCTCTGTTGGAATTCCCGCAGGCGTTTCTATCGAACCGTAACCAAGAACCTTAAAGTGAGATGCACTGTAATCAATTACCCCCCATCCGACTATAGCAAGTCCAGGGTCTATTCCCAGTATAATCATTTACACACCTCCACAATAATCCATTCTCTATTATATCACATCACTTAGATTAAGTCAAACAAAATTTATTTTATTTGTAAAATTTTGTATACTTATTTACAAATTTATAATAGTATGATAAAATATAATATACATGTTTTACTTTGGTGGTGTTATGAAATTTATAAAGTTTCAAGTTGGAGATATTGTGGAATTAAAAAAAGCTCACCCTTGCGGATCTAAGCAATTTAAGATATTACGCGTAGGCGGAGATATGAGAATCACTTGTATGGGCTGTTCTCACGATATGACCATAGATCGCATCAAGCTGGAAAAAGCGATAAAAAAATTTATTGAAGGAGGAGATACAAATGGATAAACTAAATTGCTCCTCGAAAAATAAATTTGGAATAACAAAATATCTTCGTTCAATACAAAACCGAATCGCTACGTTTTCATACTCTTACCTTTTTTACGCATTTGCTGTACCGTTTGCTTTGATGTATCTTATCTATCTGTCACAAGGAATACATCCGTTCGGAAACGGCTCGGTTCTCGTTCTTGACTTGAACGGACAATACGTATATTTCTTTGAATCCTTGAGAAATGCAGTTTTCGGTGATGGAAGCTTTTTGTATACGTTTTTCCGTGCTTTGGGCGGAGAATATATGGGAATGTATGCTTATTATCTTGCGAGTCCGCTGTCATACCTCGTATGCCTATTCCCTGCATCTCGAATACTTGAAGCATTGTTAACGATAATTCTTATAAAAACGGGACTTTGCGGCCTGACCTTTGGATTTTATTTGCATAAACACTCAAAAAATCCCAACAAGGTAATAATCGTAGCCTTTTCCGTTATGTATGCACTCTGTTCTTTTGCAGTAGTTCACCAAAACAACGTGATGTGGACGGATGCTATAATATGGTTACCGATAATAGCCTATTCCATAGAACAGTTGATTTTAAACGGCAAATACAAGCTTTTCGTTATATCCTTAGCCTTGACAATGATGAGTAACTATTATATAGGCTATATGGTTTGTATTTTCTGCGTAGTATATTTTTTCTACTACTATATATCTTGCGGCAAGGATGTGTGTAATCCCACCTCTAAAAAATATCACGGCTTGATTTCATTTATAAGATTTGGAGTTGCCGCTATAATCGCGGCAGCTATTGCAGCCTTTATAATACTTTCAGCCTACTACTCGCTATCTTTCGGAAAAAATGAATTTTCCGATCCCAACTGGGCTCTTAAAGCAAAATTTGATCTGCTTGACTTTTTTACTAAATTTTTACCAGGAGCGTATGATACCGTACGCCCCAACGGACTTCCTTTTGTGTATTGCGGTGTTTTGGTGCTGGTTACCGTCCCCATATATTTTACTTGTAAAGCAATCAAGGCGAGAGAAAAAATTGCATCTCTGGCACTAATAGGATTTTTTATTCTGTGCTTTATTGCAAGTCCTTTAGACCTTATATGGCACGGCTTTCAAAATCCCAACTGGCTTAATCACAGATATAGCTTTATGCTATGCTTCATACTGTTAATACTGGCGTACAAGGGTTACGCTAACCTACGGCGATGTAATGAGAAATTCATTTTGGCTATTTGTGCTTTTATAGTGCTTTTTGTTGCAATATGCCAAAAGCTGGATTTTAAAACCTACGAGGTGACCGACCAAAAACTTGGCACGTTCAGTACCGTATGGTTCGCCGTAATTATTACCGTAGCACTTTTCGCTATACTTTGTATCGCTTTAAGAACGCAAAGCTTCAAGGCACGTGAGGGAGTTACTGCAATTCTCGCATGTGTTATATGCGTTGAAATGTTCTGTAATGCGTTGGCTATGGTTATTCAGTTTGACGACGACGTAACCTACTCGGGCTATAGCGGATATAACGACTATATCTCAGAGCTTCGACCTGTGGTTGATGAATTAAAGGAATACGATCCCTCCTTTTACAGAATGGAAAAAACTTTACATCGAAAGTATAACGACAATATGGCATTGGGTATTAGAGGACTTTCAAATTCCACCTCTACGCTCAACGCTTCCACCATAAAATTCCTGAAAAATATGGGATATACCTCCCGTTCGCATTTGTCTAAATACCTCGGTGGAAATCCCGTCAACGATTCCCTGCTCGGTATAAAATATATTATCGACAAAAATGCTGACGGATTTACTAGCGATATACAAAAAGAAAAAAATCAAACCGAAAGCCTTAATGACTTTTATCAAGCGGCATTTTCTAACGGCAACTACGACGTTTATCTGAATCCTTATGCACTTTCTTTGGCATACGGTGTAAGCGAAAACGTACTTGAATTTGATTTTGATAACCATACAACTTATTTCGACAAGCTGAATGCTTTAGCAGGTGCTATGGCGGGTTACGAAAACGAACCTGACATATTCAAACCTATTTACAATGTATCCGAACAATTTTACGGTTGTTCTCAAAGCGGAAATTCCACCAACAAAACGTATACAAAGCTCACTGAAAACGCCAATGCTTACGTAACCTTTTCATTCGTTGCAACGGAAACCGCCGAATACTATTTCCACCTTCCCTCAAACAATCCTAAGGAATGCTCCTTCTATATCAAGATAATGAGAACGCTTGAGGACGGACGCCAAACGATTGAAAACTACTCATTAGGCTCCATTCTCGGTAATGATACAAGACATATATTTTCTCTTGGTATGTTTGAAAAAGGAACGCAAGTAGAATTAAAGGTTTCGCTTAAAGATGATCCGCTTAATATTCTTGGCGGTCGCAACTATGTTTGGTATATTGACAGAGATAAATACGAAAAAGTGTTTGCCGATCTTAACGACAATCCTCAGTTTGAGATAAATGATGATTTTACTGACGATCATCTTACCGGCACTATAAAAACTGATGGTGATTCTACTTTGGTTCTTACTACCATCGCTTATGACGAAGGCTGGAAGGTTTATGTTGATGGCAAACAGGTCGAAACCTATCAGGTATTAGATGCTCTTATTGGCTTCGATGTAAAGGAATCGGGTGAGCATACGCTGGAAATGAGGTATATGCCGAATATATATACTCTTGGTATGAAAATATCGGTTGGCGGAATTGCGGCGTTTATCATAATTTGCGTTATTGATACGGTTTTAACGAAAATTCGCCAAAAAAAGAATTCTTTGACACAAGCGTATTGGGTTCTTGAGGATTTTGACGAGGATTACGAGCAATCCTTGACGCAAGAAACGATTTCTCAAAAAAACAAGTTCAGAAAATTTTCAATAAAAAAGAAAAACAACCTAAAAGATAAAGAAAACGGAGATAATTGATGTTTTATTACATTAGTGGAAATTTGGCACGACTTGAACCAAGCCTTGCAGTTATAGACGCAGGCGGGGTCGGCTATAAAATGACTGTAAGCTATAACACATATGCCAATCTGTCCAGAGAACAGCAAACGACAAATACCGTAACTGTAAAGCTGTACAGCTATATGGCGGTGCGTGAGGACGGAATTGAGATGTTTGGCTTCTTTTCCGAAGAGGAGCTTAACGCATTCAAGCTGCTTATTACCGTTTCGGGTGTTGGTCCTAAAGCGGCAATATCAATCTTGTCACAGCTGACTCCTTCCAAGCTTTCTATCGCTATATGTACCGAGAACAAAAAATCCATATCACAGGCAAACGGTATAGGACCAAAGACAGCTGCAAGAATAATTCTTGAGCTAAAGGATAAGCTCAACTCTCAATTTGCAGACTCTGATACGGATACCGAACCTCAAATTGAAATATCCTCTCAAAGCAACAAATTAGGAGATGCACAAAACGCACTTACAGTTTTGGGATATTCCAGAAGCGAGGCGTTGTCTGCATTGAAGAGTATAGATACTCAAAACTTAGAGCTTGATGAAATTATCAAGTTGGCACTAAAAAAGCTTATGAAATAATAGAAGGAGAACGAAGTTATGGATATGTCAGAAGAATTTGATTTTGAAAACAGAATAATGACTACATCTGCTATCGGTAGCGACGTTGATGTTGAAACTTCCCTCCGCCCTAAGCATCTTGATGATTATATCGGTCAAGAAACGGCTAAATCCAATCTTAAGATATATATCGAAGCGGCAAAAATGAGAGGGGAAAATCTTGATCACGTTTTGCTTTACGGCCCTCCCGGTCTTGGTAAGACAACGCTTTCAAATATTATTGCAAATGAAATGGGTGTAAATATACGTATCACTTCAGGTCCTGCTATCGAAAAGCAAGGGGATCTTGCCGCATTGTTGACCAACCTTGCAGAGGGGGACGTGCTGTTTATCGACGAGATACACAGACTTTCAAGATCAGTCGAGGAAATACTTTACCCCGCCATGGAAGACAACGCTCTTGATATTATAATCGGTAAAGGTCCTGCCGCAAGAAGTATCAGAATAGACCTACCAAAGTTTACACTCATAGGTGCTACTACGAGAGCGGGACAGCTTACAACACCTCTTCGTGACAGATTTGGTGTTATACTTAAGCTCGAATTGTACTCCGCCGAGGAGCTTACGACAATAGTTACCCGAAGTGCAGGAATACTTGGGCTTGATATAACCTCCGACGGTGCGTATGAGATAGCATCAAGATCAAGAGGCACGCCGAGAATAGCAAACAGATTGCTAAAACGAGTACGCGACTTTGCTCAAGTAGAGGGCTGTGATTGTATTGACAAAAAAATTGCCAACTATGCGTTAGGTAAGCTTGAAATAGACAACCTCGGACTTGACAACACCGACCGCAGAATGCTTGAAACTATTATAAAGTTCTACGACGGCGGACCTGTCGGTCTTGACACCTTGGCGGCAACTATCGGTGAAGAAGCAATCACACTTGAGGACGTTTACGAGCCGTATCTTTTGCAAATAGGATTTCTGAGCCGTACCCCGAGAGGTAGATGTGTTACAAGACTTGCATATGAGCATTTAGGACTTTCATATCGAGATAACACCGCTAAAGGCGGACAACTTGATATATTCTCTGACAACGAACAATAAAAATATGCCTTACACCAATTTGAGGTGTAAGGCATATTTTAATTAATAGACGTATTTAACAAGCCTAAATGTATGCTCTCTATTTCATCATTTAAAATAAAAACTCTCTGAACACGTTTCCCAACGGAACATACGATCTCATAGTTTATTGTTCCATTTTTCTTGGCAAAATAATCGGCAGAATTGATATTTTGCTTATCTCCGAAAACTGTAACTTCATCGCCAATACGTACTTCCTCAATGTCCGATACATCAAGCATAAGCTGATCCATACATACTCTGCCTACGATTGGAGCTTTTTTTCCTTTTACGATCAGCGAGGTGTTATTTTGGCTGTTTGACCTATAAAATCCATCAGCATATCCTATGGGAACGGTAGCTATCTTCATTGTTCTATCTGCAACAAAATCACAGCCGTAGCTGACAGCATCACCCTTGTGTATTATTTTGACACTAGAGATTACACTTTTTAATGTCATAACAGGTTTTAAATTGATGTCCAAAACCTCGTCAGACGGTAAAAGACCGTATAATATCAATCCCACTCGTACCATATCCATTGAAAATTCAGGATACATAATTGCAGCCGCACTATTTGAACAATGCTTATATTTGAATACGATTCCGTTTTCTTCGAGTTTATTTACTATCTTGGTAAATTTATTGTATTGTTCTTTGGTGTAACTCTCTCCGTTTGCTCCTTCGTCGGAAACAGAAAAGTGCGTGAATATTCCCTCTACGTTCAAACCGGCAAGAGCTGATGCTTCTACTATCTGAGGTATTGTATTCAAGCTTTCATCGTATTGAAAGCCTAAACGTCCCATTCCGGTATCGATCTTAATATGTATGTTTACGGACGTATTACAACTACATAAAGCTTCTGATAAACATTTAGCATATTCCAAGGAATAAACACATTGTGAAACATTGTTTTCAGCAAGGAAGACAGCACACTCCGGCGGTGTATATCCAAGTATAAGTATTGGAATTCGTACACCTGTATTTCTCAGCTGTATCGCCTCTTCTATGTTTGAAACGGCAAACATATCAGCTCCTGCCGCTTCAAGAACCGATGCGATCTTGGGAGCATTATGCCCATATGCATCAGCTTTTATAACGCAACATATTTTCGTATCTTTTTCCAGTCTTTGCTTTATAACACTGAAATTATTTATAATATTGTCAAGATTAATTTCTGCCCATAAACATTTCCAAAAGCTACTCATAATATCCACTTCCTTTGAATAACTAAGCATATCAATTATATCATAATATATATAAAATGTCAAGAAAGTAAAATATTATATTGAAAAATAGAGTAAAGTATGCTATAATTAATATATTCTTATTTCTTTTCTGACCGAGAGGACTCATTTTGAAGAAAATATATATATTATTAACGAGAACAGGAACAGTACCTGCACGTGTAATACATGCAGTTAAAGGCGGAACGTTTACGCATACTTCCCTTTCACTCGTTCCCGCCACGGACCATTTTTATAGCTATGCAAGAAGGAAGATAAAAAATCCTTTTAAAGCGGGCTTGATAATTGAAAACATACACACCGAGGTGTTTGCTTTATATCCGGATTGCCATAGTGCAGTATACGCATTGACCGTTTCAGATAAAGCATATGAAGATATGAAAGAAAAAATCACCTTTTTTCTTAACAATTACAAAAAAGCGAAATACAGCTTTATAGGATTGCTTGCAATGGCGTTTGGAATTAAGATAAAGAGAAAAATGAAGCTCACCTGTTCGCAGTTTGTGGCAATAATTTTAAATAGCTCGGGCGAGATCAAGCTCCCCAAAGACCCCTACCTTATGCTCCCCGATGATTTTATGAAAATAGACGGTGTAGAGCGTATATATGACGGAATATTAAAAAACTGCAAAATTCCGCAAGATGAATTTGCGATTATTAGTTAAAAAATTTCTAAAAATCTATTGACTTTTAGTACCTGGTTGTGTTATAATATTTAGCGTTGAATGTTTCAACGCATTCGCCGGTGTGATGGAATTGGCAGACGTGCTGGACTCAAAATCCAGTGGTAGCGATACCGTGTCGGTTCGACCCCGACCACCGGCACCATTCTTTAAATGCTTGGGTCTATCCCAAGCATTTTTTATATTAAAAACGCTTCCGTTTTTTTAATACGGAAGCGTGTTTTCTTATACGTTATTCTCTTTTTTTACTTTGATTTTAGATATAACATAGAATATAAGTGTAAGTATAATTCCTGCGATAATCGCAACTACAAGATTAAGAACTACGGTAAGTATAAACGTAGCCAACAAAACTGCAATATCGCCAATTTTTTTGGTCTTGCAAATTGCGAGAAATTCTCTCCATTCGCTCATATTATAAGCAACTATGAAAAGAATAGCCGCGATTATTGGCATAGGAATGAGCTTTGCTACGGGCATAAGAACCACCAAAAACAGCAATATTACCACTGCGTGTACGATACCTGCCACGGGAGTTCGTCCGCCGTTTTTAACGTTTGCCGCTGTTCTTGCGATAGCTCCCGTCGCGGGAATACCGCCGAACAAACCTGAGCAGATGTTTCCTGCACCTTGAGCGATAAGCTCTGTATTGGAATTGTGCTTATCACCAATCATCTTATCGGAAACAACGCAAGAAAGCAATGATTCGATAGCGGCAAGGATAGCTATTGCAAACGCATCGGGAATTACAGCTATTACTGTATTCACACTGAAGCTGGGGAATGAAAATTTAGGAAATCCTGAAGTCAGATCGGGATAGAGAGTTCCAATAGTAGCAGATTTCAGAGGAGTAAACATAACAATCACTACACCGATTATTACAGCTATAATCGAAGCAGGTATTTTTGTAAATATAACGGATGCTCTTCCTTTTGTTTTTGCCGCAAGAACGTTCCAAGCAATGAGGATACACAAACCAATCCCGCCAACAGCCAAGGCTGTCAAATTTATCGTGCCTATATTCTTTATTATCTCTACGAGCTTCTCTCCCGCCTCTACCGGCTTCGCACCACCGAAATCAAGACCGAGAAAATCCTTTATCTGTCCTATAAGTATTGTTACAGCTACGCCTGACGTAAAACCGACAGTTATCGTATGTGGCATAAATTTGATAAGAGAGCCTGCCTTGCAAAGTCCAAGAATTATTAAAATAATTCCCGCCATAACAGTTGCAATAACAAGTCCCTCAAAGCCACTTGACGCTATAACTCCCGCTACTATCGTTGCAAATGCAGCGGTAGGTCCTGAAATGTTTACGTTACTACCGCCAAGGAAAGCAATAACAAGACCTGCAACAGCGGCTGTATAAAGTCCCTGTGCGGGTGTTGCCCCTGATGCTATCGCTAAGGCTATCGAAAGCGGAAGAGCGATTATAGCAACGATTATACCCGCTACTACGTCGTTAACCAGCTTATGGCCGTTATAATCCTTTAAAGATGTAAATAATTTAGGTTGAAATGTTTTCATATGTAAAAACCTCATAAAAAATCACAGCACACAACCCCGAAAAGCCAAAGCATTTTCGGGGTTGTTAAATTTTAGAATAAATCTTAAGAACTTAGAACTCAATTCTCTTCTCGATGTAAGACTTAAGCTCGGTAATCGGAATTCTTACCTGCTCCATAGTATCTCTGTCACGAACGGTAACGCAACCGTCAACCTCGGAATCAAAGTCATAGGTAATGCACATAGGAGTACCGATCTCGTCCTGACGGCGATATCTCTTACCGATAGAGCCTGCCTCGTCATAATCTACGCTGAAATACTTAGCGAGATCGTCAAATACCTTCTCTGCACCCTCGGAAAGCTTCTTGGAAAGAGGAAGAACTGCTGCCTTGAAAGGAGCGAGGAACGGATGGAGGTGAAGAACTACACGCATATCGTTCTTTTCAGCATCAACTATCTCTTCGTCGTATGCATCAACGAGGAAAGCCAAAGCCACACGGTCAGCACCGAGTGAAGGCTCTACAACGTAAGGAGTATACTTCTCGTTGGTTTCCTGATCAAAGTACATCATATCCTTACCGCTGTGTTTTGCGTGCTGAGAAAGGTCATAGTCGGTTCTGTCTGCAATACCCCAAAGCTCGCCCCAACCAAACGGGAACAAGAACTCAAAGTCAGTTGTTGCCTTAGAGTAGAAGGAAAGCTCCTCTGCACTATGGTCACGAAGCTTAAGGTTTTCTTCTCTCATACCGAGATCAACAAGCCACTTGCGGCAGTATTCCTTCCAGAAAGCAAACCACTCAAGGTCAGTACCGGGCTTACAGAAGAACTCAAGCTCCATCTGCTCGAACTCACGGGTACGGAAAGTAAAGTTTCCGGGAGTTATTTCGTTACGGAATGACTTACCTATCTGGCAAACACCAAAGGGCAACTTCTTTCTTGCAGAACGCTGAATGTTCGCAAAATCAACGAAAATACCCTGAGCCGTTTCAGGACGGAGATAAAGCTCCGTGGTTGAGTCCTCGGTTACACCCTGATACGTCTTGAACATAAGGTTAAACTTTTTGATTTCGGTGAAGTCTGCACTTCCGCAATCGGGGCAAACGATTCCCTTTTCCTTGATGTAATCAGCCATCTGCTCAAAGGTCCAACCTGCGGGATTGTCCTCAAGACCGTTCTCGAATGCATATTCTTCAATGAGCTTATCAGCTCTGTGTCTTGTCTTACAGCTCTTACAGTCCATAAGGGGGTCAGAGAAACCGCCAACGTGACCAGAAGCCACCCAAGTCTGGGGATTCATAATGATGGCACTGTCAAGACCTACGTTATATTTACACTCCTGAACAAACTTTTTCCACCAAGCCTTCTTTACGTTGTTTTTAAACTCAACGCCGAGAGGACCGTAGTCCCAAGAGTTAGCAAGACCGCCGTATATCTCCGAGCCGGGGAAAATAAAGCCTCTGCCCTTACACAGAGCAACGATTTTGTCCATTGTCTTTTCTGAATTGTTCATACTGAAACCTTCCTTTTCGAATGATCCTATTATTTCTACATTTTATCATATATTGCGAAAGTTGTCAATACACACCTTAAATTTATTTGACGAATTTATCTATAAAATTATTACTTTTTTTGGTAAAAACATTGAAATCGAATTTTCCCCAATAAAAAAGAATGAACTCGGTTCAATACCGAGCTCATTCGTAAATAGCTAAACAAGCTTTTAAAGTACCTTTTGAAGGAATTGTTGGAGTCTGGGATTCTTCGGTGAATTAAAGAACTCCTCGGGAGTTCCCTCCTCCGCGATCACTCCATCACACATAAATACTATTCTGTCCGCAACCTCACGGGCAAATCCCATTTCGTGTGTTACAACCACCATTGTCATTCCTTCGTTTGCAAGCTCTTTCATAAGATCAAGAACCTCGCCAACCATCTCAGGGTCAAGTGCCGATGTAGGCTCATCAAAAAGGATAACATCAGGCTCCATAGCCAACGCTCTCGCAATAGCAATTCTCTGCTTTTGACCGCCTGAAAGCATTGCGGGATAAGCATCTGCTCTATCCTCAAGTCCAACTCTTTTTAATAAGCTCATTGCCTTACTCTCAGCCTGCTCCTTGGTATGTTTAAGCAGTTTTGTAGGAGCAATCGTAAGATTTCTTAAAACCGTCATATGTGGAAACAGATTGAAGTGTTGGAAAACCATAGACATTTTTTGTCTGTGAAGATTTATATTTACCTTCTTCTCTGTTATATCAACGCCATTAAATATAATGCTGCCAGAAGTAGGCATTTCCATAAGATTCAGTGATCGAAGGTATGTAGATTTTCCACTTCCCGAAGGACCTATTATAACAACGACCTCACCACGATGCACCTTAAGATCAACTCCGTCAAGAGCCTTTATTTTATGACCGTTATAATGCTTTTTGAGGTCTTTGGTTTCTATGATTATATCGTGATTATCTTTCATTCTTACGCAAATTCCTCTCAAGTATTTTTACAAGTTGCGTCAATATTATAACAACAACCAAATATATAAGGGCAACCGCTATAAGTGGCATAAACGCGGAAAAGGTCACACCTCTTATCCTCTCTCCTGCCTTGGTAAGATCAGCTATTCCAACGTATCCCGCAACAGATGTTTCCTTTATCAAAACGATAAACTCATTACAAAGCGTTGGGAGTATCGATTTGAACACCTGAGGAATTATTATGTATATCATAGTTTGAACATAGTTGAAGCCAACCGAACGTCCCGCCTCAAACTGTCCGTTATCAATAGACATAATTCCGCCTCGAATTATTTCAGCTACATATGCACCCGAATTCAATCCAAAGGCAAAAATAGCTATCATAGTTCCATTTCTTGACGACGCAAATATTATGAAATAAGCAATAAGAAGCTGTACGACAACAGGCGTTCCTCGAACGACGGTCAAATACAGATTTGATATTGCGTTCATTATCCACCAAACAAAATAAAAAAGACCGCCTCTTTTTTTGTACACCTCTTTATTCTTGTCAAACGTTGAACGAATAATAGCTATTACAATACCGATAGCAAGACCCATTAACAGTGCGAAAAAAGTTATAACAAGAGTGTTTTTCAATCCGTCAATAAGCCATTTCCAACGATTGTCATTAACGAAGTTAAGAACAAAATCATCTTTTAGCTTGAGAAAAAAATCCATTACAGTTCCTCTTTGAATTTAAAGTATTAAAGAGGTTATCGCGTCAAAAAACAGACGCGATAACCCATTCACAAAATTTATAATCAGATTACTTTCCGCTATTGATGTACCTGTTTACAATAGCATCGATGGTACCATCTTCCTTGAGTTCCTTCAAAGCCTGATTGATCTTCTCAAGAAGCTCCTCGTTATCCTTGGAAACACAGATAGCATAATCCTCGATAGCATATTCATTATCACCCTCAAGAATATGAATACCCTCATTTGCCTCAACGAAAGACTTAGCAGGCTCGTTGTCTATAATAACCATATCTACCTTGTTAGTCTTAAGTGCCTCAACAGCTTCAGCACCTGTCTTATAACGAACTACACGATCGGTAGTAATAGTGCCATCCTCTGCTACATTGTTAAGACCCCAGTTGGAAATATCATCAGAAGAATAAATATCTCCTGTAGTATCTTGCTGTACTCCAACCTTAACATCGGTGTTCTTCAATGCAGTAGGATTTCCCTCGTCATCAAATACGAAGATATCGTCAAGAGAGCTAATAGAAGAGCCATCCTTAACGATAATCACCTGAATACCGGTGGCGTAAGTTTCAGAGAAATTGACACTTTGCTTACGCTCTTCAGTAACAGTAAGGCCTGCCATACCCATGTCGTACTTGCCTTCTGCAACGCCTCCGATAATAGAACCGAACTCAACGTCCTCAATCTGAAGCTCCATACCGAGCTTTTCTGCGATAGCCTTAGCGATTTCAACATCAATACCTACAAATTCGTTTCCTTCAACGTATTCGTAAGGAGGAAATGCAGCATTAGTTGCCATCACAAGAACGTCATCCTGCTTAGAGCAAGAGGAAAAGACGCTCATTCCCAAAACGATCATAACCAAAGCCAATGCAATACTAATAATTTTTTTCATTGAAATGTCCTCCAAAAAATTCTATACAAGTATTATACAGCACAAAAGAATATTTGTCAATAGAAATAAAATAAATACCTTGGAATATATTGTTTTGTATCAACTCCGTATGCATAAATAAATCATTTATTCAACACTTTATTCAAATATTGCCCCGTATAGGACTTTTTACATTTAGCAACCTCCTCAGGGGGGCCCTGAGCAACTACAGTACCTCCATTATCTCCACCTTCGGGACCAAGGTCGATAATGTAGTCAGCGGTTTTAATCACGTCAAGATTATGCTCAATAACAAGTAAGCTATTACCTGCAGAGCAAAGTCTTTGAAGCACATTGATAAGCTTTGATACGTCATCTGTGTGCAATCCCGTTGTAGGCTCGTCAAGTATATACATAGTTTTTCCCGTGCCTCGTCTTGATAACTCCGTAGCCAGCTTTACACGCTGAGCCTCACCGCCTGAAATTGTTGTTGACGACTGCCCAATTTTTATATAACCCAATCCTACATCGTAAAGTGTCTGCAGTTTCTGTTTTATTTTCGGAATACCGTCAAAGAATATCAATGCCTCTTCAACAGTCATTTCCAGCACGTCAGCAATGCTCTTGTTCTTAAACTTGACTTCAAGAGTATCTCTGTTGTATCGCTTTCCGTGACACACGTCGCAGGTTACGTAAACATCAGGTAAAAAGTGCATCTCTATTTTCTTTACACCGTCGCCCTCACACGCCTCACATCTTCCGCCCTTGACGTTAAATGAAAATCTTCCGGATTTATACCCTCTTGCATTTGCGTCGGAGGTTCTCGCGAAAAGCTCTCTGATATCAGTAAACAAGCCCGTATACGTTGCGGGATTAGAACGAGGAGTCCTTCCGATAGGACTTTGATCTATAACTATAACCTTGTCAAGATTTTCAGTTCCCTCGATTTGCTTATATTTTCTGCTTCCTCTCAATGCACCGTTCAATTTTTGAGAAAGTACAGGAGCTATAATTCCATTAACGAGAGAAGATTTTCCCGAGCCCGACACGCCTGTCACACAAGTGAAGCAACCTAAAGGAATATCCACATCTACGTTCTTCAGATTATGCTCGTATGCTCCCTTAACACTTAAATAACAGCCATTTCCTTTTCTTCTTTCTGTAGGGACGGGTATATATTTTCTTCTTGCAAGATAAGCTCCCGTAATAGATTTAGGGTCATTCATAACTTCACGAGGAGTTCCTGCCGAAACGATATTTCCTCCGTGAATTCCTGCTCCCGGACCTATATCTACTATATAGTCCGATTCCATCATAGTTTCCTCGTCATGCTCGACAACTATAACGGTATTACCTATATCTCGCAACTTTTTTAGCGTTGCTATCAGCTTGGAATTATCTCTCTGGTGAAGCCCAATACTCGGTTCGTCCAATATATATAAAACGCCAACCAATGCAGAGCCTATCTGTGTAGCAAGTCGTATTCTTTGTGCTTCTCCACCCGAAAGCGAGCCTGATTTTCTTGCCAATGTCAGGTATTCAAGTCCTACGCTCTTAAGAAATCCAAGTCTTGCTTTTATTTCTTTTAATATTTCCGCAGATATGACCTTTTCCATTCCCTGCGGTTGAAAATCATCAATAAAGTCAAGGGCGACAGAAACAGAAAAATGACAAAATTCATCTATGTTTTTGCCATTAACAGTAACTGCTAATGAATTTGGATTCAGTCTTTGCCCGTTACACACAGGACAAGGTGCTTCTTCTATAAACTGCTCGTAATAGTCATCGTGACCACCCTGCTGTATGCGAGCCTCAATCATATTTACAAGGCCCTCAAAACGAGTCTTTTGACTATGCTCTGCTCCACCAAACCATCTTTTTATCTCGTAGAAATCATTTCCTGTTCCATATAAAAGCTTGTTGTATTGCTCTGCAGAAAACTCGCAAATGGGAGTATCAAGGTCAAAACCATGCTTTTTTCCCACAGCCATAAACAGCGGACCGTTCCAGCTCTGTTCTTCCAGTGTTTTGAATCCATTTACAGCAATAGCACCCTGTCGCAGAGAGAGCTTATCGTCTGCAATAATACGGTCCACCGCCACTCTTCTCATATCGCCAATACCGGCACAATGAGGACAAGCCCCCGCCGGATTGTTAAACGAAAACATTCTCGGCTCAAGCTCACCAAAGGAAATATTGTGTTTTTCACAAGCGTAGCTTTGAGAAAATTCAAGCTCTACAGGTTCTCCGCTTCTGGGAACGGTGATTATTGTAAGATATCCGTCTGCCAATTTTAGAGCGTTTTCCACAGAATCAGAAAGTCGTGAGCGAATATCTTCCCTCATGACCAATCGGTCGACGACAACATCAATATCGTGCTTTTTATTTTTATCAAGATTAATATCTTCCGACAAGTCATAGATATTTCCGTCCACTCTGACTCTGACATATCCGCTTTTCTTCGCAGAGGCAAACACCTTTTCGTGCATTCCCTTCTGTGCCCTGACTACAGGAGCAAGAACCATAAATCGCTCTCCCTCAGGAAGCTCCATTATCTTATCCATAATCGTATCGATAGACTGTCTTTTTATTTCCTTACCGCAAATAGGACAATGCGGTGTTCCGATCCTTGCGTACAACAAACGGAGATAATCATAGATTTCCGTAACCGTACCTACAGTAGAACGAGGATTCTTTGACGTGGTTTTTTGGTCTATGGATATGGCGGGAGAAAGTCCCTCAATAAGGTCTACCTCAGGCTTGTCCATCTGCCCCAAAAACTGTCTTGCATACGAAGACAAGGACTCCACAAATCTTCTGTGTCCCTCTGCGTATATAGTGTCGAATGCAAGCGACGATTTTCCTGATCCTGAAAGTCCTGTCAAAATAACAAGCTTATCTCGAGGGATTTCCACATCAATATTTTTTAAATTGTTTACTCTTGCACCCTTAATGATAATTGATTTTGCCATTTTATACTTCTCTCAATTTTTTTATTTCATCTCTGATGTATGCTGCCTGTTCAAATTCAAGCCGTCTGGATGCTTCCTTCATTTGCTTGGTAAGCTCCAGTATAAGCTTTTCCTTTTCAGCCACAGAAAGCTTTTTAGCCTTTGATTTTTCTTTCTTATTCTTTCGCTCGTCTTTGCCTATCTCAATAATATCTCGGACGTCCTTCTTAATAGTCTTTGGAATAATTCCGTGTTCCTCGTTGAATTTTTGCTGTATAACTCTGCGTCGGTTTGTTTCTCTTATTGCACGTTCCATAGAACCCGTTACAACGTCTGCATACATTATGACCTTACCTTCTGCGTTTCGTGCGGCACGTCCAATAGTCTGTATAAGACTTCGTTCAGCTCTCAAAAAGCCTTCCTTATCGGCGTCGAGTATAGCCACGAGTGAAACTTCGGGTATATCCAAGCCCTCACGCAAAAGATTTATTCCAACCAACACATCAAACTCACCCAGTCGAAGATCGCGTATAATTTCCATTCTCTCGATGGTGTCGATATTGTAATGGATATATTTTACCTTTATACCGTTATTTTCAAGATAACCCGTAAGGTCCTCTGCCATCTTTCGAGTAAGTGTCGTAACAAGCACTCTTTCGTTCTTATTAACACGAATTCTGATCTCACCAATAAGATCGTCCACTTGTCCCTCAATAGGACGAACCTCAACCTCAGGATCAACAAGCCCCGTAGGACGAATAAGCTGCTCTACCGTGCCTTGGGAATTTTCAGCCTCAAAATCTCCCGGTGTAGCACTCACGAACACGGCTTGGTTTATCTTCGATTCAAATTCCTCAAAATACAGAGGGCGGTTATCATATGCAGATGGCAATCTAAATCCAAATTCAATAAGATTTTTCTTTCTTGCCGTATCTCCGCCGCTCATTCCTCTGACCTGTGGGAGAGTAACGTGGGACTCGTCCACGAACATAATAAAATCCTCGGGAAAATAATCAAGAAGCGTATACGGTGTAGAGCCTTTCGGTCTGCCCGATAAAACTCTTGAATAGTTTTCAACGCCCGAGCAAAAGCCTACCTCTCGAAGCATCTCCAAATCATATTTTACCCGTTCTTCAATTCGCTGTGCCTCAATAAGCTTTCCTTCGCTTTTAAAGTATTCCCTTCTCTCAACCATCTCCCGCATTATCTCGTCTAATGCGGCTTCCTTTTTATCATCGGAAACAGCATAGTGCGTTGCAGGATATATAGCGGCGTAGTTTAAGCTCTTTATAATCTCTCCCGTGACAATATTTATCTCCGATATTCTATCTATTTCATCACCGAAAAACTCGACTCTGAGTGCCACATCATTCATATTTGCGGGAATAATATCCACGGTATCTCCACGCACTCGGAATTTATCTCTTTCAAGTGCAAGATCGTTTCGATCGTAGCTTATTTTGATAAGCGATCTGATAAATTCGTCACGGCTAATTTCCATACCCGGACGCACTGCCAAAACAAGCTTTTGATATTCACCCGGGTCACCCAAGGAATATATGCAAGACACACTTGCAACGATAATAACGTCTCTTCTCTCAAACAAAGCAGACGTAGCACTGTGACGAAGCATATCTATCTCGTCGTTTATCATAGCGTCCTTTTCAATATACATATCCTTCCCGGGAATATATGCCTCGGGCTGGTAGTAGTCATAATATGACACGAAATATTCCACGGCATTTTCGGGAAACAGCTCTCTGAATTCGGAGCAAAGCTGAGCCGCAAGCGTTTTGTTATGAGCCAAAACGAGGGTTGGTCTGTTGAGTTGAGCTATAACGTTTGCCATAGTAAAGGTCTTTCCCGAGCCTGTTACACCTAACAAAGTCTGGTATCTTTTGCCGCTGTTGATCCCGTCAACAAGCCCTTGTATTGCCTGCGGTTGATCGCCGCTTGGTGCAAACTCGGAACAAAGTTTAAATACTCCGTTTTTCATATTATACCTCCTATGACAAACTATCTATATAATTATACCACATCTTTATAAAAAAATAAAGATGATTATAAAATAAAAATCAAAAAGGAAAATACATCAAATCGTTCATATTGCTGTCATTTTTTTGCGATATAATAAAAAATACAAAAAACCTCTTGACTTTACAGTTAACTATAATGTTATAATTGTATCATAGGAGGCGATGACATGATAAAAATAGGTGATTTGGCAAAGATTTGCAATGTAAGTACGCAAACTTTACGATATTATGACTCTGAAGGCATATTAAAAGCAGATGTAACCGATTCGTCAAGTGGATATAGATTTTATTCGATTGATGCCGTAGAAAGATATAAACAGATATTATTCTATAAGAACATTGGTTTTTCTCTGGACGAAATCAAAAAAATACAGCTGGCATCAAGCGAAGAACTACGATATATTTTACAACAGAAAAAAGAGGTATTATCTCAATCTATTGGCAAATTTAAAAATCAGATAAAAATAATCGATGACCTGTGCGGAGGAGATTTGGCAAAGCCTATTTTGTCAGAAACTCTTCTCCTTCCATTTGAAAATGATTCGCAAGTTGTCGGAAAATGGTGTCTGTGCGGAAAGCTCCTTAACGAGAACAATTTGATGTCTTGGGAAAAAGTAAATGAGAATATTGCCGACAAAGAGATAATATTTATGCCTGGCGGAACTTTTGCATGGAAATATTTTTGGACTAAAGGAACACTGTATAGAATATCACCAAAATACAAATTTGCAATTCCTAATTTGTATAGAACGATCGAGCAGAACGGAACCCGATATATGATCATTCAATTTTTGAGTGATGATTGCATTGACAACGGAGAAGATACGATAATGCTCCTGTATCGTCAAATTGATACTATTGCATATACCGAACACCAAATCCGCCCCAACATAGACAAAACGGATCTTCCGTTTGTAGATGATGAATCGGTTCACGGTGTATGGACTGCTTTTGATTTTGTACCTAAAATATCAGATTTTGAGCCTCACAAAAAATTTAGCGAGGATAAGGATATTTACATGGTGAATATTCGTTTCTTACCCCGTGGAATATGTAAAAGAATGATTCGTACTATGTCGGGAACTGCCAACTTTATGTTGCGATATACCAAAGGGTTTGTTCTTGACGATAAGGAAATGACAGCCGAAGAATATCAGATCCAAACAATAAACGGTAAGGATTTTCTTTTTGTACAACACAAATCCGGAGATTATTTTTACGGCGGTTTGACACCGCATTGGTATGTTTTTGAAAGAAAAATATAGAAAAGGAAATAGATATGAAGAATAAAAACAAAACGGTAAAATATTTCAATGAAAAGAATTTTTCAATAGTAAAAATACTTTTGATTATCTTGACAGTAATATCGGCATTTGTAGCAACCTTCATTCGAGGGGGCGGTCCAATTGGACTTCCGATATTGTTGCTGTGTATTATTGGTTTTGTTATTTGCAATTCTTTGAAAATTAAGGATTCGGAAGTGGAACAAGCACTAAAAAAAATAATACAGGACAATCAAATAAAGTGTTCTGATAATACGATTATTGGTTATGATTTCAGAAATACGACCGTAAAGAAACGGAAAGATGGAAAGCTAATTTCTCCTATATGCTATATTACGAACATTACACTTTCATCATCGGTAGAAACTGTTTTTAAAATATATATTATAGACCTAATTTCTTCGTCTGTTCAAATGGTATCCCATAGTGTAAATGATAATGGTGATATTACCTTAACAGAAGAAACCGTATCCACCAATGTAGGACATATAAAAGTATCTTACATAAGAATCAATAGTTGTAATTATACAATTCCTGTTACGCTTAATGATTATAAATCGTCTCAATTAATAGAGAGCATTTGCAATCGAAAGTAAGAAAATATAAATACTTATTCTGTTCATTTAAAGAGGTTTTATTATGAAGTTACCAAAAGATTTAATGTCATACTGTAGAAAAACAATTTTGATACGAGTTATTCCTTGTATACTTCTGATTTGTATTTTTGCGTCAATATTGCTTCTTTGGGGTGATATTCTTATCAATACGGATGTTTTGGAATTTAAAATATCCTGTTATGTGCTTATTATGATAATTCCGTTTGCAATCACAGGTGTCCCGCACAAATTGATAGATACAACTTATTGCGGAAAAATAAAAAAAGTCGATATTATAACTACACATGACAACGATTCCTCTTTCAAGCCTACGAGAGAACATATATATCTAAAAAACACGATCCATTTGACCATCGAAAAGCAAAATGGTAAGCTGATATATAAAAAGGTGTATAGCGGGAAAGCACGATTGCAACAACATCTTGATACATACCAGGTGGGTGATACAGTATTCCACCTTTACGGAACAAATCAAGTTATCGTTTTACCCAATACAACCAATACGGTCGTAAGCTGTCCTGTTTGCGGCACAGCGAATCCAATTGAACATGATAACTGTCGTAACTGCAAACATTCTCTTGTAAAAAATATATAAATAAATCCCCGCTAAATGCGGGGATTTATTTATAGTTTTATTGGATAATCACCGTATCCCATACAGCAAGAAACGCCCTTTAATGAATACCTTTGCATTTCAATCGTAGCTATAAGAATACACAAACAAGTGTGATACATACTATTGATTTCATAAGTGAATCCCAAAGATTTATGCTTTGATTTCTTTTCTATTACAAATTTTGATTTTATCAACTCATCAAGAGAAGCTCGCAGTCTACCATCGTCAAAGCCTAACTTTTCTTGCATTTCACCAAAACTAATGTCACTCATAGATATGATTGCCATACAAACGAGAAGATTGTTTTTCTCTGACAAAACGGGCAATATAGTTTGTGCGAATTCAACAGTATCTGTATTTATATTTTCAAAAAAAGTCCTTGTCAAAATTGCTCCATAACCTTTTCCAGATAACAGCGACAATCCGTTTTCATTTGAAATGTGGGCAGGCGCATCATAAATTGAAGAATCTCTACCTTTAAGATTGCCCCAAGAAATTCCGTGATGAGCGTAGCCGAATATCTTCAATACATCTTCATACGCTTGCTTACTCATTTGATTGGGAAGTTTTTTTATTTTTTGAAATACCTTTTCATAAATCTCATCATAGGTCATTTCTTCACCATAATACAGATAATCAATGCTAACACCGAAAAAATCCGCAATAAGAGGCAAAGTTTGCGTGTCAGGCTGAGATGTATTAGTTTCCCACTTTGATACTGCTTGTGGAGATACGTTAAGTGCAATAGCTAATTGCTCTTGTGTAATACCTTTTTGTTTTCTGAGAACAACTATGTTTTTTGAAATGTTAATTTCTTTCATATTGATATTTTCCTTTCACAAATCTACCGCGAGCGCTTCGGTTATGATTCAATTATACAATACCTATCTAACTTTGTAAACAACTTGTTCAGCGAACCGCTCAACCAACGGTTGTTTGATGTTTCAAAAAAAGATGGGAAGTTGTTTTTATATTAGAACGGCACACCTATTTTATAGATGTGCCGTTTTGAGCTTTATATTTTTTTATTCGATCATACTTTCAACAGTGCGAGCTATATCGTCAATGTTTATTCCAGCCGAAGTATAAATATGTTCTCCTGTTCTTCTATCGGTAACAAAGGTATCGTCAACAGCCAAAATTTTTAGCTTTCTGTCTTTCATTTCAGCTCTGTCAGAAAGCAATGTGTAAAGATTCATTCCCATACCGCCACTCCGTATTTCCTCTTCCAGGAATACTACGTTTCGGCAACTATCGGGCAACAACTCTATTATTGCATCGGCTGTTTCATTATAAGGCTTCAGCTGTTCCAAAAGAATAATTCCCGTATTTTTCAGCTTATCACAAACTTCCATAGCAACTTTTACAATTCGTCCGTGTGTTACGATAACTGTTTCTGGCAAGAAATCCTCTCTGAAATTCCGTCGGGCAATCTGCCATACAGCACCCTCACCGTAAAATTGAGCTTTGACAGCCTCGTCCTCATATCCGTTAGGATACCTGATGGCACAAGGACAACCCTCATCAATAGCCTTCTTTATACACAATTCAAGCATATCGTTGGTTATGGGGGTGTAAATCTTCAAATTGGGTATTTCGGACAAAAACGCAACGTCAAAAATGCCGTGATGTGTTGCTCCGTCGGCAGCGTTAAGCCCTGCTCTGTCAACGCATATTATAACGGGAAGCTTTTGAAGTGCAATATCGTGAATTACGTTATCAAAGCCTCTCTGTAAGAACGTAGAATACACAGCAACAACAGGCCGCATACCGCCTGCGGCAAGTCCTGCTGCAAAGGTCAGTGCGTGTTCTTCCGCTATTCCCACATCAAAAAATCTTTGAGGATATTTTTCTCTGAACTCGCACAATCCCGTGCCGTCACACATAGCCGCGGTTATCGCACATATTCTATCGTCTTTTTCTGCAATATCCGAAAGAACATGCCCCATATGGTTTGAAAACGATCTGCAATCGCTTTTGTTTTGCCTACTCGGTGACATTCCGTGGTAAATATCGGGGGCTGTTTCGGCTGGGTCGTACCCCTTGCCTTTTACCGTCTTTACATGTACGACCACGCTTTCCCCAAGCTTTTTCGCCTGTTCCAAGAGATTTTCTACCTGAGAAAAATCATTTCCGTTTATTGGTCCGAGATAAGTAAGCCCCATGCTTTCAAAGTAATTCGATCCATAAAGGATATTTTTTAACAATTTCTTAGCACCAAGTATGACCTTAAAAAGTGGCTTTCCGACAAGAGGAATCTTTTTCAAAAACTCTCCCGTGGCTCTTTTGGTTTTAAAGTATCCCGGACGGGTGCGAAGCTTTGAAAGATTTTGAGCGAAGCGTCCTATATTTTTAGATATAGACATTTCGTTCTCATTCAAAATTATTATAAGATTAAGGTCTTTCCGACAATTATTGAGAGCCTCGTGTATCATTCCGCCGGTATACGCTCCGTCACCTACTACGGCGACGGTATATGCATCAGAGCCATTCAGCTTGTCCGAAACAGCAAAACCTAAAGCAGCTGACAAGGAAGTGGAGCTATGCCCTGCACCGAAGCAATCATGCTCACTTTCCTCCCTGTTTGTAAAACCGCTAATACCGCCCGATTGACGAAGTGTATCCATACGGTCATACCGTCCCGTCAGCATTTTGTGAACGTAGCTCTGGTGTCCCACATCAAAAATGACGTGATCTTTTGGAGTGTCAAATACCTTGTGAATAGCCATCGTCAACTCTACTACTCCAAGATTGGACGCCAAATGACCGCCGTTTTCAGAAACGATGCGTACCAGTTCTCTGCGAATCTCATCTGCTACGAATGGCATTTCTTCCTTGCTGATCGTCTTGAAATCTTGCGGAGAATGTATTCTGTTTAAATATTTGATTTGTTGCTCTTCTTTTTCAATCATAATATTAAACTACCTTACACTTGATCATATTACAAACATTATATCACAATGAAGTTGTTTTGTCAAATTAAATAAACTCTTTTATTTTTGTCTTACCGTCGTTATTTTCAACAGTGCTTCTACGTCTTTCTTTGATGGAGGCTCTGTTCCCTCGGTCATACATGCCGCACTACCGTAGCAAACCGCCATTTTTAACACATCGGAATATGAATAGCCCTTCTTTATTGCGGCTATAAAGCCACCTATAGAGCTATCTCCCGCACCTATTGTGGATATTGCGTCAACATACGGAGCGTCTGCAATAAAACATCCTTCCTCACAAGAAAGCACCGCTCCTCTCGCCCCGAGCGTTATCATAACGTTCTCTATTCCCATATTTCGGATTTTATCCGCAGCATCTGCAGCCTCATCAAGGGTATCCACCTCAGCATTAATATACTCGACTATTTCCTCCTCGTTGGGCTTTATAAGCCACGGGTGGCAATCTATTATATCCTGTATTTCAAATGACTTTGAATCTATAACTGTCTTCACACCCTTATTTCTCATCTCAATAAGCATTTTTTTAACTGCGTCAAGCATCATACCTTGTGGAAGACTTCCCGTTAAAGTAACTATTGTATTTTGATCAACCTTGTCCTCAAGAACGTTTTTTACCTTTTGGATAAGCGTATCATCAGCCGCAAAGCCCGAAAAACTTATTCTCGTTTCGGGTGCATCCTTGGTATGAAGTGTAATATTCTCCCTGATACGTCCTTTAACGACTATTTCCTCAACGTTCATTCCATATTTTGAAAGAGCTCTACGAAAATCATCGGCATTTTCATCTCCAAGCACAACAAGAGCTGTATTTTCAATTTCACTCACCGTAAGTGCACGAGATATGTTAACTCCCTTCCCGCCTGCATCTCTTGACGTTACCGTCGCCAAATTTTCATGAAACGGATAAAAATGATCGGTAAAGCAATGAATATCGAAAGCAGGATTGAGGGTTATAGTTATGATTTTCATATAAAATCTCTCCTACGTAAATTTTATTTGCTTTAAAACAGCTATATTATACCATAACAGCCTAAAAAAGTAAATAGGACGGCTTGATTTTCCAAGCCGTCCTGAACGATTAGTCCAATGTTATTTAATTTATTGTTTCATCCTTCTGTCGTAAGAAGGGTTGAACGCGTAGAAATTCTTGGAATCAAGATCATCCTGTGCCATACGCAGTGCATCACCGAATCGTTGATAATGCACTATCTCTCTTGTCCTCAAGAATTTTATCGGATCTCTCACGTCGGGATTATCAACCAAGCGAAGTATATTATCGTATGTTGTTCTTGCCTTCTGTTCTGCTGCAAGATCTTCGTGCAAGTCAGTAATTAAATCTCCCTTTACCCCAACGTATTTCATATCAAACGGAACTCCTGCCGCAGACACAGGATACACGCCCGCAGTATGGTCAACGAAATACGTAGCAAACGGCGTACCTGCGATCTGCTCAGGTTTCAGGTCAGATGTTAACTGGTGAAGTATTGCCGCAACTATCTCTAAGTGTGCCAATTCTTCCGTTCCTACGTCAGTTAATATACCGCTTATTTTGGAATTAGGACAAGCATATCTTTGATGCAAATATCTCATAGATGCTCCCAACTCACCGTCGGGACCTCCTAATTGAGAAATTATTATCTGAGCCGCATTGTGATCGGGCTTTTTTATTTTTACAGGATATTCAAGTTTCTTTTCATAAATCCACATATCAATATCTCCCCTTCTCGTTTAATTTGCGGAAAACTCCCACGGCCAGGGAGCGTCTGTCCAATTCCAATTACACTCACTTGAATTGTTGTGAGCACTGATAGGCATATTATACTTATCTGCTAAAATAGCCACAAGAGCTTCTCTTTCCTTTTTCAGCTTGTGATAGTGGTTCAACGCCTCTTTGCAACAAGGATACGCATCTAAATACAGAATAGTATCCACCAAGGAAAAGTCTACTTTTTGAAGCTTTCTCAATATTTGTTTATAATCACTGTCACCTGAACAGCCACCTGTATTGCATCCGCACGAGCTGTTACGAGCCATAGCATTTCCCGTGTTTCTTAAAACACCTCTGCATGTATATCTGTCAACCACGGCAACATCCTCCCCTTCCCGAGTTATAAACGCTTTCGCCTTCAAAAGGAAGATTTAATTCTTCAAATAAAGTTCCCGATTCCAAAGCACCATCTAAATCATAAAGCTTATCAAACGACTGTAAAGGAACGTAAACCATTGCCAAAGGATGATTTTTCAATCCCCATGTGTTTCGCTCACCACAGCCGAGTTGCTCTTGAGTACCGCAACCTGTACCTAAAGAACATCTGTTTTTTACATTATTTCCATATCTGTCACAAGACGATATGGGATCATGATCCATAAACATATTATCATAACCTTTCTATATGAGTTTGAGAATTATTAATCATTCTCATAAGTATAATATGCCGAATCGATAAAAAAGGTCATATCAAAAATCCTGTATCAATACCTTCGTTTTTAAGTAAACATATTCATAATAGCATAATTGTTTTGTTCATAAGTAGAATAGAGGCTGTTTTCTGTGCGATATATATGATAAAATTAAATTTAATATAATTATTCTATAGAGGTAATCAAGATGTCAGAAAAGGTTATAATCCGTGCCTGTTCATACAACACATGCACTTACAATTTAGAAGAGCTTATAGAAGGCGTTAACGTTAAGCTTATAAAAAACGGAGAGTTTATAGATAGTAAGTCTGTAAGTTTAGATGTGGGAGTTAATGTCTTTTCAGTTAATTACACCGTTGACGGAGTTGAGAGATCCTGTGAGATCCGCATAGCTCGTCGAGATAAACACCGCGTAATATTAAACACCAATGGCGGTTCGTTTATCGAAACACAATACGTAGAAGATGGACAAACACTCAACGCTTCTTCCATAATCCCTACACGTGACAGATATACCTTTTTAGGTTGGTTTGACAGCTGTGGCAAAAAGATACTTGTTGATTCTACTCCCATAACACAAGATTGCACCTTTACTGCACGTTGGGACGGACCTGACACATTTGTTTTACCTGACAAAACAACCATTTCCTATAAGACGTCATCTGCCGCGTTGAATATAGTTTGGAAAGACTATGATAACGCCTTTGGACTTCGCCCGACAGAAGTATTTTGTGAGCTGAAAAATACTTCTACAAATATTTGTTATACAGTAAGAATAACAAAAAGATCCGCTGAGTTTATTAACGGAAAACCTGACGGTGCTTATATTTCTCAAGGTGCGGGTAATTGGACTGCTAAAATAACAGGTCTTACCGAGAAATACACGTTTACTGCCAACTCGTTAGAAAACGAAAACTATACCCAGCTTCAAAGCGGAACTTCTCTTACCTGTACCCTTAACCATTACGACTCTCAAGCGGACGATACCGCGTGGCTGATGACGGAAAACGGTCGTTTTTACGACGTTGCAGGTAACGTTATTGTGCTTAAAGGAGTGGTAACGTATAATCCGGGGTGGGATGGCTTCAGTGAATACACCAGCACAGCATATCTCAAAAGATTGCAGAACGAGGGAGCGAATTGCGTACGTATTACTATGATGCTGGGCGACAAATACTATCATAATTTAGAAAAGCGTCCCGAGTTAATATCCCTCATTAAAGATGCAATAAAACGAGCAACACAGCTTGGAATGTACTGCATTGTTGACTGGGGTGTAATTATGCATAATGAAAATGCCTTGCCCGAAACGGGATATCTTCCCAAGATGCAAAACGATGTAAATGAATTTTTCTCGTCACTTGCCAAAGAAAACACCGACAATCCGTACATAATATACGAAGTATGTAATGAGCCTACGATAAACGCACCTAACGGCTGGGAAGATCATATCAGACCGTTTGAAGAAGCTATTGCTTATGCTATTCGCAAAACCGGTTCACAGTCTGTAATAATTGCCGCTCCAAATATACACGCCAGACGGCTTTCCGATGAATCGGCAGCAAAAGGCGACGACCCTATTGATAAGCCTTTCAGCACTGAAATTTCCCACAACGTAGCATATACATACCACTGCTACGCATACACAACCACCTATGATATTAACTATGGTACAAAGGATCGTGTTTTGTACGGTTGGAGATTCTGCGATGCCGTCAATAACGGCTTGACTATCGTTATAACCGAATTTAGCCCCGCAACCGCTGCAATGATCGCTCAATCAACTGGGGGATTGGACGCAGACTTCGACGAGGCAGACAAGTATCTTAACGTAATTCTCGAAAATGACGTAAACTATACGCTGTTCAGAGGAATATCCGCAACGTCTTCAAGCAAAACATCTTCACAGCATATGTTCATAAAAGGAAACGTAGATGCCGTAAACAACGGTGCGTGGACCTATGATATGCTCTCGGACAGCGGAAAGTGGTTTTACGACAAGACTCTTAACAGTAACGGTTTTATTGAAAAGGCAACTTTCGCAAAATAAAAAATCACCGACAGGCTCAAGTTGAGTCTGTCGGTGATTTTTTATAGATTTAATTATTTGCAACCTGCTTCAAATGTATCTCTCATAACCTGAAGCTTTATACCTGCACTGTCCTTATCCTTGCCCACAACACTAAAGTAGAATTTGCACTTAGGCTCCGTTCCGCTGGGACGAACAGCGACCCAGCTTCCGTCCTCAAGAATAAACTTAAGAACGTTAGACGAGGGGAATCCCGCCTTCTTCATATCCTCGGAAAGATAATCCTCAACACAAGCGACATTTACATCTCCTGCTTTTTTGGGAGGATTCTTACGCAGGTCGTCAAGAAGTGCCTCCATCTTATCATTTCCGTCTATACCCTTGAACATAAAATTATCAAGTGCATCAAGGAAATATCCGTGTTCTGCATAAAGCCCATAGAGAACGTCCAACAAAGTCTTTCCCTGCTGATTGTAATAAGCGGCAGATTCGCAAAGCATAAGTGACGCCTGAACAGCATCCTTGTCGCGGACAAAATCAGCAGCAAGGCAACCGTAGCTTTCTTCGTAACCAAATACGAACTGCTTATCCCCCTTAAGCTCATGCTTATATACCTTGTCACCAATGAACTTAAATCCTGTCAAGGTCTTTTCAACATTTACACCGTACTTATCACAAATTCTGTCACCGAGGTCAGAAGTAACTATGGTGTTAAACATAACTCCGTTATCGGGAAGCTTTCCCTTCTCTTTTCTTCCCTCGAGAATATACTCAAGCAATACTGCGGCAGACTGATTACCCGTCATCAGCACATATTCACCGTTTTGCTTAACCGCAACACCAAGACGGTCACAGTCAGGGTCGGTGGTGATAACAATATCCGCATCCGTTTTCTTCGCATATTCGATTGCAAGAGAATACGCTTCCTTATTTTCAGGATTAGGACTAAGCGTCTTGCTGAACTCGGTATCGGGAGGACACTGCTCCTCAACGGGAATAACGTTGTATCCCAATCTTTCAAGCACGGTTCTTACAGGTATATTTCCCGTACCGTGCTGAGGAGAATATACAATCTTTATATCCTTTTTAACTTCGGGACGAACGCATATAGACATTACTGCACTGTAATATTTCTCGTCAATATCGCTACCCAAAACCTGAATAAGATCCCCTGCTTCGTCAAGAGAAAGTGCCTCTACCGTAAGCGGATCGTCGATCTTTGCAATTTCAGCAACTACCAAATCATTAACAGAAGGAATAAGCTGACAGCCTCTTTCGTCGTAAAGCTTGTATCCATTGTACTCAGGCGGATTGTGAGATGCCGTTATCATAACACCGCCAAACGCATTAAGCTCTCTCACAGCAAAGGAAAGCTCGGGAGTAGGACGAAGCGAGTCGAAAATATACGCCTTTATACCGTTAGCCGCAAGAACTCCTGCTGTTTCTCTGCAAAATTCAACGCTGAAGCGTCTGTTATCGTGTGCTATAACGATGCCTCTCTTACACGCATCCTCGCCCACGCTCTTGATATACTCTGCATATCCCTTAGTGGTCTTTCTTACAAGATATTTGTTCATACGGTTAATACCCGCACCCAAAACACCTCTAAGTCCAGCGGTTCCAAATTCAAGCTCGTGATAAAAACGCTCCTTGATCTCTGCATCGTTTTCTTTCATAGCTTCAAGCTCATTTCTCGTTGCATCATCAATATTTTTGCTACCGAGCCAATGATTGTAAGTTTCAATATAGTTCATAAGAAAGCCTCCATTTATAGTCTTTATAACATTATACCTTTTTTTTTTGTACATTTCTATGCAAATTTGTGAATATTAATGAAACTCATTAAAATATTTTGACAATCTTCTCATAAATGTTTCATAAACGTATTGACAAATCCTATATTTTGTGGTATCATGTTAGTGCTTTATCAAGGTAAAGTGATAAAGACTAAAAATTTAATTATGTTGTAAAAAAAATACAACGTTGGAGGAAATCATTATGAAAAAAATTTTATGTTTGGTTCTCGCATTAATTATGTGCTCTTTCGCACTTGTTTCTTGTGGCAAAGAAGACCTCAAGATAGGTAAAGAGTATCGCCCTCTTGATGGTCAGATGGATGTTCTGCTCCAGCTGAATGCAGGTTCGGTGGACGTAGGTATTATGGATAGCATTATGGCAGGCTATTATATGAGCAAGGACACCAATTATTCCAATTCTCTTATGATCGTTGAAGATCTTGAACTTAGCACCGAACAGTACGGTATAGCTGCAAGAAAAGGAAGCGGTCTTGCGAAGATGATTAGCAAGACTTTGATCGAGCTTACCAATGAAGGTGTTGTTGATGAATTGGCAGACAAGTACGGTATAAAGTCTGAACTTTGCATTGATAAGAATGCTCAGATTGCCGAGCTTACCGAATCCGAAAAAGCTGACTGGGATTACATTGTTGCACAGGATAAATTTATCGTTGGTTATACCCTTTTCGCTCCTATCGCATACGAAGAAAACGATACATTGATAGGCTTTGATATTGAACTTGCAAAGGCTGTTGCCGAAAAGCTCGAACTCACTGTTGAATTCAAGGAAATAGATTGGAACAGCAAAGAGGCTCTTCTTCAGTCTAAGAGTATCGACTGCATTTGGAATGGTATGACTATTACCGAAGAAAGACTTGCAAATATGGAAATAACCATCCCCTATCTTAATAACAAACAGGTTGCTGTTATAAGAGTTGCAGATAAGGATAAGTACACCGATAAAGACAGCATGTCCAAGGCGATCATCGCAGCTGAGGCTGGATCTGCCGGAGAAGAGTGCGTTATTAAAACTGAAGAAAAGTAATTCTTAATAATGAGTTTTGTTGAAATATTATTGCAATTATCCGAGGGTTTCC
>JAZOUQ010000146.1:0-8930 GCA_045658185.1 Eubacteriales bacterium
GTCACCTAACGGTGCCACCTCTCCCAAAGGGCGAGGCTTTTGATATGTTTGCAGTATGCTTAAAAAGGCTCTCCTTTTAGGAGAGCTGTCAGCGTGAGCTGACTGAGAGGTCAACTCCCCGATAAATCAAAATTTACAGCATAAAGGGACTGGGTCAACGTTAATGATGACTCAGTCCCTCTTTTTTGTGGTTGCTGTTAATTTTTAGCGGTGGAATCGATAAGCTGATTTGCAAAGAATCTTTGCGAATCGGATATGAATTTTTCCACTCTGTCGGTAAGAACGTAAAATCCGCCGTTTCCGTTTACGGTGATGTACGCCTTGCGGTTGGTAAGTCTATAAAACTTAAAGACCGTTTCTTCCGTATGCTCCGAGTCGGGAGCGGTGACAAGTGTCAACGTCAGAATGAGGTTTTCGTCGGTCACTATCTGTGCTTCGGTTTCGGCATCTACCACGTAGGAGTCGGATATGGAAGCATAGAGCAGGGTTTCGTAGAAGCTTCTGAAGAGATTGGTGTCGTAACGCAGAATCGTCTGCGTACCGCTTCCCGTCACTATCTTGATCTCGTTAGCGGTTACGTATACGCTGCTGCCGTCGGCACAGGGAATGCTTCCTTGCAACGCTCTTACCTGTTTGCCCATTGCGTTGTACTCGTAGTAAGCCGTTTCAATGGTCAGCTGAGTTCCCGTGGGACTGTAACACTCAACCTCGGCAGCTGTGATTATCCAGAGGTTTCCACTCTTGTCGTATCTTTCGAGTCTTGAGAAGGTGGTCTTATCGTTTCCTGCCGAATCCGTTCCGTGAATGATAAGATTGTTGGAGTTTACCGACTGTGACATATCGGATTTGGAGTTATCCAGATCAAAGTTTGCGGAATAGTTCGGAGAAGAAATCGTTATCTTATCGCAGAATGCGATATTTACGTTAAAGAACGAGGATTCTATCCAATCGTATCTGTCCCATTTGAGGTAAGCCACGCTCTGTTGTTCAAGCTTTACTATCATATCAAGGTCATACGCCTTTCTTGTGTCGGGCGTTCCGTCCTCTTTAAGGGGGACTATCTCGGTAAACGCATAGCGACCGCCGTCCTCATCGGGTTCGCTTAAATATACCGTGTGTCGCAAGGTTTGAAGGAGCTTGCCACTGCCATCGAACACGTCGAAATCGAACATTATCTTGCTGTCGGACAGCATTTTGTATACGGGGTTGCCGTCCTCGTCCGTTCCCACCTCAAAGGACAGACCGTATTTGACCAGATCATGCTTTGTGGGTGCCAGCTTTACTACTCCCGAGAAGGAGGGAGAGTACAGCGACTGCAAGCAGGAGTCGATATTGGTGTAGTTCGGGATATATCCGTTAAGCTCAAAGCCCTCAAGGAATACGAAGGGGATAGATGAGTTGATTTTGTTTTCTCTCAAGGACATATCCACGTAGGTGAAGCCGACCACTGGGTCTTTGTATCCGTTGCCGCTTTCGTTTATGCTGTACAGCTTGAAGTTGTCAACGTCAAAGTAGTTGTTCATCTCCATAGGATAGGTGATCTGGGGCGTTACGAAATTCTCAACGGCAACCAGCATGGAGTTGCCAAGACTGCTTGAGAGAACGTATACCGCATCTCTCTTGGTTTCGTTGCCTTGCTTATCCATTTCTACGTACTGAACGTAATATCCCTCTCCCGTTACCAGCATATCGCCGATAATTACCTTATGGCTGTTGCCCTTTACGTCGGTAATGATGTAGAACGCGGGGGTGTAGGTGTAGACCTCTTCGATGACCTCTCCCGTTGCCTCGTCCGTTACCTGACGAACTCTCTGCTGTTCTACAAGTCCGTACTCCGTATACTCTCCGTTAGCGTCCTTTATGGGGGACTCTATTTTGTGGGTGGTGAGGGTATAGCCCGCGTCAACACGCAGTGAAGCGAAAAGCTCCTGATCGTACTTTACGGTGGGGGAGTTGGCAAGAACAAAGCTTCCGGAGGGATTTATCTTGCCGTCTGCATCAACTCTGATGAAGGCAAACTCGCCCTCGTCGTTGGTTACCTCGATGCTGAGAATATCCCGCTGCTCGAGATGGGGAAACATCAGTATTCTCTGATTGAAGTCAAGCTTCTCGCTTCCCACGGTATCCACGAGGATCATCTCTCCGAATTCTCCCGTCTTTGCATTTACCTCAACCAGCGTTCCCGCGTGGGTAACGTAATATCCGAATTGCTCCTCCGTGGGCATTACGGTTTTTTTGTCCGTATCGTAGAGGGCATAAACGGTTTCTTTGTTTTCATTTTTGCTGTGGCGTATATAATACACCCTTCCGTCAGCGGGGTCCTCGAACGGAGTTCCGTTCACGTAGTCCAACACCAAGAAGAGTGCAACCGCGAGAGCCGCCACCGCAACAGCGGCGGCGATTATCGCCAGCTTACGCCTTTTTAGGAGCGTTGATCTTTTTTTCATTATCTGTGTTTTCTCCTGATAATTATAAATGCACCCGTTATTGCACATATGAGCAAGGGCGTAACCGCAAGAACTACGGTGTACTGAGTTGCATCAGATGTGGTGATGGTATCAATGGTATAATCCGCAAAGGGCTTGAACATAAGTCCTACGGGTACGGGCTCACGTCCGATCGCTCGGAGTGCTGTCAGAAGGAAGTCGGTGTTACCGTATGAGTTAGAGCCCAGCAGCGTTTCCGATGCAAATTCGGTTGAGCCGCAGGCGATAACGTAGGATGCGTTATCAATGCTGTCGTAGTTATGCTCGTCTACGTTTCTATGCTCGACGGTGAGAGTCATAAGCTTCAAGGGATCTGCCGCGGTGGACAGCTGTACGGGATCAGCTGATGCTCCCGCATACGCCTTCGCCTTGTCGCTGGTTACGAAAATATCGTAGATATTTCTGTTTACTCCGTTTTTGTTGTAGGACGCATAGTTGAAGGGTACGTCGTTTTCAACGGTAGAACCCTCTGCGGGGGTGTAGTGGCTGTACTCGTACACGTCGGAGTAGGAAAGGGACATAGCGTTTGCGAAAACTATACTCTGTGCGGTGGGACGGGATCTCATATCCTTTGTGAGGGATGCTCCCATGTTACCTGCCGCCGTGGTATACTCAGCAAGGAAGGTGTATCCGTCGCTGGTGAGGGATTGAGAGGGGTCGGTTATGAGGTGAGAATCGTACTGACCGTCAGAAAGCTGAGTTCTGTCAAAGCAAATTCCCCATTCCTCAAGATATTCCTCAAAATTCTCAAGCTTGGGTGCGTCGGGGTCCATAAATACCATCATAGAGTTGGTGGCGTCAAGGAAGTCGTCGAGCTTGTCTATCTCGCTGGTCTGGGAGATTCCGTCAGCCATTCTGAAGTCGTCCTGAGGGTCAAATACCACGATAAGTCTGCACTTTTCGGGTATTTCCTGTGTGTACAGGTCGAGAAGCTGTACGTCGTAGCCTGCGTCGTAAAGGGTATCCCAAAGAGCCAGATCCTGAACTGCCTCGCCGTGGTTGGAGGTGAAGCAAGCGATGGGAGATTCTGCTCTCGTGACCGCAAGAATGGAGGAGGTCAGTGCCTTTTCTCCGTTATACGCCCAAGGCTCGTCGGCTGAAACCTCGGTGTCGAACTTATAGAAGGATTTCAGACTGTGTACTCTGTATTCCGTGCCAAATTCAATAATAACGTCGGTGGTGTAGATATTTGATCTTGAATTGGTCTTGAAGCGGGATACGGAGGAGGGGTTACGCACGATATTGTAGTTTATGACCTGTATATGGTCGGGGAATTTTTCCTCCAGCTCCAGTGCGTTGTGATAAATGTACTTCTGATATAGATTTTCCTGAACGGTATCGGGATCGTCACAGAAGACGATATTTATCATAGGCTTCTCGTCCTTGTATCCCTCGGAGTCGGCGGTAAGTCCGTTTTCCTCGTTGTATTTTTTGTTTTCCGCTCTTATTTCATCTACGCGTTCGATAGGGGATTGAGATCCGAATTGTTCATCTCCCTTTTCGATGATATTGAGTGCGTTATCGGAAATGGTGTAGAGCAGTTCGGGGGTAAGGTCGCCGTACCACATAAATTTCTGTGCCAGAGCAGAGAATATTACGTTAACGATGATCACCACCGCAATTATAAGTGCACTCAGAGCCAAGGACACACCGCCGTAGCGAAGCTTACGTCCTGTTGATGCTTTAATTTTCATTTTCAGTTCCTGCCTTTCTTAGTCGCTATCAGCCCCAACGGCGTTTGTCGTAAACTCTCGCCGTGAGAAGAAGGAATACGCCCGTAAGCGACAGATAATAGAGCATAGCTGTAAAATCAAGTACGCCCGTGGTGAAGTTTCCGAATCTGCTCATAATACAGATCCAGTCTATAACGAAGCGGGCGGGATAGAAGCTGATGTACTCGTTGACTACGTTAAGAACAAGCATAACGGCTATTATAGCTATGGTAACCACAGCCGCCGCCAGCTGGTTTTCGGTGAGAGATGAAACGAACAAGCCGATGGCGATGAACGCGGCACCTATGAGTATAACACCTATAACGCAGGTGATCACCTCGCCGGTTACAGGACCTACGTGAAGCTCGGAGTAGGACGCCTTTGCTCTTTCTGCTCTTGCGATAGAGTAAAGAGGGAACAGATTGATGCAGGATGCCAGCACCGTACCTACGAAAAGGGTGAATGCCGCAAAGAATTTTCCAAGCACCATCTGCCAGATGGTAACGGGGGCTGTCAGCAGAAGCTGCTCGGTACGCAGCTTCTTTTCCTCTGCGAAAAGCTTCATTGTGAGCAGGGGGATAAGTATGATAAACGCAAATATGAGATAGGTAAAGTAGAGCGACGTATTGTACGACTTACTGTGCCAGGTGGTAAGACCGCATATCATTGCTGCCGCCGCAAGAAAAATTCCCACGTAAACGTAGCCGATCGCGTTTATAAAGTAAGAGCGAAGCTCTTTTTTGTATATAGCAAACATTTTCGTATAATTTTCAAAGCACCCTGACGGGTGAATGAAAAACTCCTTTCGTTTCTTTGTAATATCCTATTACTTTTTGCTGTCGTCGTCAAACAAAGCGGAATAACGGCCGCCCTGCGTCTTGTCGGCGTTCTTCATAAGCGTCTTTGCCATCTCTGTTTCGGCACTCGTTCGCTGATTTTTCGACTTCGCTGTGCGTCTTTCGTATCTTGACTTGGGGGCACTCTGGTCAACGATTGCTATAAATATGTCCTCAAGGCTCATTCCCATAGCCTCCATACCGATAAGAGGCCAGTTCTTTTCCGCCAAGGTGTAGAACAGGTTCTTACGAATATCGATTCCTACCTCGCTTTCGATAGCGTAGGTGTAAGCGTCACCGTCCCTTTGAGGCTGAACCTCGGCAAATATTATGCCGGGCTTTGAGCGGAGTGTGGCGAGAACCTCTTTTTGAGGGCCGCAGATCTTGACGGTAAAGCGACGGTTGTTTTCAACCGCACGGGTGATGTTTTCCGTCTTTTCGTCGGCAACTATCTTACCCTTGTTTATGATGATTATTCTGTCGCACACCGCCTGAACCTCTTGCAAAATGTGGGTGGAGAGAATGACGGTGTGATCGCGTCCCAGATTTCGGAGCAGATTTCTGACCTCGATTATTTGCTTGGGGTCAAGACCGACGGTAGGCTCGTCAAAGATGATGACCTCGGGACTGCCTATGAGTGCCTGTGCTATACCGACTCTCTGGCGGTATCCCTTGGAGAGGTTTTTGATAACTCTCTTGTATACGTCCTTGATCTTGACTATCTCGCAGATCTCCTCAAGGTGCTTATCTCTGTTGAGCTTACAGCCCTTTAAGTCGTAGTTGAATATGAGATATTCCTCAACGGTCATATCCAGATAGAGAGGAGGTTGCTCGGGCAGATAGCCGATATGCTTTTTTGCCTCGAGAGGGTTGTCCAGAACGTCAAGTCCCGCTATGGATACGCTTCCTGACGTGGAGGAAAGATAGCCCGTGAGAATATTCATAGTCGTACTTTTTCCCGCACCGTTCGGTCCGAGAAATCCGACTATCTCACCCTTGCCTATTTCAAAGCTGATGTCATCTACGGCACAGTTAGTACCGTAATTTTTTACAAGATGCTCAATTTTTATCATAAGAGGAAATTCCTTTCTTGATTTTCCGATGATATAATAACACATTGTACATTATAACACACAATTATATCCAAAATGTGAACGCCAAGCCCTTTCGCACAAAAAAATATTGATGTTTTTGTGATTTTTTTGTGAGTATAGCTCATCTCTTTTGTGGCATTTGTTGTCAAAGCTATTGATTTTTTCCACAAATCGTGGTATTATTGATTTGAAGAATCTTTATGGACGGTATTTTATGAGAATAACCGAAAGACTGACGGATATAGGACAGAGAGTTCCCGTCATATCACAGATAATCAAAATACAAAATTCAGTGCTGTTTCCTTTTATAACGGCACTTCTTTGTGTTCTTTCGGGAACGAACGGAAGGGACGTATATCTGCCGTGTATGTGGATATTTACCGTATGCGTTATTTTTGCGGGACTGTTCTCCTCTGACCTGAAGGTATTTTTGCTTCCCTTCGTTATGGGCGTATGCTTTTTGGGACTTGACGTTCCGCCCGAGTATTACACACAAACCGAGCAGATCCCGATCTTTGATAGGGCGGCGATCCCTCATTTTGTGGTATGTATCGTATTGATGGCAGTCGTGCTTGTGTTCAGACTTGCTTCGTCGGGTATGCTGAAGGAGGCGTTTTGCAAGAGAGGTATTTTCTTCTGGGGAATTATCTTTATGGACGCGGCGTTTGTGCTGAACGGAATTTTCAGTCAAGGCTACGTGATCGCCAATCTTTTGCTTGGAATAGGAACGGCGGCAATTTTTACGCTGTGTTATTTTATTTTCCTGCCGATACTCTCTCATTCGAAAAACGGAATTACCTATCTCTGCGTGACTATGGTGGCGACAGCTTGGGCGGTTGCGGGGCAGACGGTGATAATGGCACAAAGACTTGCGGAAAATAATAATCTTTTTATTACCGTGCATCGCTATCTCCACCGTGCAATGCTTGCTATGGGTTGGGGCCCCGTTACCATCACGGCGACGGTTATAGTTCTTGGAATACCTGCGGCACTCTATCTTGCGAGAAATTGTAAGTTTTCTTTTCTCAGCTTTTTCTCTGCACCGATATTTTTGATTTTCGCATTTTTCGTTAATACCCGCTCCGCTATGGTGGTCGGAGCGATAGTGCTGGTGGTCGGTATTATCTGTTGCGTGACGGGCGGTAAAAACCGCACCAAAAATCTTATTTACACGGCGGTGCTGTTGATATCTGCCGTTGTCGCGGCAATAGTGCTTTTTGACAAAGCGACTCTTTATTTGACCGAGATACTTGAATATATGAGAGTGTATTCAGGCGACGGAGTTGAAAAGCTGATGTCGGGACGCCTTGATATGTGGAAGAACGGAATGGACGATTTTCTGCGTTATCCCGCATTTGGCGTAGGCTTCGTTGACGGAGGCTCCACCGCAGACATATATTCAAACATCTACCGTAAAATGTATCACAATATATTCATACAGTTTCTCGGTGCTGTGGGCGTTGTAGGATTGTTTGCCTTTCTCGTACATCTGAAGCATTTGCTTGAGGTGTCAATAAGAGGATTTTCGGCAGAAAAGCTATTGCTTTTGTGCGTACCGCTTATGATAATCGGAGGCTCGTTTGTCGATAATTTCTTTTTCTATCCCAACTTCATTATAATCTACACCGCCTTTCTCGCCGCCGCGGAGGTCACGCTTGAGCGGAGGAGAGGGGAGAGGCTGAATTTCTTGAAGGAGAGAGCCGAGGGAGAGAAGCCTGTGGTGGTCTTTACCTTCGTTGAGGCGGGAATGGGACATATCGTTCCAACACGCACGGTGTGTGACGCTTTCAAGGAAAGATACGGAGACAGAGCAGAGGTGGTGGAATCTCGCTTTTTCACCGAAACGGGCGACGCCGAAATGGAAAAGACCGAGCGACTGTTCAGGAGAGCGGTCAAGAACCAAAACAGGTCCCCTGTGCTTAGCTTTTTGTGTAAGCTGGGCAATCTTATCGCGGGCGATACCTTTGCTTTGCAGGTGCTTTTGTCTATGACCCTCAGCGGAGTGAAGACCTGTCCCCGTGCGGTAAAGCACATAGAGGAGCTGAACGCCGATCTGATATACACCGCTCACTGGTCTATACCTTATTACGTAGCACGAATGAAAACGCCCCGTCCTTATACCGTTTGCTTTTGTCCCGACGTTTGCTCCAACGGAGCGTTTAACGTGGACTGCAACAACTTCCTTATCTCGGGAGAAAAGGGATACAGACAGGTGGAGCGTGTGAGAATGTACGCGGGGGGAAATATCACCCGTGTGCCGTTCCCCATGAGGAGAGAGGTAAGTGAGCTGCGAGGCGTTGACAAGCGAGAGATACGTCGAGAGCTTGGACTCGCTCCCGATAGATTTACCGTCACGCTGAGTGACGGCGGATACGGTATGGCAAGAATGGAAAAGACGGTGCTTTATCTGTCAAAAGCCGATATTCCGATGACCGTTGTAGCACTTTGCGGAACGAACAAGCCTCTTTACGAGCGACTCTCGGATCTGTCGAAGAAGGTAAGCATTGACCTGATAGCTCTTCCGTTCACCGACAGAGTGGCGGAATATATAGCCGCCTCCGACCTTTACGTGGGCAAGAGCGGTGCTAACTCCGTAGCAGAGCCTGCGGCGTTGGGCGTACCGATAATGATAACAAAGTGTATAACCTACATAGAAAAAAACATAAAGAACTATTACGTAAGGGACGTAAAGGGAGCGATGTACGTTCCCAATTCTCGCCGTGCGGCAAGGAAGATACTGTCTTTTGCCCAGAAACCATCTGCACTTGACAGATACGTACAAGCATTGGCGACTATACCGAG
>JAZOUQ010000147.1:0-5969 GCA_045658185.1 Eubacteriales bacterium
GGCGACAACCTATGTTCGCACATACAAGAGGCTCCCTCCGGGAGGGAGCCCCCGACGAAGTCGGGTGAGGGAGAGTGCGTGACAATAAACAACATCAAACCTCATTATCTCGCACTCTCCTTCCGTCACTCGCTTTGCTCGTGCCACCTCCCTCTCGGAGGGAGGCTTACAAAGAAAATGCGAACAAAGAAAAAAACTCATAATTTTCAACTTTCAACTTTCAATTCTCAATTCCCTTTCTTTCCGCGGAGCGGGGGAACGGGAAAGTCGATATAGCTCCCTCGTTTGCGAAGCAAACATATCGAGCGTCAGCTATATCGAGTTGCGTTAGCAACATATCGAAAATCCCGCAAGGGATTTATATCGATGCTTACCTGCTGTCGCAGGTAAGCCCCATCCCCATTCCCATTATCATATTCATCATCATATTTATCTTCATCTTCATTCCCATTATCATAAGGGTTTTGGGAAAAACCATTCGGTTTTTTCGGTTTTTATAATAACCGTTCGGTTTTTAAAACAAAAAAATGCCACTTGTTTTTCACAAATGGCATCTTTGAAAGATGTATTTTTAATTGCCCGTGCTCTGCTGGATCAACTGCCAATACTGCTCCCAGGTATACGTGGGTGCGGTGGCATATCCTGCATCGGTGGGTACGGTGATCGGAGCTACCGTTCCGTAGCTGAACGTTTCGTCAATATCGTAAGTGCAGAGTACAGATGCGGTCTGTCCGTTGATGGTCATAGTCATATTCACCGTCATATCAATCGCAACGGACACGAATTTTTCGTCCTTTACGGTAAATACGTACTTCACCGTTTCTCTGTCGATCTTAGCGTCTACGTTTACTCCCATCATTTGTGTTGCCGCACCCATCTGATCAATATAATACTCCTCCGCGGATTCACGAAGTCCAACACAGGTATAGGTCACGCTTCCGTCGTCATTCTGCTTTTTCGTTACGCTGTGGAAATGATCGATAGAAAAATCGTCCATATCACCCGAGCTTCCCAGCTGTTCCTTTGCTTGCTCCATATCCTTTTCAGTTGCGGCTATTTTGAGATAGCCCTCCGCATTCGACTGACCCGTCTGCAAACTGTATACATAGAAATCGTTTCCTACCTGAGTGACCTTGCTGAGCGTCTGCATCGTACTGCCCTGCATATTCTGAGTTAATGACGTTTCCGTATATTCGTTGCCGTTGTTATGGAAAACGTCAGTCTTTGCAAGCTGTGTCACAGACATACTTTGTCCGTCAACGGTCATAACCATATCCATATTCATAGTGGTGGACGCACTCATATTGGTAACGCTCTTCATATTAGACTTTACCTGCTCCATAAGGGTGGCGTCATCGATAGGCTCGGTATCCTCAGGCTCTGTGGTTTCCTCTGCGGTGCTTTCCTCCGTTTCGGGGACGTTGGGTTCGCTATCGCAGCCGATAACGGACAGCGAAAGTATACAAGCCATCAAAATTGCTAATAAAGAAATAAATTTTTTCATAACAGATCTCCTCTCAAATGCTTACTGTTTTAGTCAAGTGTATTATATCACACAAATTACTGTCTGTCAACCGTTATCACCGTGCAATAGGACGGGTGGATATTCTTTGCCGAACGCTCCACCGCCTCGATTATTTCCTCGTCCTTCATTTTTACCTCGAAAGGAACGGTCACGTCGAATATCAGGTTGGAATGGGTGACTCCCTCCACAAAGCGGAAGTCGTGTATGGACAGTCGCCCGTCTATCGCCTTTACCGCCCCCAGAACCAACGCTTTCAGCTCGTTGACCTTTTCGTCGTTGGTGACTATGGGGTCCATATGAATGGTAGCTCTCACGCCAAGCTCCGAAAACAGCCGCTTTTCCACGTTGTCGATGGCATCGTGAATAAGATACACGTCAGCCGAGCCGTCCACCTCTGCGTGAAGCGAAGCTATGGTGTTCCCCGCTCCGTAGTTATGCACCACCATATCGTGTATGCCGAGAATTTCGGCACATTCCTCGGTTATCTGCACAATACCCTCCACCACCTCAGGCTCGGGGGGGGAGCCGAGTATGGAATTTTTGGTATCATTGAGTATCTTGATACCCGCGATCATAATGACAACGGACACGGCAACGCCGATATATCCGTCGCTATTAAATCCCGTTAGCTTCTCAACCACCGCCGCCACAAGCACCGCTCCCGTTGCAATAGCGTCGGAAAAGCTGTCGGCAGCCGTTGCCGCGATAACAGGCGAGCCTATGCGTTTAGCCACTCTACGGGCGTTTAGTGCCAACCATATTTTTGCCAACACCGACACGCCAAGAACCACGAATACCACCGTGGTGAAATTTGCACCGACGGGGTGAAGTATCTTATTTACCGACTCCTTGCCAAGCTCAAAGCCCACGGTAAGTACGATAAAGGAAACTATCATCGACGCCACGTATTCAATTCGTGCGTGACCGAAGGGGTGATCTCGGTCGGCAGGCTTTGAGGCTATCTTGAAGCTTATTATAGACACCACCTGAGCACCTGCGTCGGACAGGTTGTTCATCGCATCGGCGGTAACGGCAATAGAGCCGCTCAGCATACCGAATATCAGCTTCAGAGCGGACAGCAGTACGTTCACAGCAATACCTGTGGCACTTATCAGCACGCCATACTTGTGCCTGACCTTGGGGTCTTTTGTGTTTTCTCTGTCCTTGATGAAAATTTTACTGAGTAAAGTTATCATTATTTTTCCTTTCGAAAAAAATTGGGAATTGAAAGTTGAAAATTATATAGTTTCTACCATTGTTAGCATTTTCTTCGTAAGCCTCCCTCCGAGAGGGAGGTGGCACGAACGAAGTGAGTGACGGAAGGAGCCTGCGGGACAATGAGGTTAGGTGTTATTTTATTGTCACGCATTCTCCCTCAGTCACCTCTCGGTGACAGCTCCCTCCCGGAGGGAGCCTCTTGTATGTGCGAACACAGGTTGTCGCCGTGGATTTGTGCTTCGCGGGAGGATATTATCCTCCCCTACGGTGTATGATTGAATTGTATTGTAGGGGAGGCGTTTCGCCTCCCGTTTGGGGCGGAATTGTTTTTTTCGTTTTCGGGAGGAGCAAGCCCCTCCCCTACCGACAATATTTGTTCTAACATAAATCTAACCTTGTGGAATTTTTGGGGTGGTGGCACCAGATTCCACCTTCGCTTCGCTCAAAATGACACGCGGGAGCAATTCTACAAATGACAGCACAGACTTCTCCTTTAAGTTAAGTCATTTTAGTCCATAAAGTTTTTGGTGCTACCTTTTTTCAAAAAGGTAGCGAAAACCTGCGTCAATGTAACTTCTTACTTTATTCTCTTTATCTTAGCGGGGTCTTTGGGTGGTAAGGCTTTTTGGTAGGCGGTTATCACCTGCTCCGCTTCCCTTTTACTCTCGACGGTAAAGATAAAGTGAGTCATTGCGATACCGTTTGCGTCAAGCTGTTTTTGCTTATCCGCCATATAGAAGGGTGCGGAATTGACTATCATACTGCGATGTGCGAACACCCGAAGCACGGGGAAGCTCACCCCTCGGCGGTCGGTAAGCACAGCCTTGCCCGAGGAACACGCGTTGCAATCGGCAATTTCCTTACCAACACACTTTTCGGTTATCATAAGGGGCGTTCTGCCGTAAACACAGACGGACGTTCTGCCGCCTATATCCCGCATTTGTGCTTGCGTCAGCTCAGGTGAGAGTATCACGTCCTCAAAGCCAAGTCGTTCCAAATACTCCGCCGAGCCGTTGTTATACACGTTAAGTCGGAAATCTCCGTGAAGCGTAAGTCCCGCGTCTTTTACAAGGTCAATATGTCCAAGGTTTGACACAAGTCCGTGCTTCGCTCCCCTTGCCACCGCGTCGGACAGCATTTTTTTCACCTCTGCCCTCTCGCTGTCAAATATGACGGGGGGCAACAGCACACCCTCCGTGCTTCCGTCGTACACCTCAAGGGGGGTATATATAATATCAAAGAAATCATAAGCACTCTCGGGTATTGCCGCCGTGTTGTAGAACACAGCCGTTCGGCTTTTCGTTCTTCTGCCGCTTGGCTTTTTCTTCTCTGCCTCGCGGACATTGACCTCTCTCACACCCACGCATTTTTGCGTAAGAGCCCCAACAGCCTCTCGCCTCAGGGCATTAAGCTGTGAGATGGGCAGTATAAGTCCCTCGTCAAGCTCCACGCTCATATTCGCAAGTGCGTAGGGCGTATCTCCAAGCTTTGACAGACTTTTTCTCACCGCCGCCTCATCTATTGGGGCAGTCCTTGCCGCCTCGGGAACAGCTCCCGTCACCGTCACGCTCTCGCCGCCCTCGATCCTTTTTACGGTCAGCTCGGCGGGAGAGTTTGCAAGTATACGCACCTGCATATCCACGTCTATCTTTCGCTTTATACCCTCGAAAGGTTCAAGCTCTCTTGTCACCTGCTTCTGCTGTGCCGAGCGGATTCCAAGCATTTTTCTGTCTATTCGACGGGTAAAATATCCGTCCGTAAAGCCGCCTCGCGAGAACACCGCCTCCAGCTCACGCACGTCCTCTGCCGTGGCAGAGCGTCTGCTGTCCAGCAGTCTTCTCCATATCCTCGTTACATTGTATACGTATTCGGGGGATTTCATTCTTCCCTCTATCTTAAGCGACGCCACTCCCATTCGGCAAAGCTCGGGAATATGCTCTGACAGGGTCAGGTCTTTAAGGGACAGCGGATAGGCGTCCCTTCCCCCCACCTTAAAGGGCAGACGGCAGGGCTGGGCACACTCGCCTCTGTTGCCGCTTCGTCCTCCCACAAGGGAGGAAAAGAGGCACTGCCCCGAGTGGCAGACACACAACGCACCGTGTACGAACACCTCGCTCTCAAGGGGAGAGTGGTCAATAAAGCTCTGTATGTCCTCTCTCGACATCTCTCTTGCACACACCATTCGGGAAAAACCCGCCTCCCGAAGTATATTTGCGGTTTCCGTGCCGTGACCTGATAGCTGGGTACTTGCGTGAAGCTCTGCGTCAAGGCGGGAGCGTATCGCCCTCGCACCGCCAAGGTCGGCAACGATGAGTGCGTCAGCACCGCACTTTATCGCATGCTCCGCCGCGTGCAAAAAGCCGTCAAGCTCTCTGTCGTACACGAGAGTGTTGGCGGCTATATATATTTTAGTTCCGTAGGAATGAGCCAATTCGATTCCTCTCTTCAGCTCCTCCTCGGTGAAATTTTTCGCGTTTATTCGGGCGTTGAACGCCACTCCGCCCATATATACGGCGTCAGCACCGCCCTCGATAGCGGCACAAAGTGCGTCATACGACCCTGCGGGACAAAGAAGCTCGGGCAGTCGTTTGCCCTCTCTTATCTCCCTTGCGGTCTTGTTCGGAGCGACCATCTCAGAACGCCCTGCCCCCGTTCGGTATCTGCTTTCTCAGGTCCTCGTTCTCCATCTCCAGCTCCTCAACGGTTGCCTCGGCAATCTGGAGCTTGGACTCAAGTGCCTTTATCTTTCTCTGCAGCTTTATTCTCTCGGAGCAGTAGTCAAGAGCACACAAGAGAGCCGCCTCGACCTTGGAGCAGCGTCCGCTGGTTCCCTCCGCCTCTCTCATCTTGCGGTCAACGATATTGACCAGTCCCTCAACGGTTTCGGGAGATTCCTCGGTTATTATGTTCATTTCCACGTCGGAAATTCTTATGGTGTATCTCTGTTTCATAGGTCAGCCTCCGCTTACGTATTTTATCACTATATATTATAATACATATTTATTCTTTTTTGAATAGCTTTAAAAAAAATTTTACAAACTCGGCTTTGTTGCCGTGGTTTTGTGCGTTGCGGACAGACATTCTCAACGGTTAATTTTGCTACACTGTGTTCGCACTCATTTAGCCGGTAGGGGAGTGCCTTGGTGCTCCCGTTTGGGCGAGATTGTTTCTTTAATTTTCGGGAGGAGCAAGCCCCTCCCCTACCGACAACATTTGTTCTAACATA
>JAZOUQ010000148.1:0-5064 GCA_045658185.1 Eubacteriales bacterium
AGTGCATAAGACTGATAGGAGGTATTTAAAAATGAGTATCAAAAAAGCTTGGATAACATCTGCACACAGAGGATTTGTTGAGGGACGGTTAAAGGAAAACAGTCTTGCGGCATATTACAATGCTTATTTGCACGGTGCTGACATGATAGAAACGGACGCCCGTTTCACCAGTGATGGTGTGCTGATAGTTAATCATAACGATACGGCAAAGGGCTTTAACGATAAGGGCGAGGAGGTTACGTACGTCGTTGCCGAAACGTCTTCCGAGGAGATATGCTCGCTGATCTTATCCGATGATGAGAAGTGGGGAGTACAGCGTATTCCTACGCTGGAGCAGGTCTTGAATTTGGCTTATCACACGGGAATGCACGTAAATATTGATTTGAAAAACGCTTATGAGAGTGCCGAGGCGGTAGCAAAGACAGTGCTTAAATGTGGCATGATCGGCAAGGTCGTTTACGCACTTAACGGCTCGGGAATGGACGGAATCAACGCCATTCTCGCTATTGATCCCGATGCTCGTTTTATAGATAGAGGAGTTATCTTTGCAGAAGCCGTAAAGGACTATCCCGAGCGTGGAAAAAGATGCTTTTGCTATACGAAGGATACAAGCGACGAGAATATAAATACTATCAGAAATTATGGGTGCTTGCTCGCCCTGATCAGCTTAAGTCCTGCGAATTTTGAGGATTCTATTCGCCACAAGCCCGATATGTGCGAGTATCTGCACACCTCGGATTTTGCGGCGATAGAGGAAGAATACTTGAAGAAAACAAAATTATATTGATTAAAAAAGAGTACGAACGATTTTCGTTCGTACTCTTTTTTACATAATTTATCGCAGGTATGCCGTAGCTGAGAGGGCTATTTTTTCGCATAGAAGATCGTAGTCTATTCCAACGGCTGCCGCCTCTTGGGGCAACAGGCTGGTGGGAGTCATTCCAGGGAGCGTGTTGGCTTCAAGACACCATATCTGTCCGTCGGCATCAAGTATATAGTCAAATCTTGCGTAGGATCTGAGTCTGAGAGCTGCAAATCCCCTTTCGGTTGCTTCGTATACCTTTTGCGTTGCCGCATTTCCGATAGGAGCAGGGCATATTTCTTCGGTAGCGTTTGCCTGATATTTGTTGAGATAATCGTAAAATCCGCATTTGGGAATTATCTCTACGGGAGGCAGAGCTTTTCCGTCAAAGTATGCACAGGTAAGCTCTCTGCCCACAATGCGTTGTTCAACCATAACGAAACGCTCGTACTCAGCCGCACTTTCAAGTGCTGCTGTCAGCTGCTCGGAGGAGTCTACCATAAACACTCCAACACTCGATCCGCAGGAGCAAGGCTTTACTACCGCAGGCAGTCCAACTTTTTCAACAATATCTTCAGCACTGATAGATTGCTGTGTATCAATACGCACCCAATCAGGGGTGAGTATTCCTTCTGCACGAAGCAGCTTTTTGGCAATATCCTTATCCATAGCCAACGTGCTTCCTATGTATCCCGAGCCTGTATAATTTATGTGATTTATGTCAAGAAGTGCTTGGAGCTGACCGTTCTCGCCTATGTCACCGTGGAGTGCAAGGAAGGTGCTGTCAGCCTGGCGGCAAACCTCTATAACGCCGTCGCCCACGGGAGTGGAGCGACCGCCGTTTTCCGCAATAAGTGCCTTAAGATCGGGTAATCCCTTTGGAACGGCAACTCCTTGACTTTCTTTTTCTGTGAAAAGAGAGTCCACGGTTGTTTCTTTAAGGTCTGCTCCCTTATAAATATCAATTTCCGCTACTCTGTGACCTCGTCTGCGTAGAGCCGCCGCAATAAGAGTTCCTGATGAAAGCGATACGTTTCTCTCGGGCGAAAGACCACCCATCAATACCGCGATTTTCATAGCATATATCTCCTTTTGGGTTATTTTTTTAGGTAGGCTACTCTGTCGTTTCCGCCGTAATCCTTATATACCTCGCAACCAAAGCCGTTTTCGTATGCGATAACGGAAACCGCCTTAGCCTGATCACAGCCTATTTCAAGAAGCATAATGCCCCCATCTGTAAGATATTTTCCGTAAGAGCCGATTATTACACGGTAGAAATCAAGTCCGTCGTCCCCACCGTCGAGAGCCGCGGAGGGTTCAAAGGAAAGCTCCTCTTCAAGAAAGTTTATTTTATCTGTTTCTATGTAAGGCGGATTGGAAAGAATACAGTTGAATTTTCCAAGCTCGTCCATAAATTCGGGCTTAAGAACGTCACGGAGAATAAATCCCAAGCGTTCTCCAACTCCGTTTCGCTCGGCATTTTCACGGGCAACGTCAAGAGTTCCCTCAAAAAGGTCGACCGCTACGCCGTGACAGTCCTCACGGGCGGCAAGCGTGGATATTGCAACACAGCCGCTTCCCGTACAGAGGTCGATAAATCGGGAATCTTTCGGCATAAGTCGAACGGCAAGCTCCACGAGCTTCTCCGTATCCTGACGGGGAATGAGAGTGTCTTCGTTGACGCGGTAGGTTTCGTGACAAAAATCCCACATACCGAGAATATATTGAAGAGGGTATCTTTCGCAACGCTTTTTTACAGCGAGAGCCAATTCCTCCGAGGGAAAATCCTCGTCGTGGCGTGTAAGCAGCTCAGCCTTGTTCACACCGCAAAAATGGCAGATGAGCATGGCAGCCTCACCTCTGTTATTTTCAATTTCTGCTTCAGCCAAAGCGGCGGAGATCTCGTTATATGTCATATTCCCTCCAAATAAAATGTCTATCTAATATATTATAACAGATTTTTTTGTGAAAATAAATAGTTTTATAAAAAATTCCGTACCATTTTTATTCGACAGTATTCGGTGATTGACAAAAAAGATTAGACGTAGTATAATTGTTATGTAATTACGGTGCAGATCCGTGTACGGGAGGCGGAGTATGAAATATAAAAATATTACAGAGGGTAAGTTTCTGAGCCGCCCAAACAGGTTTATTGCCATTGTTGAGATAGGCGGAGAGAGGGTAACGGTACACGTAAAGAACACGGGGCGTTGCCGTGAGCTGTTGACGGAGGGGTGCAGAGTGTTCCTTGAACGCTCGGACAATCCCGCGAGAAAGACACCTTATGACCTTGTTGCTGTGATAAAGCCCACAGAGAGGGGAGAGCTGCTTATAAATATGGATTCTTCAGCACCCAATGATGCCGTTGAGGAATGGTTGTCGGTATCGGGTATATTTTCGCCGCAAGCGGTATTTCGCCGAGAGGTTACTCACAAAAATTCCCGATTTGATTTTTATGCAGAGGACGGAGAGCGACGGGCGTTTATTGAGGTTAAGGGTGTGACGCTTGAAGATAACGGCGTAGCATATTTTCCCGATGCTCCCACCGAAAGGGGAGTAAAGCACCTTTGTGAGCTTGCCGAATGTGTTGCCGAGGGGTACGAGGCATATGTGATATTCGTAGTGCAGATGAAAGGAATTTGCAAATTCTGTCCCAACGATGCTATGCACCCACAGTTCGGAGAGGCTTTGAGAGCTGCCGCAGAAAGCGGAGTTAAGGTTATTGCAGTTGATTGTGCCGTCAGTAGAGATGAGATGAAAATAGACGGCTTCGTTGAAACGGAGCTTAATATAACGGAGGAATAAAATGATACTTGAGTTCAAAGACGTAAATAAATCATTTGGGCAGAAGCAGGTTCTTAAAGGAGTATCCTTTTGTGCCGAGAGCGGTAAGGCTTTCGGACTTCTCGGTAGAAACGGTGCGGGTAAGACCACGTCCATACGCATACTGATGGACGTATTTCACGCCGATTCGGGAGAGATACTTATAGACGGAAGACCTATAAAATATGATGAGATAGGTTTTGGATACCTACCCGAAGAAAGAGGACTTTATCCTAAAATAAAGATATTCGACCAGCTGGTTTATTTTGCACAGCTGAAGGGAATGAAACCCAAGGATGCGGCAAAGGCGGTGGACTATTGGCTTGTACGTCTTGGAATGGGCGAGTACAGAAATAAAAGGCTGGACACCCTTTCCAAGGGTAACCAGCAAAAGATTCAGCTTGTGACAGCACTTGCACACGACCCTCACGTCGTTATACTTGACGAGCCGTTTTCGGGACTTGACCCCGTAAACGCACGTCTTTTGAAGGATGTTGTCAGAGAAACGATCTCCAAGGGTAAGATAGTGCTGTTTTCAAGCCATCAGATGAACTATATCGAGGAGTTTTGCGACAGTGTTGCCATACTCAGTGCGGGTCAGGTGGTGCTTACGGGCGACCTAAGGGAGATCAAGCGAAACTACGTAAGGGATAAGCTTTGCATACGCACGGAGCAACCAAGCAAGGTGACCGAGATGTACGGTGACCGAGTAAAAACTGCTACGGACGGCTCTCTTATATTGAAAATGGACTCTCCCGAGGACAAGAAGCGCGTTATGTCAGAGCTTCTTGAGGTGTGCGACGTTGACTTTGTGGGCGTGTACGAGCCGTCGCTGAACGACATCTTTGTTGAATACACGGAAAAGGAGATATAAGGGAATGAAGCAGTTTGGAACGATATTCAAATTTGAGCTTAAAAACTATCTTAAAAGCAAGAGCTTTATAGCTGTGACTGCCATTCTTATCGTGGCCATCACAGTCGTTATGTTCTTCCCCCGTGTAGCCGCTCTTATAAAGGACGACGACAAGTCCGCGGACAAGGCGGAAAAGACTGAAATTATGTTGGTGGGTTCTGAGAATCAATCGTTGACGGAGCTTATGAACAGCACGTTTTCTGCATATTTCCCTGAATATGAGGTACGTGTTGCAGACGGCGACGAGGACAATATCAAGACACTTGTCGCGGACGGTGAAGTAAGCTGTGCTTTTTATATGAAGGATATGACGTCCTTCGTTTACTACGTAGATACACTCTCTATGTACGATGCCAATACGGAGATCGCCAGAGAGGCACTTAAGAACGTATACCAGACCTCAGCTATGCTTACGGCGGGAATGTCGCCCGAGGAGGCGGCTGCCGTGATGTCGGTGCAAATAGAGGGTGAGGCGGTAAGCCTTGGTAACGATCAGACCAAGAATTTTCTGTACACCTATATAATG
>JAZOUQ010000149.1:0-4744 GCA_045658185.1 Eubacteriales bacterium
GTGCAATTTCCACCTCTCCCCGTAAAGTCGAAAAACAAGGGATTTCGCGACAACGCCCATTTCCTTGCGTATTCCACCGCCCGTTCTCTGTCATAGGGAAATTCTATTATCATAGCTACCTCCAAAAAATTACTCCGTACATTATATGCGGAAAAATGCTTCTTGAACATTGATAAAATATGTGTTATAATATTATTGATAATATATTTTACAGGAGCGAAAAATGAAAATACTCCACACAGCCGACCTTCATCTCGACAGTGCCTTTTGCAGCGGCGGCGAGTCCTTCGCACATACGCGAAGAGAGCGTCAGAGAGAAATACTCAAAAAAATATTTGACCTTGCCGTGTCACAGGAATGCGATATGATGCTTATAGCGGGGGATTTTTTTGACACCTCTTACGTCACACCCGAAACGAGAGAGCTGTCCTTGTCCTTATTCAACAGCTTTGCAAAGCCCGTGATAGTATCCGCGGGAAATCACGACCCGTTGGTGGACGGCAGCTTTTGGAAGAGTGCTATGCCGAAAAACGTGTACGTTTTTGATTCCCCCTCCCTCTCATACTTTGAATTTCCCGAGCTTGGCGTAGCCGTTGGCGGTTATTCGTTTACTTCAGCCGCTCTTGGCACAAGTCCGCTCGAGAATGCCACCGCAAGACAAAAAAGCTGGGAAAAGCTTTTGTTGCTTTGTGCCCATGCCGACATAGACGCTCCCACGTCCCGCTACGCACCCGTGATGTCCTCGGACATTCACCGCCTTGGCTTTGACTATGCGGCACTGGGACACGTGCATAATATCCCCGCTGTGACCGACGAGCATATCCGTTACTGCGGCTTTGCCGAGGGACGAAGCTTTGACGAGGTGGGACGAGGCGGTGTGCTTATTATCGAGGACACCGACGGCGGTCTTACGGTAACCCGACATACCGTTTCGGAATACGAATATTTATATGAAGAATTGGACGTGAGCGATACGTTTACCGCCGAGGAAATAACAGCGAAAATAAAACACCGTCTTTCGCAGATAGACCGCGACAGTAAGGTATTCCTTCGTCTTGAGCTTTGCGGAACGGTCACGGCAGACTCCCTTCCCGACCTTGGTGAGCTTGAAAAAACCGAGCAGGACGGACTCTGTTCCCTTGGGCTTATTGATTCCACTCTTTGTCTGCCCGACAAGAGCTTTCTTGAAAAGGATACCTCCCTCAGAGGAGAATTTTACCGTTCTCTTCGCCCTGAGCTTTACTGTGAGGATGCTTCCCGACGCCGACTTGCTCTTCGTGCCTTGCGAATAGGTCTTGCGGCAATCGACGGAAAAGACTTCACCCAAGGAGGCACAGTATGAGAATTATAAAGCTTGATATCCGAGAATTCGGAGGAATTACCGACAAGACCCTTGACCTTGCAAACGGTCTTAATATAATTTACGGCGAAAACGAATCGGGCAAAAGCACTATTTCCCTGTTTATCCGTTTTATGCTTTACGGTCTGCCCAAGAAAAGTACCAAAAACACCGACAGAGAGCGTTCGGTGAGCTGGAGGGGAGGTCGTGCTGAGGGAAGCATGGTGGTAGAATGCGGCTCAGTTCTTTACAGAATAGAGCGAAGTGCCGTTGCATCGGGAACGAGAGTCAACGAAACGCTGTCCTTTGTAAATCTCGGCACGGGTGAGGAACTCTCCGGTGAGCCGGGGCAGGTATTTTTTGGCGTTCCCGCGGAGATCTACGAAAGCAGCTCCTCCGTATCCCAAATGAACGTAACCCACGTAAACGGAGAAAAAACCGTTTCTGCCATTGAAAATATGCTTGTCAGCTCCGACGAGGATATAGACGTGAGCCGTGTGCTTACAGCTATGGATAAGGTGCGTAAGGACTACCGCCTGAACAGAGGAGAGGGCGGTGTTATATCCGATACAAGCCACGAAATATCACGCCTCCGAGTTCGTCTGTCGGACGTTATCCAAAAGCATTTGAATTACAACCGTACCAATGAGGAATTTTTGAGAGCCAAGACAACTCTTGAGGAAATAGATGCCCAGCGTCAAAGCTCCGCTAAGATGCTCGAGCAACTGAATGATGCGTCAATTCTCCGTCGTTTTATGGAGCTTGACGAGAAAAAGTCTACCCTTAACGCCGAGAAGACCGAGCTTTCAACTCTTGAAGCGGACCATAAAAAGGGCGATTTTCTTCCAAGCGAGGCACATATATCCGCCCTCAAGCAATCCCGCGTTTCACTTAACGAGGCATCGATAAAATGCACCTTGAAAAAGCGTGAATACGAGGCGTTGCCCAAAATAGACGAGCAAAAGCTCCCTCTGGCAAAAAGAGGTGAGCGTATTCGTGCCGACGGCGGAAAGGAAGCCTGCCTTTCAGGTGTAATAGATCTTGACCGTCAGGCTTCATCAAAGAAAAAGGGCGGTGTGACCGCACTTATATTTGCAATCGTCGCCGCCGTGACGAGTGTCGCACTTTTACCCGTACACTTGGCAATAACCGCCGCCGCAGCGGGCGTATCCGTTTTGCTTTTGTGCTTTGCGGTGATGTTCTTGAAAAAATCCAAGCGGCTGCTGTCACAGCGAGATGACGCGTGCCGAGAGCTTGGTGCGGACTTTGACGGACTTGACGCTTTCGTTGACCTCTGCCTTTCTGCTCTTGCCGAAAAGGAATCGCTTGAGGCAAGATCTGCCGCAAGTCTGGTTATTCTCAAGGATGCCGAGCAGGACGTTACCGACAAATACGAAAAGCTTGTGGCTCTGCTGTCTATGACCGCAGATGAGGGCGAAATACTCCCTCAAAACGTAAAGGAAGTCTGCCTTTCCGAGGAGGAAAGAATCGGCGAATTTTTAAAGAAACAGGGAGAGCTGAAGCAGTCCGTCTACGGTTTGCAAATGCTTATATCCAACGAGGAGAAGCAGCTGAGCGAATATGACCGACAAGCTCTTGCGGATGCGGTGACAATAGACCCGTCCACTCTTACGCTAAAGCTCATTGAGGACGCAAAAACTAAAGAAAGATTTGACCGTCAGAGATTTGAGCTTATCAAGGATAAAACGGAAAAGCTCCGCGAGGCTCTGGCAACCCTGCGTGGCGGTATTGCCGAAACACCCACGGATATTTCGGACAGAATAGCCGAGCTTGAGGAAAAGCTTGAGAGGAGCGAGGAATATTACGACGCACTTATGCTGGCAAAGGAGCATATAGAAAAAGCGAGCGAGTCCATGAGCTCGGGAGTAACGCCCATTATAAGCAAGACCGCAGGCGAGCTTATGGCAAGGATCTGCGGCGGAAAGCACTCCTCGATACAAACTAATAAGGCACTTGGACTTTCGGTTGAGCAGGACGGCTTCCACGTCAACTCCTCTCTTCTCAGCGGAGGAACGAGAGATGCGGCGTATATCGCGTTGCGTATTTCTCTTATGACGCGTCTGTTCGGCGAGGAGCTACCTCCCCTTATTCTGGACGAAACGCTATGTCAGCTTGACGATAACAGAGCGTTGAATATGCTTACGATATTAACAAATCTCAGCGAAAACTCCACCCAATGTATCCTGTTCACCTGCCACCGCCGTGAAGCACAACTGTGCGAGAAAAACGGAATACAAATAAATAGTATTGAACTGTAAGCATTTTTAAAACTTCTCCGCAAATCAAAGAAATACCCCGATAGAAATCTATCGGGGTATTTTTATTCAGTCTAAAAAATCTCATCTTACTAAGGCTCCCTCCGGGAGGGAGCTGTCGCCGATAGGCGACTGAGGGAGAGTGCGTTACAATGAAATTAGTCTAAAACCCCAAGTTACGCAAGCTCCTTCCGTCACGGCTACGCCGTGCCACCTCCCTCTCGGAGGGAGGCTTTTACAACAGCATCAATATACTTGCATACACCACGAAAGTTTGTGTTTATCTGACGGTTGGTAAATCGTATAACTTTCAAATCATATCCTTCTAGAATTTCAGTTCGAAACTCGTCCTTCTGTGTGCCTTCTTCGGTATAATGCTGTGAACCGTCAATCTCTATGATCAGTTTTGCCTTATGGCAATAAAAATCTGCTATAAAGTTATCAATTGATTTTTGCCGCTGAAATCTAATTTCATATTTTGAAAGAAAATCATACCACAAGTGATTCTCCTGAGGGGTTGCATTTTTGCGAAGATTCTTCGCGAGAGTAATATTCTTTCCATTATAATGAATCGACATATTTACTCCTCCAAAATTTGTACATTTCCTTACAAAAAACAGTGCAATGCGTGTATATAGTTTTAGTATCTTTATTCTATATTTTAATATGTTCCGCTATCAAGATACCATACTCCGTCCTGCTTGACCATAGTAACACGCACCGTAAGTCGATTTTCGGGAGAAGACTCAAGATAGGTTTCTATCTCGATGTTAACAAGCTTCTTGCTACCCGGACGCACTACCTTTGCAGTGCTGAAATCGAATATTCTCTTTTCGGTTACGAGGGGCGGATATTTATTCGACTGCATAAGATATGCCGCCGTGGAAGCAGACTCTGTCGGCAAATATTCTATATATCTTGCCGAAAGCACCTCAAGATTGACGTTTTCATCGGAGTTGTCCGCACCCGTGAACAGCGTTTCGTATATGGATTCAAGATAATCCATAGAATATACCTGCTCTGCCGCCGCCTTTATCTGCTCTATTGAATGATAGGGGCTGTCGTTTGAAACGTAATCGTAATCATCGGGGTCGCTGAAGGTGTAATATCTATCAGCCTCGGGCAGCGT
>JAZOUQ010000150.1:0-21952 GCA_045658185.1 Eubacteriales bacterium
CCTCCACGGTGTCCGTACTTAAGCTTGTAAACTTCAGCTCCGTTTGCAAGTGCCATTATCTGATGTCCAAGACCGATTCCGAACATAGGAACTTTTCCAAACAAATCAGCAACTTCGCTCACATACGCCTGATATTCAGCAGGGTTACCAGGACCTCCCGAAAGCATAACTCCGTCGGGCTTGTCCGCGAGTATCTTGTCGGCGGGAGTGCTTGCGGGAACTACCTTTACGTTACAACCACGCTTGGTCAATTCCTTGATGAAGCTGTTCTTTACACCGTAGTCTATAACTGTTACGTTGTATTTGCCTTCACCCTCTGCCGCATATTCACTCTGGGTCTTGCAAGTAACCGCCTCAACAGCTCCGCTTATCTTATAGCTCTTTATCTCGCCAAGTTCTGCGGGAACACTGTAGCATATCTTGGCGTTCATAACGCCGTTTTCACGAAGATGCTTTGTAACCTCTCTGGTATCAATTCCAAAAATTCCGGGAATACCGTTATCCTTAAGGAACTTATCAAGGTCATACTCGCATCTGAAGTTAGAGGGGGTATCGCACCATTCACGGACGATCAAGCCCTTAACACAGCTCTTTCCCTCAACGTCACAAGGAATCATACCGTAGTTTCCTATCATCGGGAAGGTTTCCACAACTATCTGACCGTAAAAGGCAGGGTCGGTAAGCGTTTCAATGTATCCAACCATACTCGTATTGAACACAAGCTCACCGCACGCCTCGATCTCCGCTCCGAAGGAATATCCCTCAAAGGCTCTGCCATCTTCTGTTACCAAATAAACTTTTTTCATATACACCTCTTTATGCAAGACATTTTACAAGAACTGCTTTTTGTGCGTGTAAACGGTTCTCTGCTTCGTCGAAAATTTCGTTTGCGTGTGCCTCGATTATCTCGTCGGTTATCTCCTCGCCTCTGTGTGCAGGCAGACAGTGGAGTACCATAGCATCACTGTGTGCAACAGCCATAACATCGCTGTTTATCTGGTATCCCGCAAAGATCTTCTTTCGAGCCTCTGCCTCGTCCTCCTGACCCATAGATGCCCATACGTCAGTGTAAAGAACGTCTGCGTCGCGTGCCGCCTCGAAAACGTCGTCTGTGCAGGTGAACGTACCGTTTTCAGCCGCCCACTTCATAATTTCCGCATCAGGCTCATATCCCTTGGGACAAGCAACAGACACGCTCATTCCCATCTTGATGCCGCCCACGATAAGCGAGTTGGTCATATTGTTTCCGTCACCGATATAGCACAGCTTATTTCCTCTCAGCGTTCCCTTATGCTCTCTTATGGTCATAAGGTCAGCAAGTACCTGACAAGGGTGGCAGTAGTCGGTAAGTCCGTTGATTATCGGAATAGTGCCGCATCTTGCAAGGGATTCTACTTCCTCCTGATCAAAGGTACGTATCATTATTCCGTCAAGGTATCTTGAAAGGACGCGTGCGGTATCCTGAACAGGCTCGCCTCTTCCTATCTGAAGATCTCTTGAACTCAAGAACAGAGCCGTTCCTCCAAGGTCATACATTCCCACCTCAAAGGATACGCGGGTTCTGGTTGAGGACTTCTCAAATATCATACCCAACGTCTTTCCTGCGAGAATGTGGTGTTTGATTCCGTTTTTCTTTTCATACTTAAGCTGATCTGCTGTATTGAGTATCTCTATGATCTCTTTTTCCGACAGATCCATAAGCTTTAACAGATGCTTCATTTTGCACACGCCTCCTTTAATATTTTTATCGCTCCAGCAAGTTTATCGTCATCTATGTTAAGGGCGGGTAAAAGACGTATCTTTTGCTTTGCCTTTATCACCAAAACTCCGTTTTCACGGCATTCGTCGATTATCTCGTTTGCGGGACGCTCACACTCTATGCCTATCATAAGACCGAGTCCCGTCACGCTCTTTACTCCCTTTGCTCCTCTGAGCTCCTCGAAGATATATCTGCTCTTGGATTTAACTCCGTCGAGAAGTTTTTCGTCAATTCTTGAAATTATATTCAACGCTCCCGCACAGCACACGGGATTTCCACCAAAAGTAGATCCGTGCATACCTGCACCAAGCACGTCCCCCACCTTTTCTCCCAACAGGGTCGCACCTATGGGAAGTCCGCCGCCGAGTCCCTTTGCGGTAGATACTATATCGGGCGTAATTCCGAAATTCATATATCCGTAAAGCTCACCCGTTCTTCCGTTACCCGTTTGGACCTCATCTGCGATAAGCAGAAGATCGTTCTTTTTCGCAAAGTCCTCCAGCCATGTGAGATATTCACCGTCAAGAGGAAGGACTCCGCCCTCTCCCTGAACGACCTCAAACATAACCGCACAGCATTTGTTTTCTGCTGTCAGCCTCTCAATATCTTCCTTATTATTAGCACGGGCATACACGAACCCCTCGGTAAGAGGCAGAAAATCCTTATGAAAAACGTCCTGTCCCGTTGCCGCAAGTGTGGTAAGCGTTCTTCCGTGGAAGCTATCCTTAAGGGTAATTATCGTTGTATACTCCGCTCCCTTATTAAGCTCCCCGTACTTTCTCGCAGCCTTTATCGCACATTCGTTTGCCTCTGCTCCCGAATTGGAGAAAAACACCTTCTTCATTCCCGTTCTTTCGCAAAGCACCTGAGCAAGATCTGCACAAGGCTCGCTGTAATACAGGTTTGAGGTGTGCTGAAGCACATTCAACTGTGCCGTTACAGCCGCCACCCATTCGTCGTCTGCCACGCCAAAGGTGTTTACCGCAATTCCCGTTCCAAGGTCTATATATTCTTTACCTTCATCATCGCACACCACCGAGCCTTTTCCCGATTTTATGCACAATGGGAAACGAGCGTAGGTAGATGCTACGTACTTATTATCTTTTTCCTTTATATTCATATATTATACCGCAATTATTTAGGATATTTTTGTCCTGAAATGAACATCGTTCCCATACCCTCGTTGGTCAAGGTTTCGATAAGTATGGAGTGAGGAACTCGTCCGTCTATGATAAATACCTTACCAACACCGCGACGAATTGCTTCAATACAGCAGTTGACCTTAGGTATCATTCCTCCGCTGATCACGCCCTCCTTCATAAGTCTGGGAGCGTCGCTTACGAATATCTTGGAAATAAGGGTCGATGGATCGTCCTTATCTCTGAGTATTCCCTCTATATCCGTCATGGAAATAAGACACTCTGCCTGAAGCTCTCCTGCTATTCTTGCAGCCGCCGTATCTGCGTTGATGTTATAGGTATTTCCCTTATCGTCACAGCCTACGGTGGACACAACGGGAATATATCCCTTTTCAAGCATATCTATTATGGGAGATACGTTAACGTCGGTAACCTCGCCCACAAATCCAAGCTGAGGGTCAAGCTGCTCTGCCTTGATCATATGACCGTCTATACCGCAAAGACCGATTGCCTTGCCGCCCTTGTTCTGAATTATATTTACGAGATTTTTGTTTATCTTACCCGCAAGTACCATCTGAACTATGTCAACAGTTTCCTTGTCGGTAACTCTGAGTCCGTTTACAAACTCGCTCTTCTTACCCACACGACCCAGCATATCCGTGATCTCAGGACCGCCGCCGTGTACGAGAACTACCTTTATTCCGATAAGCGAAAGGAGTACGAGGTCACCCATAACGGCTTCCTTAAGCTCCTCGTTTATCATTGCGTTTCCGCCGTATTTTACTACTATTATTCTGTCATAGTATTTCTTTATATAAGGGAGTGCTTCTACTATGACCTGTGCTCTTTGCTTATTGTTAAGTTCCATTGTTTATCTCCGAATCAAGTTCTGTAATCGCCGTTTATCTTTACGTAATCGTAGGTGAGGTCACAGCCCCAAGCGACTGCCTTGCCGTCGCCGTCGCAAAGACCGATAAGTATCTGTATCTCATTTTCGAGAAGTATCTCCTTAGCAAGCTCCTCAGAAAATTCCACACCCGCTCCATCGCGACAAACAAGTATCTCACCCTTAGCCGACTTAAAGCTTACGCTTACTTTGGTCACGTCTACGTCAGCTCCGCTGTATCCGATAGCACAAAGCACACGTCCCCAGTTTGCGTCCGCACCGAACATAGCCGCCTTGAAAAGCGACGAGCAAACTACGGATTTTGCCGCTATTCTTGCCGCCTCGTTATCAACAGCACCCGTTGCAACACATTCAAGAAGCTTGGTTGCACCCTCGCCGTCAGCGGCGATAGCACGGCACAAATAAGAAGTTACTGCGTGAAGTGCCTCGCAGAATTTATCGAAATCCGCTCCCTCCTCGGTTATCTCGCAGTTACCCGCAAGACCGTTGGCAATAACGGACACCATATCGTTGGTTGAGGTATCGCCGTCTACGCTTATCATATTGAAGGAGTCAACTACGTCCTTCGAAAGTGCCTTTTTCAGCATATCCGCACTTATCTTGCAGTCGGTGGTGACAAACACAAGCATAGTTGCCATATTGGGATGTATCATTCCGCTTCCCTTTGCAATTCCGCCTATTCTGCACTCAACTCCGTTCACGTCAAAGGAGAAGGCTATCTCCTTCTTCTTGGTGTCGGTGGTCATTATTCCCTCGCAAGCCAAGTCGCAATTATCACCAAGTCCTGCCACCAGCTCCTTCATACCGCCTGCGATAGGGGTAATGTCAAGAGGCTGACCGATAACTCCTGTAGATGCAACTATAACGTCCTCGGCTTTGATTCCCAGCTCCTTTGCAAGCAGCTCACAGGTCTCGGTTGCGATCTGGATACCGTTTGCGTTGCAGGTATTTGCGTTTCCGCTGTTGCATATCATAGCCTGTGCGTAACCGTCGGCAATATTGTTTTTGGTAACCGTCAGGGGTGCTCCCTTGACAAGGTTTTTCGTATATACCGCCGCAGCCGTTCCCACGACCTCGCTGTATATCAACGCAATATCTCTTTTAGTCTTATTCTTTCTGATACCGCAACGTATACCGTTGGCGGTAAATCCCTTTGCGGCACAAACGCCGCCCTTTATCTGTGTCATATCTTCCTCGCTTAAATTACAAGTCCTTTTTCGGGGTCTTCTCCCATAACGATATTCATACACTCAACTGCCGCACCCGACGCACCCTTACCAAGGTTATCGTACAGTGCAACGAGTATAAATCTGTCGGCATTTCCGCACACGGTAACCACCATAGAGTCCTTACCGGCAAGCTTACCCGCAGACAAAAATCCTTCGTCGTCGGCACAGTCAACGTACTTGACTATATTTCCGTCGTATTTCTTCTTGAGAGTTTCTTTTACGTCGTCTATCGTATATCCCTCGTTGAGATTTTTGGCAAACAGAGGCACGGTCACCTCCATACCGCTGTAAAAATCGGAAACGATAGGTGAGAACACGGGGGCGTTATCAAGTCCCGCTACGTGTTTCATTTCTTTGAGATGCTTATGTCCCTGTGCTATGCCGTACTGTCTGGGATAGTCAAGCAGAGTATCTCTGCTATCTCCCTCGTAGTCGGCAATCATTTTCTTTCCGCCGCCGCTGTATCCCGTTATGGAATGGCAGGACAGCAAAGCGTCCTCAGGAAGTATTCCTGCTTCCACCAAGGGGTATACAAGTGCGATAAATCCACTTGCGTGGCATCCCGGATTTGCTATTCTCTTTGAGCATCTCAGCTTCTGCTCAAACTCTGCGGAAAGCTCGGGGAAGCCGTAGCTCCAGCCTGCCTCCGTTCGGTGTGCGGTGGAAGCGTCGATTACGACCACGTCAGGGTTTTCGATAAGCGAAACCGCCTCTCTTGCCGCGTCGTCAGGCAGACAGAGGAATGCTATGTCACATTCGTTAAGTGCCTTTTTTCTCGCCTCGGTATCCTTTCTTTCCTCGTCGGAAAGAAGAATAAGAGTCACGTCATTTCTGTCGGCAAGTCTTTCGTAAATACGAAGTCCCGTAGTTCCCGCCTTGCCGTCTATAAATACTTTTTTCATTTGGCTATTTCCTCTCTGGCAAAGAGAATCTGCTTCTCAACAGACGCAACGGACGTTCCGCCCTCTGATATTCTCTTGCTTACGCAGGTTTCAAGTGATATTTCGTCATAAAGGTCTTTCTCGAACATATCGGTATGAGCCTGATACGCTTCAAGAGGAAGATCGTCAAGAACACACTTTTTGTCTATACATTCCGCTACGATCTGACCTACTATTTTGTACGCAGATCTGAAGGGCATTCCCTTCTTGGTGAGGTAATCCGCAAGGTCGGTGGCGTTTATAAAGCCCTCTTGTGCCGCACGGTACATATTCTCCGACTTGACCTTCATAGTCTTTATCATCGGTGCGAATATATCAAGGCACATAATGACCGTTTCAAGTGAATCGAATATAGCCTCCTTGTCCTCCTGCATATCCTTGTTATACGCAAGGGGAAGTCCCTTAAGGGTGGTAAGGAGAGCCAAAAGATTTCCGTATACTCTTCCCGTCTTTCCTCTCACCAGCTCCGCCATATCGGAGTTTTTCTTCTGAGGCATTATGGACGAGCCTGTGGTATAGGAATCGTCAAGCTCAACGTATTTAAATTCCCAGCTCGACCAAAGGATTATCTCCTCGGAAAATCTGGACAGGTGCATCATTATCAGCGAATACGCACTCATAAGCTCAACGCAGAAATCTCTGTCGGAAACGCCGTCGATACTGTTTCTCATAAGACCGTCAAAGCCAAGCTCCTTCGCCTCGAACGCTCTGTCGGTATTGTAAGTAGTACCCGCCAAAGCACAGCTGCCGATAGGCGAATAGTTCATTCTCGCCACAGCGTCGCGAACTCTCGAAATATCTCTCAAGAACATCATAGCGTATGCCATAAGGTGATGTCCGAAGGTTATCGGCTGTGCTCTTTGCAGATGAGTATATCCGGGAACGATAACAGCCTTATTCTCCTCAGCCTTGTCCGCGATAACGCCTACAAGCTCACGAAGAAGCTCCACCACTTTCTCGGACTCCGCTCTCAGGTACATACGTATATCCAGCGCCACCTGATCGTTTCGGCTTCGTGCCGTATGAAGTCTTTTACCCGCGTCGCCTATTCTTCGGGTCAGCTCGGACTCCACGAACATATGAATGTCCTCGCAGCTCATATCGAACTCAAGCTTTCCGCTGTCAATATCCGCAAGTATATCCAAAAGTCCATTCACAATGGCATCTCTGTCCTCGGTGGATATTATATCCTGCTTTGCCAACATATTTGCGTGTGCTATCGAGCCTGTGATGTCCTGACGGTACATCTTACAGTCGAAGCGTATTGAAGAATTAAAATCGTCCGCCTTGCTGTCAAGTGCCTTGGCAAAGCGTCCTGCCCACATTTTTTCCATTGCTTATTTATACACGTTTTGCCCGCCGCCCAAATTAATGGACGCCAGGCAAAATGCTCCTTGCTTACTTTTTATTGTTTTTTGCGTTGACCTGTGCCTGAACCTTGATCGGAAGTCCAAACAGGTTGATAAATCCGGCAGAGTCAGCCTGATTGTATACGTTATCCTCACCGAAGGTAGCTATCTCCTCGGAGTACAAGGAATAGTCACTCCATGCACCCGCCTTGATGATGTTACCCTTGTAGAGCTTGAGCTTTACCTTACCGGTTACGTTCTCCTGCGTCTTATCAACGAATGCGGAAAGAGCCTCGCGAAGAGGTGTGAACCACTGACCGTTATATACGAGATCCGCAAAGGTTACGGAAAGCTCCTGCTTCTTGTGAGCGGTATACTTATCAAGACAAAGGGTTTCAAGATAGTCGTGTGCCGCGGAAAGAATAGCTCCGCCGGGAGTTTCGTAAACGCCACGGCACTTCATACCGACAAGACGGTTCTCAACGATGTCAAGAAGTCCGATACCGTTCTCACCGCCAACCTTGTTAAGGTTGAGGATAATATCCTTTGCACTCATCTTCTCGCCGTTGAATGCAACGGGACGTTCCTTTTCAAAATCAAGGGTGATGTACGTAGGTACGTCGGGTGCCTGAATAGGAGATACTCCCATTTCAAGGAAGCCGGGCTTCTCGTACATAGGCTCGTTACCCGCATCCTCAAGATCAAGACCCTCGTGGCTGAGGTGCCACATATTCTTATCCTTGGAATAGTTGGTTTCGCGGTTTATCTTGAGAGGTACGTTGTGTGCCTCCGCATATTCAATTTCCTCGTCACGGGATTTGATGTCCCACTCACGCCAAGGTGCGATAATGGGCATATCGGGTGCAAACGCCTTTATGGTAAGCTCGAAACGAACCTGATCGTTGCCCTTACCCGTACATCCGTGACAAATTGCGTCTGCTCCCTCTTCCTTTGCTATCTCCACGATACGCTTTGCAATAACGGGACGTGCAAAAGAAGTACCGAGCATATACTCCTCGTACTTAGCACCTGCCATAACGGTAGGAATTACGTAATCCTCAACAAATTCCTCGGTAAGATCCTCGATGTATATCTTGGAAGCACCTGTCTTTATAGCCTTTTCCTCAAGTCCTTCAAGCTCATCGCTCTGTCCGACGTTTCCGCTGACAGCGATAACCTCACAGTTGTTGTAGTTCTCCTTGAGCCACGGAATGATAATGGACGTGTCAAGTCCACCGGAGTACGCCAAAACGACCTTTTTTATATCCTTCTTTTCCATAAAAACCTCCATGCCGAAATCGGCACTCATAAAATTTTTGTATTGCGGTTTCGCATATTTTATAAATATATATTATATAAAACATTCGTTTCCGTTCTTTTCGAATATTATACACTATTAAAGGCGATATGTCAATACACCTAACAACGATATTTTGACAAGTTTTTTCGCTTCAATTTGTCATTATGCACAATATTGCATATTATTCACATTTTATGCAGTTATTTGCATCATTTCGAGGGGTTTTTGCCCACTTCGTGAATATTATTCAAAACAATACATATATTTATACCGCACACAACCGCAGACAAATAATTGCCTGCGGTTGCGTATTTCACATTATTAAAAATTTTTTACAGCTTATTTCGACAATGATTTTTCGGTAACCTTGATTATGGTTGCGATTGCGGGAGAAACCACGATATTTATAAACAGCTCTATGAGGAAGTTTATTCCTACAAGTCCCGTTACGATGTAAAGCATAACGTTCGTGCCGCCTGCCCACGCTACGAGTGTGCTGTTAAAGAACGCGGAAAGTCCGATTATGAATATTCCCGTATTCACCACGGGTGCTGAAATTGCCGCTACAACAGATGCGATTACAGACTTTGCTCCCACATTTTCGCTTTCGGTTTTGCCTATGATAGCACGGTAGATAAGTCCGGGAACGAGTCCTGCCGCTCCGCCCTTAACGATACATATAAGTGCGGTAAGGAAAGGATTGATTCCCCAAAGGATAAATCCGCCAGCATCAATGCCCATAGCACACTGTGCTGTAACTACCAAGCCGAACACAACGCCCAGCACCGTGCCGTTTTTGTATCCAAGCACGATAGATCCGATAACTATCGGCACAAGCACAAGTGAGAAGGAGAAAGGCAAAAACGGAATCTTTATCATTCCGCCAAAGATCTGCAATACAACGACAAGTGCCGTGAGCATTGCCATCTCTACCATAGCAACTATCTTCTGATTGCGTGTTCTTCTCATAATTTCACCTCCCTTTTTTCAAGTACGGTCGTATGTACCGTCTGTACGGAGTAAATAGTTTTTTTGAACATAATCATGTTCCTTTCTCGGGACTTTCACCCGCGGCTACCGTCTGATACGTCAGTACAGTGCAGTAAGATTTTATATAATATCGGCAAGAGCCGTTATTATCAAGCCTTTACGTTATTTTTATATATGCACGACAATCCAAGGAGCGTAAGCTCGGGAACGTAACGCAGCGAACGTTCACAATAAGGTATCACGCCTTCCGCGTATTCACCAGTTACAAACACCTCTACTTCTCCATCGCATTTCATTTCGTCGGAGAACTTCTTTATAAATCCGTCGATCATCATAGCGTTCCCAAGCATAACGCCCGAACGCACCGACTCGGCAGAATTTTTTCCTATTGCCCTTGTGGGAGCGGACGGAGCTACGTTGGGCAGCTGTGCCGTCTTGCCGTGAAGCATATCAAGGGATATACCTATACCGGGAATTATACACCCTCCGATATACTCGCCGCCTTCATTCAAGGCAAAGATAGTAGTTGCTGTTCCCATATCAACTATGATACAAGGAGTTTTGCATTTATTTTCCTTTTTTCTTATATCTATAACTGCCGCAGCATTGGCAACAAGGTCGGTGCCCAGCTCCGACGGGTTGTCTATCTTTATGGGGAAGCCCGTCTTAGTTCCCTTTCCCACCACGATCGTGTTCACATCTCCGAACAGTTTGAAGATCGCCCGTTTGAGAGTATCGGTCAGCATAGGAACAACGGAAGAAACAACCACCCCGTCAATCTGTGAGGACATTATACCGTAGTAGTCAAATATTCCCTTCAGGACTACGGCGTATTCATCCGAGGTCTTGTTAATATCGGTGGATACCTTAAAGCTGTTCACAAGAATGCCTTCATCCGCGTTCTCGAAAACACCAAGATTTACGTGAGCGTTATCTATCTCAACAGCTAACAGCATAAGTGCCTCCTTCGGTAAATATCACGGTAATTTTATCACGAAAATCAACATTTGTCAATAGAATTGGCTTTTTTCACAACATTTAAATACTATCAGGGAAAATTGGTGGATTAAAAAAATTTTTTTATTTTTCAAAAAAGTGTTGACAAACGGGCAAAGTAGTGGTATACTTGTAAAGCGTTTTACTTTACATCCGTGATTTTTGAAAAAAAGGATGTGTTCAGATGTTTGAAAAAAACCTCAATATAGGATATCTTCTTGATTTCTACGGTGAGCTGCTTCCCGAGAGAAAGCGTTCCACTATGGATATGTACTACAACGAGGATTTCTCGTTGGCGGAAATTGCAGAGCAAATGGGAATATCAAGACAAGGCGTGAGAGATATAATAAAAAAATGTGAAGAGGAGCTTATCTTCTACGAGGAAAAGCTGGGTCTTGCCGCAAAGCTTCAAAACGCGGAGCGACAGGCAGACGAGCTGTGCCGTCTTGCAGACTCGGCAAAGCTTCCCTCCGAAATACAGAAAAAGATAGTTCAGCTGTCTGCTCTTATACGCCAATGATAATAAGGAAGGTGATTAAATGTTTCAAAGCTTAAGCGAAAAATTGGAAAATGCCTTCAAAAAGTTTAAAAGCAAGGGAAAGCTTACCGAAGCCGATATAAAGGCGGGTATGCGTGAGATAAAGTTGGCTCTCCTTGAAGCCGACGTTAACTTTAAGGTAGTCAAGGATTTTATCAACAGTGTTTCCGAGCGTGCCGTTGGTACGGACGTTCTCGAATCCTTACTCCCCGCTCAGCAGATAGTTAAGATAGTAAACGAAGAGCTTACGACTCTTATGGGCGGAACTCAATCCAAGCTTACAATATCTCCAAAGCCCCCTACGGTGGTAATGATGGTAGGTCTTCAGGGTGCGGGTAAAACCACCCACGCAGGTAAGCTTGCGGGACTTTACAAAAAGCAAGGAAAACATCCCTTACTGGTTGCGTGTGACGTGTACCGTCCCGCGGCTATAAAGCAGTTACAGATAGTCGGAGAAAAGCTTGACATTCCCGTGTTCACTATGGGCGACAAGGTTTCTCCCGTAAAGATCGCCGAGGAGGGCGTAAAGCACGCACTTCAAAAGGGCTATGATATGGTGTTCGTGGACACCGCGGGTAGATTGCATATTGACGAGGAGCTTATGGAAGAGCTTCAGAACATCAAGGCTGCGGTCAATCCCACGGAAATACTCCTCACCATTGACGCCATGATCGGTCAGGACGCGGTAAACGTGGCAAAGACCTTTAACGAGCTTCTCGACATTACGGGCGTTATCCTTACCATGCTTGACGGTGACACCCGTGGCGGTGCGGCACTTTCCGTAAAGCACGTAACAGGCAAACCGATAAAGTTTATCGGTACGGGCGAAAAGCTGGGCGCTATCGAGCCTTTCCACCCCGACAGAATGGCATCGCGTATTCTCGGAATGGGCGACGTTCTCTCCCTTATCGAAAAGGCTGAACAGGCATACGACGAGAAAAAGGCGTTGGAGCTTGAGAAGAAGATACGCGAATCCACCTTCACTCTCGACGATTATCTCGACCAGTTTGCTCAGCTCAAAAATATGGGCAGTCTTGAGCAGATAATGGGAATGATGCCCGGTATGAAGGCGGGTGCGTTGAAGGACGCGAAAATAGACGAGAAGGCTATCGCCAGAACAGAGGCTATTATCAAGTCTATGACAAAGCGTGAGCGTCAAAAGCCCGACATATTGAACGCTTCAAGAAAGAAGCGTATTGCGGCAGGAAGCGGAACTACGGTTGAGGAGGTCAACAAGCTGCTCAAGCAGTTTGAACAGACTCGTACTCTTATGAAGCAGTTCTCTAATCCTAAGCAAATGGCTAAGCTAGCCAGAAGATTCAGATAAAAATTTCCGTAAAACGGATTTTTATAAATAAAAAACAAAAAACTATTTAATTTTTGGAGGAAACAAAAATGGCAGTAAAAATGAGACTCAGAAGAATGGGTGCTAAGAAGGCTCCTACTTACCGTGTAATCATTGCAGACAGCCGCTCTCCCAGAGATGGCCGTTTCATCGAGGAGATCGGTCACTTCGATCCTCGCAGCAACGAGCTTAAGATCGACGGTGAAAAGGCTAAGAAGTGGATCGCTAACGGCGCTCAGCCCACTGACACTGTAAAGGCTCTGCTCAAGAAGTCCGGCATCGTTGACTAATAGATCGGGTGAGTGCAGATGACCGATTTGAAGCAAACCTTGATCAACATCGCCAAGGCTATTGTCGATCATCCCGATGACGTCAATGTTCTTGAATCGGAGGAAAACAACAAGATCACTCTCGTACTCAACGTTGCAGAAAGCGACATGGGTATGGTGATCGGTAAGGGCGGTAAGATAGCAAAGGCTATCCGTACTGTAATGAGAGCCGCCGCTTCCGCCGATGGCAAGGAAGTCAGCGTTGTTATCAGATAACATTCTGTAAAATCAAAAAAACAGAGCCGTCTATTGCTAAACGCTTGGTAACGGCTCTGTTTTTTTGGAGGAGAAAATATGATTTTGAAATTGGAAAAAAATCTTTTTCGTCTGTGCGACCTTGCCGTGTCAAGCCTTAACGAATACCGCAAGGAGCTTGACAAACGGGTAAAAAAGGATATAAAAGCATACACGTCGGAGCATTTCTCCTTTTTATGTGTATTGACCGACATTGTTCGTCAAGCAGACGCTGTTTTGCTTGAGATAACGGAACAAATCAAGAAGGCAGAAGCGGAAAACGAACCCGAAAAAGCCAAAAATTTCACTTCCCTTTTTGACCGCGGAATCCTATTAAAAAACACTCTTGAGAATTACTTCAGAGCATCTGATAGCATTTTTAAGGAAGATGTTTTTTTGATAGAATTAAAAAAGCTTACCGATGCAACAATGAGAAAAACGATAGCCATACGAAACACTCAAGACAGACCGATTCTATGACGTTCAAGCAGCTCGTCATAAAGTCGGTTTGTTTTTTTCGTCATAGCCTCTGCGTTCAGCTCCTCACAATATCTTTTCTTGGCGTTAAGCGACAGCTGTGCCATACGAGGCTTGTCATTCATAAGCTCACAGATAAGCTGTGCAAGACGCCCCGCGTCACCGCAACCGTATACGTATCCGTTCTCTCCGTGCCTTACCATATAAGGATTTCCGCCATAGTCACTCACCACGGCGGGAAGTCCTATGCTCATTCCCTCCGACAATGCCAGTGAGGATGTTTCCGTTCCCTCAGAGCAATTTATATTAAGGTCGGATATATTCATATACCGATACACGTCTTCAACAAATCCCACGAAAATTATATTTTTCGTCAGTCCGTTTTCCTCGCAATATTTTTCTAACTCCTTACGCTGACTGCCGCTGCCTATTACAAGTGCGACGCATTTTACGCCTTTTTCCTTCAGTAGCTTCACTGCCTCAAAAAGCGTTTTATGTCCCTTGCATTTCTCCAATCTTGCACATATGCAAACCACGAAATCCTCTTGCGTTATTCCAAGCTCTGCCTTTAAATTTAGTCGCTCCTCGCGGGAGGTGGTCACCAGGCCTTTTGCCCCGTTTATAATAACGTGTATTTTCTTCCCGTTCACTCCCATAGCAATAAGATTTTCTCTTGCTGAATGGGCAACGGCGATAAATGCGTCCGATAGGGAGGAATTTATCTTTCCCGTCAATTTTTCAAAACGGCTCACCGGGTATACGCAATGGCGGGTGCATATCTTCACGGGAGTTCCCGACAGCTTCGCCGCCACTCGGGCAGACAGCGAGCCGTGACAGTTTACGATAACAGGCTTTTCTCTGTCAAAAACTCTTTTGAATTTTTTTATATCCCCAACATTCCACGAGCTATCGGGTGTGGTGTCCGTTTCGATACACTCAACTCCTATATTTTCAAACTTAGGTATCAGCTTGCTTTGACGCGGAAGGCAGACCGCGGTAGGATATTTGCCAAGGTCGGTACATTCAAGGCGGTTGAGCAACAGTATCCCCGCTCCGCCAATATTAGTATCACTTATGACCTCTATTATTTTCATATTATCCACTCCAATTCTAAATAATACAACTATTTTTCCCGAAAAAACAAAAAAAATACGGTGTGTGAATTTTCACACACCGTATTAAATTTAAGTTCTCTTTTTCAGCTTACCCACAACTCTGCCGCAGCAAACCACCTCGGAATAGCCGTGAAGAAGAATATCGCCGTAATCCTCGTTTATGGAAACAAGTCTGTCGCCACCGAAAATCTTGAAATATCCGTTGCCATCAAGCACGAAAATGCCAAGCTCTCCGACCTCCACCGAGTCGGTGTCCTCAACCAACACTATATCTCCATCGTGATATTTCGGCTCCATACTGTTTCCGTTTATTCTCAACGCGAAGTCAGCAACTCTCGTCTTTTCGTTGTCAGGTATGGTTATCTCCGTTGCCTGCTCGTCGTCAAGGTACACACCCGTACCTGCGGAAACGGAAAAGTCGTAAAGAAGCACGGAGCGTTTGCCAAGTCCCGCATAAGGCGAGGGGGTACGTACTCCCGTAAGTATCTTCGCTCCCGAGGGGTGGCTCTGCTTTGCACTCTTTTTAGCCACAGTCGCATTTTCAACAACTCGCTCCGATTCCTTTTGTGCTACCAATGAAACCACTGTTCTGGAATGAGCATCTAATTTTCTGTACAGCTCAACCAGATCTATCTCCTCGTCGGACAGAAAATAATTGTTATTATTATCGGGCTTTCCGCTTACGATATAGTCAAGTGAACAACCAAGCACGTCGGCTATCGCTACTATATTTGACAGCTTTGGAGAATCGCTGATACCCGCCATTATTTTGCTCAACGTACCGAGCGGTATCCCCGTAAGCTCTGAGAGCTTATCGTTGGTTATCTTCTTTTCATTCTTTAATTTTTTTATTCTCTCAATGTAATCCATTTTCTGCCACCTCACAACGCAATTCCATTTACGGAACAATTATAACACATTTTTTTGTATTTGTAAAGAGGTTTTTGAAAATTTCATTCCATTTTCGGTATTTAAATTTCATTTATCAACAAAGCGAGTTTTTCTCCCGTCAATTTTGCGGATATGACAGCCTCCTCAAGGCTGTTCCCTTGCGAACCTACCTCAAGTAACAAGGAATACGGTGCGATCTCTTGGTTATAGGTGTTTCCTTTGAGATAGACGGGGCGGCATATATTTTCACATTCGGAATTCAACTCTTTTCTCAGCTTCAACGCAAGAGAGAGATTATTTTCCCAATTCGGACATTCCTCCCCCGCCCAGCTGCTTCCCACAACGCACATCACCTGTGCCGCCGCTTCCTCTCGGCGCTCCGCAACGGGACGAACTACCTCTCCGCTTGATTTAACGATAGAATCTCTATGTACGTCGATAACCAGCTTTATTGTAGGATATTCAACCAAATATTTTTTTATGGTTTCTTCTGCTCGGGAGTATGAATCCTTATATTGTATGCTATCGTGAAGCACGGTACAATGGGCGGTAGGAATGCCGTTTTTTATAAGCTCGTCTGCCAACGCCTTGCCTACTGCTACCACATTTTTCTCCGTATCGGACGTTCTTGCGTAGTTCTGTGCATCCGCAGGAAAGCTGATAGCTCCGTTTTCGCTGTACGCCTCCGTACCGTGGGTATGGATTATCAACACTACGGGGCCGTTCTTGCTTGAAAGCGGTTGGTGATCGCCGCCCAACTGCTTCTCTATAAGCTCCGCCGTGTTGGGAGTGTATCCCGTGGCGTTGTTTATATAGGTGTCGCCGTACTTTGAAAGCGAAAGATCCATTGGTATTATGGGAGTGTGTCCGTCAGGTACTTTGGAATAATCGAAATCGTAAAGTCCGTTTACCGTTACACCCACCTTTTGGTCGTCCGTGTCCTCGGGTTTTGGTGACGTAGAGGGACTGCTCAAATCATCATTCACAGAAGAGTCCGTGCTTTCAGAACTATCGGGGTGTCCCGTTCCGTCCTCATTAATAAGCCACCCTACCACCCTCTCGGCAAATGCGGAGAATTTGAAATTCTCTCCCAACGGCTTTCCGCTCTCTCCAACTCCGAAAAACAGCAAAAGAAGCACTGCGACAACCACCGACATAGTGGTTACAAGATAGGCAACGTACCATCTTCCAAACCTTATACGTCTGACAGCTCTACCCTTATAAAAATAGGCTTTTCCCCTTGAAGCTCCCTCTATCAGTGGATTTTTTACCTTCGACTCCAATCTGTTCCGATTGTTTTCCATATTATTTTCCATATCCTTGTCCTCCAATGTCCATTTCGTTCTTTGGAATATTATATTCCCGCTGTTCTCTACGTATTACAAGGTCAAAGCACCGTTTATACCGTCGGCTAACACGTGAGCGGCTATTTTGCATATAATGTCACACTCCTTGGGTGCAACAAAAAATTTTCTCCCCCTTTCCAGCTCTCGGGAAATGGAGGCAGTTATCTTTATTCCCTGTCTTAAAAGCACGTCCCCCACGAGAGTTGAGGCTGACACAACTGTGGGTACTCCTATCGCTATGACCGGAACTCCTATGCTTTCTGCGTCAACACGGCTGAATCGGTTTCCTATCCCCGCACCCGGACTTATTCCGTTGTCGCTTATCTGTATGACCGCCCCCAAAGATTCCGTGCTTTTCGACGCCAACGCATCTACGGCAATTACTGCATCGGGAGATATTTTTTCAACCACACCCTTTATTATCTCCGCCGTGTTTATCCCCGTTTCTCCCATTACTCCACCGTTAATCGCCGAAACGGAGTGCTTTTTCATTTTTTTGAATACTTCTTCCTCCATCTGCTTTATATGTCTTGTTACGTGTATTTTTTCTGCCGTCAGCGGTCCTAATGAGTCGGAGGCTATTTCACGATTACCGATCCCTGCAACTAAAAATTCGCCTATCTTTTTGCTTTTCTCGATATAGAGGCACAGCATTCTTTTTAACTCACCTGCTATCAATAACGACAGCTCTCTTTGCTCCTCGGCGGAAAGCTGATGAACTCTTGAAGAATACACGGTAACGTATCTTCCTCTTCGATAATTTTCAGTAGCCTTTTTGACGTTGATCCGGACTATGAAAAATCCCCCCACCTTCTCCTCTTCCGTGTCATACTCTTCACTTTTTTCTCCACTTTTCGTTTTTTTGAATTCAGATGCTTCTGTTATAAGATTCGAGTTTAAATATTTCTCCATAATTACCCCTCTGTTTTTGATAAAATGCACAATAGCGAAACGTATGTATTGTGCAAACAGCCAAACTTGAAAAAGCTGTCAGTTTATCCATTGATTTTACAAGGAAAAAATGGTATAATACTATAAGTTAAAAAGCCAAGTGATTGGTATCAACTTTTCAAACCATGGGAGGTTTTCGGAAATGATGAAAAAAGTTGTTGCACTTCTTCTGTGTGTGCTTATGGTAATACCCGCTGTCGCAGGCTGTGCAAAGAAATCGGAAGACGATCTCGGTGCGTACATCAGTATGTATCTTTCAGATCAGGTATACGACCTTGACCCTATGAATGCCTACGGCAACGAGTCGGCTCTCAAAGTTGTAAGCCTTATTTTTGACAATCTTTTCGTTCTCGACGAAAAAGGCAAGGTAAAGAAATCTCTTGCTGAAGACTACGAGATAGTCGAAAACGAAAAGAACGGTGAGTACGGTATGGTAATAACCTTGAAAGAGGCTTATTGGAACGATAACGTACAGATAACCTCGGACGACGTTCTCTATGCGTGGACCCGTATCCTCAGTCAGGATAACAGTGCGGGTGCAGCTGCCCTGCTTTTCGATATAAAGAATGCAAGAGCTGCTAAGGAGGGTGACGTATCCATCGAAAAGGTTGGTATAAGTGCTCCCAGTATAGACGAGATACATATCACCTTTGAAGGCAAAATAGACTACGATCAGTTCCTTTTGAATCTTACAAGCTACTCTCTCGTTCCCCTGAGAGAGGACAAGGTCGGAAAGTCCGATGACTGGGCAAAGAAACCCAGTACCCTTTGCACCAGCGGTCCTTTCAGACTCAGAGAGGTTTCTTATGTAGAAGGTAACGAGCATCTCATTCTCGAGAGAAACGGTTACTACTTCAGAGATATTGAAAAGGACAAGATAGACAAGTCCGTAACTCCTTACAGACTTATCATCGACTACACAATGACGGACGAAGAGATAATGAGTGCATACGAAAACGGTGAGCTGTTCTTCGTTGGCGATATTCCCCTTTCCGTCAGAGGCTCTTACGGAGAGGATGTAGCTGAGATCAAGGACGCTCTCAGCACTCATACATACGTTCTCAATCAGAACGCAGTGATAGGCGGTGAAAAGCTCTTCGCAAACGCTAACGTTCGCAAGGCTCTCTCCTTGGCTATCGACCGTGATACTATTGCAAAGGCTGTGTATTACGCACAGGCGGCTACCGCTCTCGTTCCCTACGGTGTGTTTGACTCCACCTCCAAGAAGGATCTCTTCAGAGAGGTTGGCGGTGACATACTCAAGAGTTCTGCGGATACAGCTGCTGCTGAAGCTCTTCTTGATGAGGCAGGTATAACCCCCTCCAAGTATAGCTTCTCTATTTCCGTTCCCGCATACGACGATGTACACATTAAGATCGCAGAAATGGTTTGCGAGGCTTGGTGTGAGCTGGGATTCAAGGTAAAGGTGAACGCTATTGACGTTATCGTAAACGACGACGTTTTGTCATCTACCGGAGAAGTATTTAAGGATATTCGTGACGATGTTTTCGCTGAAAACTACCGTGCAGGTAAGTTTGAGGTTGCGGCTATCGACTACGTTGCTTACTCTGCTGATGCGTTCTCTGTTCTCGCTCCTTTAGCTAAGGCTTATTCAGGAAATGCACTTATCTCCAGCGGTCAGGGTATGAATATTACCTACGAGATACCCACTCACGTGAGCGGTTATGACAGCGAGGAATATTACGATCTCATAAACTCCGCTTTTAATGAGAAGAACATCAAGACACGAAGCGGCATTCTTCACGATGCAGAGGAGCTTCTCCTTGAGGATCTTCCCGTTATACCGATCGTATTTAACAAGACGGCAATGCTTGAGCATAAGAGTCTTTCCAAGGTAAAATATACCTACTACGGAACGGTTATATTCACCAAGACCAAGCTTAAAGATTACCAGCTCTACATTCCTAAGGAAGAAGAAACAGTTCCCGACGAAACCGAAGCTACCGTCGCTTGATCGACTACTTTGACCTACCGCCGAAACGGCGGTAGGTTTTTTAGTATTTTTAGCAAAAAACTATTGAAATATCAAAAAAAGTGTGATATAATATCAAGGATATGAAATTGTAAATGCTACGACGAAGTCGGCGTACTTCAAACCCTCCCGTACAGAGAGAATCATCATAGGCTGAAAGTGATTCCGTGAGCGAAGTTTCGCATTTCCCTTCCGAGCAGGTCTTGTGAACATCGTTAACGGTTTGTAGCAAGACACGGTGTGAGCCGTTAAAATCTTTTTAAGTGTCGGCTTTGCCGAAATTTAGGTGGTACCGCGGGTGTAAATTATACTCCGTCCTATTTTTGTAGGACGGAGTTTATTTTTTTATAAAAATAATTTTCAGATATATACGAAAGGACAACAAATGAAAGAAAAACTTCAAAAAATCAAAGAAGACGCACTACTTGCAATCGGTGCGGAAAATGCCGATCTTGAGCAGATCAGAATTCAATATCTTGGTAAAAAGGGTGAGCTCACCTCCGTACTTCGCGGAATGGGTGCTTTGACTCCCGAGGAACGCCCCGTGGTAGGTCAGATCGCAAACGAGGTCAGAGCAGTGATCGAAACGGCTCTTAAGGACAAGGCAAACGCCGCTAAGGACGCCGAGCTTGTAAAAAGATTGGTCGCTGAAAAAATCGACGTTACCCTTCCCTCCGCTGCCCCCACACAGGGAAAGCTTCATCCCCTTACTCAGGTTCAGAGAACCATCGAGGATATATTTATAGGAATGGGATTTTCTATTGCGGAAGGACCTGAGGTTGAGTACGATTACTACAACTTCCAAGCTCTTAACATCCCCGAAAATCACCCCGCAAGAGATACGCAGGACACCTTCTACATCACCGAGAATATTCTTCTCCGTTCCCAGACCTCTCCCGTTCAGGTAAGAACCATGGAGAAGCAAAAGCCTCCGATAAGAATTATTTCCCCCGGCCGTGTTTACCGTTCCGATGCAGTTGATGCTACTCACTCTCCTCTTTTCCACCAGATAGAGGGACTTGTTGTTGACAAGGGCATCACTATGGGCGACCTTAAGGGTATGCTTGAAACCTTCGCAAAGACGCTTTTCGGAAACGACACAAGACTGCGTTTCCGTCCTCACCACTTCCCGTTCACCGAGCCTTCCGCAGAGGTTGACGTTTCTTGCTTCGTATGTGGCGGTAAGGGTTGTCGCGTGTGCAAAAACGAGGGTTGGATAGAAATTCTCGGAGCGGGTATGGTTCACCCCTTCGTTCTTTCCAACTGCGGAATCGACCCCAAGGAATACAGCGGATTTGCATTCGGTATGGGCGTTGAAAGAATCGCTATGAAGTATTACGGAATCGACGATATGCGTCATCTTTACGAAAACGACACTCGATTCCTCGGGCAGTTCTGATTAATTTGGAGAAAGGCGGTAATATAAAATGAATTTATCAAAAAATTGGCTTAGCGATTACGTTGACGTCAGCGATATATCCGTTAAGGACTACTGCGACAGAATGACCGACACCGGCTCTAAGGTTGAGTGCTTTGAGGAGCTGGCGGAGGATATTGAAAACGTTATCGTTGCAAAAATACTTAAAATAACTCCTCACGAGAACAGCGACCATCTGCTCGTTTGTCAGGTGGATATAGGCAAAGAAGTTGTACAGATAGTTACGGGAGCTTCCAACGTATTCGAGGGTGCTATCGTACCCGCGGCGATACCCGTAGCAAAGCTCCCCGGTGACATTACCATAAAGGCAGGTAAGCTCCGCGGAGTTGAATCCAACGGTATGCTCTGCTCTATGGGTGAGCTTAACCTTACCGAGCATGATATGCCCGGTAAAGAGCCTAACGGTATTCTTATTCTCGACGAGGAATACGAGGACAAGATAGGAATGGATATTCGCGATGCTCTTATGCTCCGCGATACGGTGGTTGAGTTTGAAATAACCTCCAACCGTCCCGACTGCCTCTCCGTTATCGGTCTTGCACGTGAAAGTGCTGTATCCTTCGGAAGAGAGTTCAAGACACACACTCCCGAGGTCAAGTGCGTAAACGACGGCGACAAGATAGAAAACTATCTCTCCGTTGCTATCTCCGCTCCCGACCTTTGTCAGAGATATATGGCAAGAGTG
>JAZOUQ010000151.1:0-1696 GCA_045658185.1 Eubacteriales bacterium
TACACAACAACGCAATACCTGCGGCGTTGTCGGAGGAGAAGGCGGGTTCGGCAAAGAAGGCGGTGCAGTCCGCCGAAAGGCGGTCACGCATAAGGCGGTTGGACATTACGCCCCCCGCGAACACGATGGGCATATCGCCGTATTTTTCAATCACCTGACGCTTCATTTCGTCAAGTGTTCTGCCAACAAAATCAAATACAAAAGCGGCAACAGCCCTTGCGTCGCCCGTATCCTTGAATATTTTAGCCGCTATGTTTTCAACCCCCGAAAGACTGCAACGGCAGTCGCGAACTGACACAGGGTGACGGTATATCTTGCCCTCAAACTCACTTGCAAGTCGCTCAAGAGATGCCCCTGCGGGGAAGGAAAGTCCAAGGGATACGCCCACTCGGTCGATAGCCTGTCCGCCGTTTATGTCAGCCGTTTCGCCAACAAGCTGTACGGTAAATCCGTCCTCGGTGGGGGTGACCAGCAAAGCCTCGGTCGTGCCTCCCGACACGTGAAAGGCGATGGTCTTCTGCGTCCTCAAAAGCTCCTCGCACCCCGCCGAATACGCCGCCGCACGAACGTGACCGTTCTGATGGGAAAACTCGCAGATGGGTAATCCGAGTGCCGCCGCAAAGGAGTACGCCGCACTCTTTCCCGAAAGAAAGCAAGGCATATACGAGCCTTCCGCGTCACGGGGACGGGTGGAAACACCCACCGCCACGGGGGTGTAGCCTTTGATTACCTCGCCAAGCTCACGCGTCAGCACAGGCAGATTCCGCACATGCTCAAACACCGCCTCGGACTGCCTCAGTCCTCTCTCCCCCGCACCTACGGGCAAGGGTCTTTTCAGGTTGGCGATAACTCTGCCCTCACCGTCGCACACGGCGACGGAGGTGGTGTAATTGCTGGTGTCAAAGCCTACGTAGCACTCCCTCATTTTGCTTCCAGCGTGTTCTTTACGGAGTTAAGTATACCGTTAACGAAAGGTCTTGCCTTGTCGTCGTCAAATTTCTTGCACAGCTCTACCGCCTCGTTGATGGATATGCTGTGAGGAATGTCAAGAAACATCATCTCGTAAACGCAAAGTCTGAGAATGGAGCGTGACAGCTTGGACATACGCTCGGTCTTCCAGCCCTTGGAGTGACTGCCTATCATCTCGTCTATCGCCGCCAAGTTGTCGTGAATTCCGAAATAGCTCTCCCTTACATAGTTATCCTGAGGAAGCTCTCTGTCCTCAAGTGCCAACGCAAAAATGGCATTTGTATCCTCGTCGGGACGAAATTCCGTTTCAAACAGCAATCCAACCAAAATTTCTCTTGCTTCACGTCTGCTAAGTTTACTCATAAGTTCTCTAAAACCGCCAAAAATAAGGCGTCCTTTCAAATAGGTCTTTGTCTTGAATTATTCAATGGGTACAATTACCCATACTACATTATATTATAAGACTTTTTGCCCTTATTGTCAAGGTAATACGCAAAGTTTTTTCATATTATTCACTTTTTATGCAACGGGGGGGACGCGGGGCTGCGAGTCGCGGGGGACGCGGTTTTCGCTACCTTTCCCCAAAAAGGTAGCACCAAAAACTTTATTAGCAAAAAATGGCTTGGCTTTAAGGTATTACCCGCCGAGATTCCACTCGGCTTTGCCTCGTGCTTTTCCGTCATGTCATCCTGAGCGAAGCGTAGCGAAGTCGAACTGCAAAGCAGCG
>JAZOUQ010000152.1:0-2458 GCA_045658185.1 Eubacteriales bacterium
CTTGTGGGGAAAGGGGAAACTATGGTTTTTTTTGCCGTGAGTTATTTCTATAGTATCAAGGAAAGGAAGAAAACGGTCTCTCCGAGCCCCCCGCACCCCCTAAATGGGACGGCTGCGGGGGGCTCTCAATAGAGAGCGATCCGCAAGGTTTACGGGATCCGCTTCGAGCTACTTCCGCAAGATACTACCCACTAATCATGGGGCTTTGTGTCGGGCTGATCAAGGCTGTTGATATGCTTAATTACAGCTTTCTTGAGGGCTTTTAAGCTGATCTCAAGGCAACGAGCTGTGCCGAAGATTGCAACGGCTTCTCGCCAACGCTCGGACTCTTCTTGAGTCGCTTTGACACCTATAAAATTCCGCTTAGCTATATTATCGGGTTTTCTCGGTCTTGACATAATCGTAGCTCCTTTCGTTTTGGTTTGTTTCGGTTAAACCATTATATCACAGAAAAGTGAAGTTGTCAAGATTTTTGAGTGAATTTTAGGAAAATAAAAACAGAGAACCAATAAGCCTGTATTGGGGCTCAAAGGCTCTCTGTTTAATCTTTCGGCAAAGCCGAGGGGCAGACCTCGGAAGAGTGGCGGAAGCTGTAGGCACAATCCCCGAATAGGTGCGGGTCTGCAGGGACTATCGGCAAATAGGGCAAACCGTCCCGCAAGGCAGGATCTGAACGAGCGTGACGGTAGCTCTGGGCAGGGATGCGGTTTGAATGGCTCTCGCCATACTCTGCTCGCTTACGCTCACGAGGCACTAAGACAATACACCTATCGTGATATAGAGATCAGGTGTTTTTCGACTATATCAGAAACGCAAAGCAGATCGGGGTATAGTATAGTACCTAAGTCAAAGATCAGACTGTTAAGTGAATCGTGAATTGAATCTGATCGGGAATGACACGAGGGGTTATTTTCGATAATCAGGTAAAGCTTAACAGCTTCAGTGAGGGTTTTCTTGGCTTGTATAGTAAATTTTTTGTCGTTCATTTTGTCGCACTCCTTATTTTGTGATTTTGAGATCGAGAGGGTTTAAATTCTCGCTTAAATCGCGGTAAATGATAGAGCCATCCGTAGCACCGGGGATAAATGCTTTGGCATCAAGACAGAGAAATTCCGCTCCGGTGATGTGATAAGCACCTAAGCCCCACGAATGATGCGTGATGAAATGAGCAATGGCGGGGTGAATGTCGGTCTCCACGTGGAGCAGATCTCCGTCCTCAGGATCGTCGAGTTTTAAACGTCGAGCAACATCTTTGATGCATCCGCCGTACTGGATAAGCCGTCTCTTATAGAGAGAGGGCTTAAGGATAGCCACGGCACGGTCTGTCTCATCGGGATCGCTCGGAATAATATACTCGGTCGGTTTAGTCGAATATTTGACCGCTTCGGCTACCACAGATCCAAGAGGAATAGAAGCACCGCCAGCGGACGGCTTAGAATATGCCTTGCGAACATCCACTTGAGTAATCGTCTGATCTCCGTATGAATCTCGCCAAAGTTGAAGCCATTCGACTTGGGATATATAGGCTCGGCTGGTGAAATAAGACGGCTTGACCGCAAGAACGCAATGAAAATGCGGATGATAGGTATCAGACTCTCTGTTGATCGTCACCTCTAAGGCACGAGAATAGCCGTGTACGGCATCTTTATACCGCTTCCGCTTGGTAAGACGATCCCAACCTTTCATGAACTTGTTAATAGTGCTTGACAGATCCTCAGGGGCACAGTTGGGAGCGGTTAAGGTCAAAAACAAAAATTCGTGATCCTTCTCAAGCACCGAGAGGATCTTGGACGCCTGGTTGAAATATTTGAGCGATCTCCGCCAAAGGCAGGTAGGGCAAAGGCGGTCTCGGCAGAAATTTGCCCTATGTAATTTTGAATTAGCATCAAGAGTGTAATCCTCAAAAACTGCGTGGGAGAAAGCGAGATACGAAGAACACTCGAAGACTCGTTGGGATTCTTTGAAATAGCCAAGCCGAGAATAAGACTCTGCGAGATACTTGGAGAGGGATTTTCTTGGTTGAAAAGATTCACTTAACTCTTTTTCAGCATTCTCTTGACATTTAGTAATGTTAGTGCTATAATAAGGTGTGATCTCTTGAGAAGAGGGATTCGTTTGAGCCTGAACGGTGCCAGCCGTAAGGGCTCTTTTTTTGTCGTTTTCGGGTGGTTTAAAATTTGACATTTGTGCTCCTTTCAAGGGGTAATTTAGTGAGATATTTGGGCTCAAATTCGGGGTGTTTCGAGGTTTTTTCGAGATGCTTCTAAAATGACGATTTTTTCGCAAATCACTATACAAGCAAAAATGGTACTTTTCCCTTGTGGGGAAAGGGGAAACTATGGTTTTTTTTGCCGTGAGTTATTTCTATAGTATCAAGGAAAGGAAGAAAACGGTCTCTCCGAGCCCCCCGCACCCCCTAAATGGGACGGCTGCGGGGGGCTCTCAATAGAGAGCGATC
>JAZOUQ010000153.1:0-10461 GCA_045658185.1 Eubacteriales bacterium
GCAAGCTTTGGCAGATTATCCTGAACGGAGGTCATAAGAGCCGACATATACTCACAGGGATAGTGTGTCTTAAGGTATGCCGTTCTGTATGTCGTCACCGCATACACGGCGGCGTGGCTCTTATTAAACGCATAGTTGGCAAAGGAGGATATATCGTCAAACAGCTCGCCCGCCGTCACCGAGTCAATACCCCTCGCCGCCGTTCCCTCAAGGAAGCTCTCTCGCTCCGCCTCAAGGACGTCGGCTTTTTTCTTGGACATTGCACGTCGCACGATGTCCGCGTGTCCGAAGGTATATCCCGCCATCTCTCGGAAGATGCTCATTACCTGCTCCTGATACACGATACAGCCGTAGGTGGAGCGAAGTATGGGTTCGAGAAGTGGGTGGGCATAGCTTATTTTATCGGGATTGTGTCGTGCCTCGATATACTTTGGAATTGAGTCCATGGGACCCGGGCGGTAAAGTGCTATGACCGCGATTATATCGTCAAAGCAATCGGGTCTGAGGTCGGACAGCACCTGCCTCATTCCCGCCGATTCAAGCTGAAATACCCCTAATGTGTTTCCCGCCGACAAAAGCTCGTAGGTCGCCTTATCGTCAAGGGGGATTTTTTCAAGGTCGAAATCGGGGTGCTTCTCCGCAATATACTTACAAGCGTCGTCGATTATGGTAAGGTATCTTATGGCAAGGAAGTCGAATTTGAGAAGTCCCAGCTTTGACAGCACGTCCATATCAAACTGCGTCACCACTGCCTCGTCGCTGACGGCAAGGGGAACGTACCTTGATACAGGCTCGTCGGTCACAACGATACCCGCCGCGTGTACGGTCACGTTTCGGGGCATTCCCTCCACCTGAATTGCCGTATCCACAAGCCGTCTTATCTCGTCTGACTCGTCGTACCTTTCCTTTATCGCTTTTATTTTAAGTGCCTCACCCAGGTTCATTCCCTTTTCGTGGGGCACTAATTTGGCAATAGCGTCAACGTCCGAGTAGGACATTCCCAGAGCCCTTCCCACGTCCTTTATGGCGGCTCTCGCCGCTAGTGTTCCGTAGGCTATTATCTGTGAAACGCGGTCGTCGCCGTAGGTGTCCTTCATATACTGAATGACCTCGTCGCGGCGGTTATCCGCAAAGTCAATATCTATATCGGGCATACTGACTCGCTCGGGGTTGAGAAATCTCTCAAACAGCAGGTCGTATTTTATGGAGTCCACGTCGGTTATTCCAAGCAAAAACGCAACAAGGCTTCCCGCTCCCGAGCCTCGCCCCGGCCCTACGGGTATTCCCTTTGAACGGGCGTAATTAACGTAGTCCTGCACGATAAGAAAATAGTCGTCGTAGCCCATTCCCGAAATCACGGACAGCTCGTACTCTATTCGCTCTCTGTAAACGCTCTCGCCCTGAGGCTGGTAAACAAGCGTACCGTTTCCGAGGCGTTTTTGTACTCCGTCAAAGGTCAGCTTACGAAGATATTCCGCCGAGCTTACTCCCGCGGGGGTCTTGAATTTTGGCAACTTGGGGGTGTCGAACACAAACTCGAAATTACACGCGTCCGCTATTTTGACCGTGTTCTCTATCGCACCCTCGTATTTGCCGAACAGCATACGCATCTCGCCCGAGTCCTTATAGTAAAACTCGTCCGTTTCAAACCCGATGGGGCGTCCCTCGGTTATCACCGATTTGGTCTGTATGCACATCAGCACCGCCTGTGCGTTTGCGTTCTCCCGCCTAAGATAATGGCAGTCGTTGGTTGCAACTAAGGGTAGGTCGCAATCCTTTGCAAGTCGGACAAGCTCGGGCAACACCTGTGTCTGCTCCATCATTCCGTGATTTTGTATCTCAATATAGAAATTATCCTTGCCGAATATCTCGGAAAGCTCCTTGGCATACGCAACGGCAGAGGGGTATTCTCCCGCCAACAGAAGCGACGGTATCCTACCCGCAAGACAGCCCGAAAGGGCGATGAGTCCCTCGGAATGAGCCTTCAGAAGCTCCATATCTATTCTCGGCTTTGAATAAAATCCCTCCACGAAGGATTTTGAAACCATATATATGAGGTTTTTATATCCTATCTCGTTTTTGCAAAGGAGGACAAGGTGATTGTACCGTCCCCTGCCGTCGGTATACGAGGTCTTTTCAAAGCGGGAGTTTGGTGCTACGTACACCTCACAGCCGATAATAGGCTTTATTCCCTCCTTTTTACACGCCTCGTAAAACGCCACCGCACCGTACATAACGCCGTGGTCGGTAAGTGCTACCGCCGTGTGTCCGCATTCCTTTGCTCTCTTGGGTATCTCACTGATGCGACAGGCACCGTCAAGCATACTGTATTCACTATGAAGATGTAAATGTACGAAATCAGGCATCCTGCCACCTCCTTAAATCAATCTTTATCCTTTTCATCATCACGGCGGAACACTATAAACAGTCCTGCTCCCACCGCTATTATTGATATGGCTACCGCTATTATAGCCGTTTTATTTATTCCCTTTTTCTCTTCCACCACAGGCTCTCTGACACTTGCACGGTATTGCTCTACAAGTATTGCCAGATCTTCCGATTCGTATTTCGAGCTATATCCGCTAAGATCATAAAGCAGAAGAGATATTCCGCTCGTTTCCTCTGTAAGACATCTTGCACTGATCTTGAAATACTCGGCATTATTTATTTCCGAAAACTTCGAGCTGTCAAAATAAAGAACCGCTCGCTCTCCCGGTTTTACCGTTCCGTTTACGTCTATTCGAGCCTCTCTGTTTCCAATGGTAAGGCATACCTCGTACAACGCAAACTCGGACGCACCCGATCCCTCTATCTCAAGCTCCAAGGACATTATGGGTGTATAATAATAGTTCTCGGGATAATCAAATCTTCCCACTACCTCGAACCACTCGCCCATAGCCGTTTCTTTAGTGCCTATCATTAAAAGCCTGTTTCCATCTGCGTCATACGACGACGTGATCACGGAACAGCCCTCGCCCTTGCTCATAAGTGAGGTCAGCGACGTGGACGAAAAGTCCATATAGCAAAAGTCACCCTTGATGCTGTTGGGTTTTGTTTTTACAAAATTCTCCCTCGACACCGTTCTCAATACGGGAAGCTGCGTTTTTTCTCCCATCAGCTCCTCCCAAGAGCTTACGCCCAGATACTCTGCATATCCGTTTATATAATCCTCGTAATCTCCCGAATCTATACACTCAAACACCTTTTTGATGCTTGAATACTTCACGTTCTTGCCCGAAAGGTCAAGCACGAACGATGATATTTTTCCGCAATTCAAAAGCTTCATATACGAGTAAATATATGCACAGCACACCTCTCCTCCGTTGAGCGTTTCGTCAGGCTTCCACTTATAGATAACGTGGATAGGTGAGCTTTCGTATTTGGAAGAGAGGCTGTCGATATAACTGAAAAATTCCGTCAGCTCGTCCACCGTCAGATATTTTCCTATATCTTTCTTTGTTTCGGTAGGAAGATTTTCGGATTCTATCATTGCGGAGCATTGGATCTCTCCGGATACGTTGTCGTCCAACCGTTTTACTATCTTTTCCAAAAGATTATAGGATACCGTAACTCCATCTTTCTCGGAAATATCGTCGGATAGGGGAATAACTATGTCCAGCTTATTATTCAGCACTCTCGCGGCACTTCCTACTGCCACAAGGCAGAGGGTATACAGGTCGGCATACTCATCTGCGGTCATTTTCCCCGTCAGGCGTGAAAGCTCCGCATCTATTTTCTCTCCTACTATAAAGCCAAACAGATTTCCGTTCTCGCCGTTATAACGCTCCGTGAGAAATTCGGTGACGGCAAACACTCTGTCAAGCACGTATTCGGAGTACACGTTGGGTGTACCGTAACCGTCAAACACTCCGTCCGACACCGACTCGAGAACACCCGACCCGTTTGGCAGTAGCAATCGGATATAAACCTTGGTATCGGAAAGCGATGCCGCCGTCATTCTTCTGTCTATTTCGTCAATATACGACCTTCTGATGTACGCATAGGTCGAGCCCATAGGATAAAGGTATCCGTCGGATGCGTCGCCGATGCCTCGGCTTATATCAAAATCAATTATGACCGTACCCGCTCCCGAATTGTTTATGTTCATAGAGCTGTCTGTAAGTATTCCCTTAAAGCTCTCCTTTGACGAAAGATCATAGGAAAATTCCGAGGTCACGGAGGGAAGCATAGGCGTTCCGCCGATAAATCGTTCTCCATCGGGGGATTCAAATACGATAGCGTATCTGGAATATCGCTCGAGAACGCTCTTCACCTCTATGTAAAACGAAAATCTTACCGTCATAGACGTCTTGGCAATTATGTCCTCCTCCGAATATTCGAGAACCGAGGCTTCAGCCTCTCCGGGAAGCAAGGAAACCACGTGAATAAAGTAATCCTCATAATTTATCATTACGTCGTAGCTGACCGTTCCGTCAATGATTATCTTATTGCTCTCACCGTCGTAATTACACGAAAAGGATACGGCATTTTCGAACACGTTCTTTCTGCTGTCTGTGGTGTCCGAGGCGTAACAGCAAGGAGCGAGAACGCCGAAAAGCACCGCCATACAAAGCAGTACGGTTATTATTTTTTTCATTATTCTCCCTCCTTTTAAAAATTGAAAATTGAAAATGGAAAATTGAAAGTTATATGTGCGAGCATTGATTGTTGCCGTGGTTTGTGCATTGCAGACGAACACACATCACCCCTACGGTGGAACAATATTATTTTGTCGTAGGGGCGTTCTGTGTACGCCCGCCTTTTTACGGAATTGTTTCTTTATATGCGGGAGGAGCAAGCCCCTCCCCTACCGACAACATTTGTTCTGACACAACTCTAACTTTGTGGAATTTTTGGGGTAGTGGCCCCCAAAAATTAGCGGGAGCAGTGCTACAAATGACAGCACGGACTATATCTTAAAGTTAAGCCCTTTTCGTCAGTAAAGTTTTTGCGGAGCTTTTTTCAAAAAGCGACCCGCATCCCCCGCGTCCCCACGCGTCCCCTTAAAAGAACGTTAATTGGTCGGTTTCGCTCAGGTTATCGAGGACGTGGTTTTTACGCAACACCTCGATTACGCTCTTGGTAAGTCCCGCTCTTATTCTCAGGTCGTCCACCGAGAAGAATTTCTCCTCGTTTCTCGCCTCGATTATCTTTGCCGCCGCATTATCTCCAAGTCCCGGCAGTGCGGAAAACGGCATTCTTATTCCTCCGTTTTCGGGCATAAAGATAAACGAATCGGATTTTTCGATGTCTATGGGCAAAAATTTTATTCCTCTCGCCATACACTCGTTTATAAGCTGAAGAACGGGTATGGAGCTTTGCTCCTTGGGAGTTGCCTCCTTATCTCTCGTTCTCTTTTCTATGTCCTTTATGGTTGCCACCACACCGCTCCGTCCTCTCATTACCACCTCGGCGTCAAACGCTCCCGGTGCTACGGTGAACATTGAACAGTAGTAGGCTATCGGTATATGCACCTTGTACCAGCCAAGACGTATTGCCGACATAACGTATGCCGCCGCGTGTGCCTTGGGGAACATATACTTTATCTTTTTACAGGACGTGATGTACCATTCGGGGACGTTGTGGGCTCTCATCTCCGTTTCCCATTCTGGCTGGAGTCCCTTTCCCTTTCGGACGCTCTCCATTATCTTGAACGCAAGTGCGTTTTCAAGTCCGTAACGGATAAGGTCAAGCATTATACCGTCACGAGTTCCGATAACCTGAGATATGTCGCATATTCCCTCTTTGATAAGGTCCTGTGCGTTGCCAAGCCACACGTCCGTTCCGTGGGTCAGTCCAGATATCTGCAACAGGTCTGCAAAGTTCTTGGGCTTCGCCTCGATAAGCACCTGCTGAAGAAAGCGTGTGCCAAATTCGGGAAGTCCGAACGTGCCTATCTGCGAGTCTATATCCTCAGGGGTTACTCCCAAGGGTTTGGTTGACGCAAACAGCTCGTACACGTCGGGGTCGTTCATGGGAACGTCCATTACGCTGGTATTTGAAAATCTTTCAAGATACTTATACTTGGTGGGAATATCGTGTCCAAGCTCGTCCAGCTTAAGTATGGTATCGTGCAGATAGGAAAACGCAAAGTGGGTGGTTACCGTGTCGGAGTGGGGGTCGTCTGCGGGGTGCTGTACGGGGGTGAAATCGTAGACCTCGTATTCTCTCGGCACAACGATAATACCGCCAGGGTGCTGTCCCGTGGTACGCTTTACGCCTACGCAGTTCTGTATCACTCTTTCCATCTCCGCCTTGCCAAGGCTGACGCCCTTGCCCTCGAAGTATTTTGCTATAAATCCGAACGCCGTCTTATCGGCAAGTGTGCCAAGCGTTCCCGCTCTGAACACGTTCTCCGAGCCAAACAGCTCCTCGGTGTATTTATGTACCTTGCCCTGAACGTCGCCCGAGAAGTTAAGGTCGATATCGGGGGATTTATCTCCGTAGAAGCCAAGGAAGGTTTCAAAGGGTATATCGTGTCCGTCGGCACAGTATTTCGTTCCGCACTTGGGACAGTTTGCGTCCTTTAAGTCAAATCCCGAGCCGACAGAGCCGTCGGTGAAAAACTCGGAGTGCTGACAGTTGGGACAGTAGTAGTGAGGAGGCAGAGGATTTACCTCGGAAATTCCCGCCATCGTTGCTACGAAGGACGAGCCTACCGAGCCTCTTGAGCCTACCAGATACCCCTGACTTTCGCTGTACCAAACCAGCTTCTGTGCTATCATATAAAGCACCGCAAAGCCGTTCTTGATAATTGAGCTTAGCTCCTTTTCAAGTCGCTTGGCAACAAGCTCGGGGACGGGGTCGCCGTACATCGCCTTGGCTCTCTTCCAGCATATCTCGGTCAGCTCCTCATCAGAGCCTTCGATATGGGGAGTGAATGACCCCTTGGGTATGGGACGTGCCTCCTCTATCATATCCGCTATCAGATTGGTATTGGTTATGACAACCTCTCTCGCCTTTTCCTCGCCAAGGTAGGAGAACTCCTCCAGCATCTCCTCGGTAGTTCTGAAGTAAAGGTTTATATCTCGGTCACAGTCCTTGAATTTAAGACCTGCAAGCAGTATCTTTCGGAATATCTCGTCCTCTTTATTGAGGAAGTGGGCGTCGCAGGTCGCTACTACGGGTTTATTATATTTCTCTCCCAGTGCAACTATTTTTCTGTTCAGCTCGCGAAGTCCCTCGTCGTCTGCCACCCTTCCCTCAAGTATGAGAAATCGGTTGTTACAGATAGGCTGTATTTCAAGGTAGTCGTAAAAGGTGACTATATCCTCTATCTCCTTTTCGGGACGGTTATCGAGTATTGCTCTGAAAAGCTCTCCCGACTCACACGCCGAGCCTATGATAAGTCCCTCTCTGTGGGCTTCAAGCTCGGTTTTGGGAATTCGCGGAAATCTCTTGTAGTAATTGAGGTAGCTTTTGGATATGAGCTTATAGAGATTTTTCATTCCCACCTGATTTTTTACAAGTATTATCTGGTGGTAGGTGGGAAGATTGAGCGGGTCTGCCTTGCTCTTCATCTCCTCGCTAAGGTCCTCAAAGTTTTTAACGTCGTCCTTCTTGAGCTGCTCTGCCATCTTGAAATAGATGTGGGCAAGAATCGTTGAGTCGTCGCTGGCTCTGTGATGGTGGAAATCCTCAAGCTTATAGTGCTTTGCAAGTATATTGAGCTTATGGGATTTCAGGTCGGTATTAAGGTAACGGGAAAGTGCCAACGTATCAAGATAAGGATTTTTGAACTCAAGTCCCAATCTCTGGGCGTTTACTCTTATAAAGCCCGTATCAAAATCGGCGTTATGGGCAATGACCAAACTCTCACCGATAAAGGCAAGAAATTCGGGAAGCACTTCGTCTATCTTTCTCGCTCCCGCAACCATCTCGTCGGTGATGGAGGTAAGCTCTGTTATCTCCGAAGGGATAGGACATTCGGGGTTGATAAACTCGTCGTAGACTTGGGTTATCTCTCCGTTCTTTATCTTTACCGCACCTATCTCGATTATTTTGGACTCGGTACGCGAAAAGCCTGTGGTTTCTATATCGAACACCACCATTTCGTCGTCAAAGCCGCCCTCGTATTTGCCCGTTATGGCACTTGCCGTGTTATTTACGAAATATGCCTCCATTCCGTAGATTACCTTCATTCCGCACTTGTCGGCGGCAAGCATTGCCTCGGGAAAGCCCTGCACGTTTCCGTGGTCGGTTATGGCAACGGCGGAGTGTCCCCACTTCTGTGCTGTCTTTACTATCACGTCGGGGGGGATAAGTCCGTCCATCGTGGACATATTGGTATGCAGGTGAAGCTCTACCCTCTTGTCGGGAGCGTTATCCTTTCTTGCGACAGAGGAAATTACGGCAATATCCGTATAGCTCATATACAGCTCGTCGTCGTTTCTCTCGGTCTTGGTATATCCGTGTACCGCTACCGTCATTCCCTTGGAAACAACGGCAGAAAAATCCTTTGCGTCCTCGGGGGTCATAGAATATCTCTTTACGAATATGGACGAATCGCCGTCAAATATGGCAAAGGATATATTGACCTTGTCCCCCGCCCTGTTTGTGTCCTTGGTGAATTGGAATATCTCGCCCACGAAGGTCACGTTCTTGACGGGTCTTGTTACGGTGGATATGGGAACGGGATTTATCTCAAATGCCGTTCCTATGACGTAATTGGGAGATGACACGTCGAATTTTTTATGTCCTACGGTTATAATATCTCCATCTCGCTCTACCTTTGCGTTATCCTCACCGAAGATGGACGGCAGTCTTGGCAGTCTGTCCTCCTCGGGCTTTGCGGTCTTCTTCGCAAAGAAGGACGGCTCCCCGTCGTTCTGTCGCATTCCGTACGTCTTTTGTGCTTCAAGTATCTGTCTGTCGTACTCCTCAAGTCGGCTGAGCTGTGACTCGTCAAGCTCTATGGCGGCGAACTCGTCGTGTATTATGGTAACGTCTATATTAAGTCCAAATTCAAGCCTGATTATTCCCTCGATTATTCTCGGGGTGTTTGCGTTTTCAAGCAACACAACGCCGTTCTTGGGAAAGGCTATCTTTATATTCAGCTTATTGTCCTCGAGGGTATAGGTATAGTCGGAGAAAAAGCCCTTTGCCACAAAGCCCTCTCTCTCCGTTTCTCTTACTACCTCGCCAACGTAGTCGTAGCTCCACAGCTCTGCGGGGTAATGAGGGAACAGCTTAAAGCTTTGAAGCTGATACGCCTCCTTGACCTGTGCCTCAAGTGCGTACAGCCTGTCCTTGGGTATGATGCTGTCGAAATCCGCATATACCTCAAGTATTCGCTTTTCCTTATCCAGACGGGTTCGGCTGACCCTTCCCGCCTCGACTATATCTTCAAATTCCTTCGGGGGCAGATATTTTGTAAGTAATTCCTTTAAGGTCTTCTGCACCTTTCTTCTCCTTAGGTTTTATTATCTCATTTTCTTTATCTCGGAAATAAGGGTGGAAACTATCTGGTCCTCGGCTATCTTTCGGACTATCTCGCCCTTTCTGATAAGCACAGCCTCGCCCTTGCCGCCCGCAACTCCGATGTCTGCCTCTCTTGCCTCACCCGGGCCGTTTACCACACAGCCCATAATAGCCACCTTCAAGGGCATATCGAGTAAGCCCTCCTCCTCTGCCGCCTTCTCAAAAGCCGCAACTATTGGAATAAGGTCTATCTTGGTTCTTCCGCAGGTAGGACAGCTTACCACGTCAAGTCCGCTCTGTCCCTCCACGCCTATTGCCTGAAGTATGCTTCTCGCCGCACGTATCTCCTCGGTGGGGTTATCGGTAAGCGACACGCGAATGGTATCTCCTATTCCGTCGCAAAGCAAAGAGCCGATACCGATAGCACTCTTTATCGAGCCTCGCTCCTTGCCACCCGCCTCGGTGACGCCAAGATGCAACGGGTAGTCGCACCGCTCGGCAAGAAGTCGGTTTGCCTCTATCATTTTGTACGGGTCGGAAATCTTCATTGACACCACCGTATCGTAAAAGCCGAATTTTTCAAGCAAGGAAATATGGTACATAGCACTCTCGCAAAGAGCCTCGGGGGTGGGAGAGCCGTATTTTGCAAGTATCTCCTTTTCAAGCGAGCCACCGTTCACACCTATTCTTATAGGGATATTTCTCTGCTTACAAGCCTCGCACACAGCCCTCACTCTGTCGTCGTCACCTATATTTCCAGGGTTTATGCGTATCTTATCAACGCCCACCTCGGCACATCTGAGGGCTACGCGGTAGTCAAAATGAATATCCGCCACTATGGGTATGAGAACCCCTTTTTCCTTGAGGTAGCATACGGTATCCGCCGCCTCAACGTCGGGAACGGTTATTCTCACGATGTCACACCCTGCCATCTCAAGTGCCTTTATCTGTCGGAGTGTTGCTTCCTTGTCGTGGGTGTCCGTATTGGTCATTGACTGTATCGCTATGGGGGCGTTTCCTCCCACGCGTACGTTTCCTATT
>JAZOUQ010000154.1:0-11310 GCA_045658185.1 Eubacteriales bacterium
TGTCATTTGCAGCACTGCTCCCGCGTGTCATTCTGAGCGAAGCGTAAGCGGAGTCGAACTTTTTCCACCGAGATCCCAAACGTTGCTACGCACCGTTTGATCCTCGCTATGCTCGGATTTCGACTACGCTCAGGATGACACGGTGGAAAAAGCACCGAGCGAAGTGAAGGTGGAATCTGGGACCGCTACCCCAAAAAATCCACAAAGAATTGTGTTAGAAAATATTAAAAGGCTACCTTGATAGGTAGCCTTTTTTTGTATCTTTATTAGCAAATCGAAAGGTGGCTTTGGGTAACGGTTACGGAAACGGTCTGCTCCTGTCCGTCCCTCAATATCTTAAATTCCACCACGTCACCTTCACGGACACGAAGCGTTATGTCGGTCAGGTGATGCATTCTCGTAATATCTCGGGCGTAGTCGCCTACGGTGACGCTGAGAAATACGTCGTCCTTGAACAGCTTGCCCCAGACGAGGGTATTTGAGGTCGGTTCTTCGGATATTCGTATAGCTTCAATTATGCTGACCTGTCCCGTCTGATCGTCGTATACCGCCTTTGAGTTTGAAATCGAAACCATAACCCCAAAGGTTGCTTTTATGGCATATTTGTTATTCTTCTGATAGCAGTTGTATATAATATTGTCCGCAACCGTGGTAGCAAGGTCGGAGGGAATGGCGTATGCGATATTCTCTACGCCGGTGGAGGCACTTTTTGCGTTTACAATGCCTATCAGCTCGCCTGCCTCGTTGTAAAGACCGCCTCCGCTGTTACCCGGGTTTACTGCCGTATCCATTCTCAAAACGCGGAATTTGACCTCTCCCGAGCCGTCGGGTGCGTCCATAGTTATATATTCGGAATCAACGCTTACGATACCGCTTGACACCGACGTTCCATAGCCCTTGGCGTTACCTACGGCAATAGCCGTACTGCCTACGGTCAGAGCTTCGGGGGGAGCTACCGTTACTGCGGCACAGTCGGATTTTTTCAGGACGTCGCTGTCGCTTATATGAAGCACGGCAATATCGTTTGTGGGAGAGCCACCCACGTATTCAGCACTCATTTTGAATGAGGTGTATTCCGAGCCGTACAGGTATACTGCTATATCTTTGTTTATTGACCTTGTGCTTTCGTTGTATACCACGTGATAATTGGTGACGATAAACGCCTCGCCGAGAGCCTTATCGTATTTGTATATCACTCCCGAGCCGTATGAGAGAGGTGTATCACCCTGCATACACGCAATACTCACGGCACTTTGAAGTCCTTTTGCGGCGGCAACGGCAACGTCAGAATCACTTGGTACTATGGTTACCTGTTCGTTCTCACCTGTCGTGCCTTGTTCTCCCTCTACCTTTCCAAGATTTTTATCGCTCCCGTCGGAGTAGTAGAGAACAAGCTCTCCGTTGTCATTGATTTTTGCATCGACGGGCATAGCAGTGCCAGGATAAAGCACCGCCACCGCTGTGATAGTTAAAACTACCACCGTCAAAAGTGATATAAGTTTTATTATAAAAGGCTTCATAGAAAACCTCCTTATGTAAGATTATCTTATTATAACACCAATTTTTTAACTCAAAGTTAATATTTTTGATATTTTGGTGTTTATTGACTGAATTTTTGGATATGATATAATGAATAGTAGAATTTTGGGGGCAAAATGAGAAAAACGAAAATTGTATGCACCATGGGACCTGCTTGTAACGACGAAGAAACTATTACGAAGATGTGTCTTGCGGGTATGAACGTGGCAAGACTTAATTTCTCCCATGGAGATCACGCCGAGCATTTGAAAAGTATTCAGCTCATAAAGAGGGTGAGAGAGAAGTTGGGGCTTCCCGTGGCGATACTCCTTGATACGAAAGGACCTGAATACCGTATAGGCACTTTTGAGGACGGTAAAATTCAGCTTGAAGAGGGGGATAGATTTACTTTTACCGTAGAGGACATAGTGGGAGATCAGGAGAGAGTTTCTGTAAGCTACAAGGAATTACCCGCAGAAATGAGGGCGGGGGACAAGATACTTCTAAACAACGGTCTTGTTATTTTTGAGGTGGAGTCTACCGACGAAAAGAATATATATTGCAAAACACTTGTGGGCGGTGAGCTGTCAAACAGAAAGAGTATGAGCTTCCCTGGGAAGGTGCTTAAGCAGAAATATCTCAGCGAACAGGATAAAAGCGATCTGCTTTTCGGAATAGAGCAGGAGGTGGATTTTATCGCTTGTTCATTTGTGTCGGTAAAACAGGATCTGGTTGACGTAAAACGCTTTCTTGCCGATAACGGCGGTGGTGATATTGATATAATCGCCAAGATAGAAAACCGCTCGGGTGTTGACAATATTGTAAAGATTTGTGAGGAGTGCAGCGGTATTATGGTTGCTCGCGGAGATATGGGTGTGGAGATACCCTTTGAGGAGCTTCCAGCCATACAAAAGCACCTTATAACCACCTGCCGTCTGCTTGGTAAGCGTGTTATTACCGCAACGGAGATGCTTGAGTCTATGATGCACAATCCCCGCCCCACGAGAGCGGAGATATCCGACGTGGCAAATGCAGTTTATGACGGCACGAGTGCGATTATGCTGTCTGGAGAAACGGCGGCTGGAAAATATCCCGTGCTTACCGTACAGACTATGTCACGTATTGCTCTTCAGACCGAGCAGAGCATAGACTACAAGAAGATGTTTTACGATTCCAAGTTTCTTATAAAAAACACAGTTGACGCTATTTCCCACGCAACCTGCGGTATGGCGATAGATATTGACGCAAGGGCAATAGCCGTTTGTTCCATTTCGGGTATGACCGTCCGTATGGTGTCCCGCTTTCGCTGTCCTATAGATATTCTCGGGGTGACCACGGATGAGAGAACGTGGCGAAAGCTGGCTCTGTCTTGGGGGGTTACGCCCGTGATGAGCGAGATGTTCAATTCACTTGACGTGCTGTTCTACACCGCACACAAGTTGGCTAAAGCGGAAATGCACCTGAACAAGGGCGACCGCATAGTTATAACGGGCGGTCTTGTGGGCGGCGTGTCGGGTAATACTAATCTTATTAAGGTAGAAACAGTGTGAAGTTAGATTTACGCCCGATTTTCGCTACCTTTTTGAAAAAAGGTAGCACCAAAAACTTTACTGACAAAAACGGGCGATTCGTGAATCGCCCCTACAACAAAGAAAATCAAACTCGTAGGGGAGGGCTTGCTCCTCACGAAAAAACAAAAACGGCTGAGTCATACGACTCAACCGTTTTTTGTTTACTTAGGAAGTAAGTAAAGGTTAAATTACTTAACCTCAACCTCAGCGCCAGCCTCTTCGAGAGCCTTCTTAACAGACTCAGCCTCGTCCTTAGAAACGCCTTCCTTAACGGTCTTGGGAGCACCCTCAACCATCTCCTTAGCTTCCTTAAGTCCAAGTCCGGTGATCTCACGAACTGCCTTGATAACGTCGAGCTTCTTAGCTCCGAAGGACTTGAGAACTACGTCGAACTCAGTCTTCTCCTCTGCTGCGGGAGCTGCTGCTCCGCCTGCTACTGCAACTACTCCTACGGGAGCTGCTGCGGATACGCCGAACTCCTCTTCAACTGCCTTTACGAGGTCAGCGAGCTCAACGATGGTAAGTGCCTTGATTTCTTCAAGAATGTTAGTAATCTTTTCAGATGCCATTTTAATGTTCCTCCTTAATACGGAATGTTTTTAATAAATTTTTTGCGTGTATCACGCTGATTTAGATCGCAGATAGATTAAGCCTCTGCGGGAGCTTCTGCAGCTTCGGGAGCTGCTGCAGCCTCTTCTGCGGGAGCTGCTTCGCCGTCCTTGTCCACAACAGCCTGAAGAGCGTATGCAAGTCCGTACAGAGGGGACTTGATGCTGCCCAACAACTTTGCGATAAGAACTTCCTTCGAGGGAATGTCAGCAAGCTGCTTAACGGTTTCAACGTCAACAACCTTGCCATCAAGGTAACCTGCGAGAATCTGGAAGGATTCGATCTTCTCGGCATATTCCTTGAGAACCTTTGCAGGAGCAACTGCGTTGTCGGTAGCGATTGCGATAGCGGTCATACCGGTGAGGTACTGCTTCATATCGCTCATTCCAACCTCGTCACAAGCTCTTCCTGTAAGAGAATTCTTCATAACCATATAGTTAACGCCTGCCTCGCGGAGAGCCTTACGCATCTTGGTGTCATCTTCAACGGTGATACCCTGATAGTTAACTACTACGCCTGCGGGAGAATTCTTGATCTTTTCAGCAAGGTCTGCAACGATAGCCTGCTTTTGTTCGAGAATTGATTTGCTTGGCACTTCTGTTTACCTCCTATGAGAATTTGCAGGTGAAAAAGAAAAAATCTTTCTTACGGTGAGGCACACTCAACCCGAAGAAAGACACAAACACACAGCGAAGCCTATTGGCAACGCGGATATTCAAATCATTTCCTCGGCAGGAGAGCATAAAGCCTTTACCGTAAACCTGCTGTCTTTGGATAACAAAGCGTATTATATCACAATATTTTGCCTTTGTCAATACCTTTTTCAAAATTATTTTAAAAATTAAATAAAGTATTTTTTTGACGATAAAAAAACGTTAGATATTTCAAAAAAACACTACCAATTATGTACTTTTTGTGTTATAATGAATTTAAAGAAGCCTATCTGAATTTAAGGAGCAAATTATGAGCTACAAAATTTTTGAACGTGACGGCGGTCTGCTGTCATTTAAAGGCGACATAGAGCAGAGAATGCTTAATTACAAAAACAAAAAAGCGGAGCTTGTGGGCAAGAAGGGCAACCTTTGCGATTTTGCCAATGCTCACGAGTATTTCGGCTTTCACAGAACGGCTACGGGCTGGGTGTACCGCGAGTGGGCACCTGCGGCTGATGCGGTCTATCTTACGGGTGATATGGTGGATTGGCGTTGGCTTGACCTTAAGCTTACAAAGCTTGACGGCGGAGTTTTCGAGATATATCTTGATGGCAAGGACTTTCTCTACGACGGCTGTCACGTAAAGACTATCGTAAATCACCGCGGCTCACTTCTTGAGCGTATTCCGCTTTATATACGCCGTGTGGAACAGGACAAGGATACACACGCGTGGTGCGGTGTGATAACCGACGAGCCGCAGTACGAGTGGAAGAATGAGAAATTCTTACCCAAGAAAAAGCAGATCTTTATCTACGAGTGTCATATCGGTATGGCACAGGAGAAGGAGGGGATCGGCTCTTACGATGAGTTTTGTGACAATATCCTTCCGAGAATAAAGGCTCTTGGCTACAACACCGTTCAGATAATGGCTATTATGGAGCATCCCTATTACGGTTCGTTCGGTTATCAGGTATCCTCCTTTTATGCGGCGTCCTCCAAATACGGTACTCCCAATCAGCTCAAGCGACTGATAGACACGGCTCACGGAATGGGACTTACCGTGCTTCTCGACGTTGTACACTCTCACGCGGTGCGAAACACCACCGACGGTATCAACGAGTTTGACGGTACGACCACGCAGTTCTTCCACGAGGGAGATAGGGGAGAGCATCCCGCATGGGGAACGAAGCTCTTCAATTACAACAAGAACGAGGTCATACATTTCCTGCTTTCAAATCTCAAATTCTGGATGAACGAGTATCACTTCGACGGCTTCCGCTTTGACGGAGTCACGTCTATGATATATCACGACCATGGGCTGGGTACGTCGTTTACCGATTATTCCAAGTATTTTTCTTTAAATACCGACACCGAGGCGATAACCTATCTTCAGCTTGCCACCGAGCTTATCCGCGAGGTCAACAAGGATGCGATAATTATAGCGGAGGATATGTCGGCAATGCCCGGTATGTGTCTGCCTATCCGCGAGGGCGGTATCGGATTTGACTACCGACTTGCTATGGGTACGCCCGATCTTTGGATAAAGATACTTAAGGAGAAGCGTGACGAGGACTGGGATATGTGGCAGCTCTGGGCAGAGCTTACGAGCAGACGTCCCGGGGAGAAATATATCGGCTACGCCGAGTCCCACGACCAGGCACTCGTTGGTGATAAGACCATAATGTTCCGTCTTTGCGACAGCAAGATGTACACGGCTATGGCGAAGTTCTGCGAGGATACGGAGGTTGACCGCGGAATTGCCTTGCACAAGATGATACGCTTTATTACGCTGACGCTTGGCGGAGAAGGGTATCTCAACTTTATGGGTAACGAGTTCGGACACCCCGAATGGATAGATTTTCCGAGAGAGGGAAATGATTGGAGCTATTTCTACTGCCGCAGACAGTGGTCACTTGCCGACAACAAGGCTCTCAAGTACGAATATCTTCAGGCGTTCGACAAGGATATGATAGCTCTTGCGAGTGAAGGCACGATGCTTTCCAAGTCGCCGAGGGTACTTTTCGTTGACGACGGCTGTAAGGTGCTGACCTACGAGAGGGGCGGCAACGTATTTGCCTTTAACTTCCACCCCGATAACTGCTACGAGGCTTATTGGCTGACCGTTCCCACCGAGGGCAAGTACCGAGTGGTGCTGTCTACCGACGACAAGAAGTTCGGCGGTTGGGACAGAATATCCAAGGATTACGTCTATACCGCCAAAAAGGATAAGGACGGCAACGCAAAGCTGCAAATATTCCTGCCTCCGAGAACGGCTTTCTGTATGAGGAAAGTGAAATAAGTTAGATTTGCGTAAAAATTAATATTTAACCCCACCGATTTTGTTCGGTGGGGTTTTGCTTTTATTGATAATTATTTTTCTGCCTCTATCTTCTCGCCGTCAACGGTGACGGTGGGTGAGCCTTTTTGGGGGAAATCGAGAACGGCGGGGGATTCGCCGATACGGAACATCTGATTTGTTCCTTTAAGTCCGAAGGGCTTGACGCTTATGTCGTATTCGTCGCCGTCGATGGTGACTACTGCCTTGCCCGTAAGATTCGAGCAGGTGAGAGCGACGGTATGGACCTTTTCCATATCCTCCTCGTCAACTCCCGTAATAGTCCATTTATAATTCTTTGCCATATTATCCTCCGTCAAATGTGATTGTAGGGAAGCACGATATGTCCGAACACGTCAAGCACGAAATCACGGGATTTTATCGCCTCGGCTATATCGTAAGAATCTCTCAATTTGTTTTTTGTTCTCGTAAAGCAGGTACCGTCCCTGCCTTCCTCGTGAAAATCCGAGCCGCCGCTGACCAAGAAACCTTGCTCACGGGCAAGACGGCAGGCAAGTGCTATTCGGGAGTTGTGTCCCGGGTGGCAGTTGAAGGTTTCAACTCCGTCAACATACCCTATGGGTGTAGCCTCCATACCGTCCCTGAACGGGTGGGCGTGGAGAATGACGTTTCTTGCGTTTTTGAATTCACGGTAAAAGGTTTCGATATCCGTTTCCACAAATGAAAACATTTTCTCAATATCCTCGGGGCAGATGCCGTAAACGAGATAGTCGTTCGTAGTACCCACAAAGCGTATTTCAGCACCGAGAGCCACGGTCATTCCCACCTTACTTGCGGCGTCACAAGCGGCGTAGTAATCCGAAAGGTAATACTCCACAGCCTCGCTCACGGTAGGGAAGAGATTTTTATGCTTTACCGTCAGGTGATTTGTCAGCGTAAGCGTGTCACAGCCAAGCCGCGAATATTTTTCCACTACTTCCTCGGCTGAAAACTTTCCGCATCTGCTGACGGGCTTTGTGTGGGCGTGAAGCTCGGTCTTATATTTGTATTCTTCGGTTATATCCAAAAGCTTCATTTTTTACCTCTCAAGTCGTGCGACACCCGTCTTGTATGCCGCCTCGATAACCGCCTTCGCCACCACCTCGGCAACCCTCTTGTCAAGTGCGGGGGCGATGATGTTGTCCTCTCTCAGCTCCCCGTCGGGAATGAGAGATGCAAGTGCGTAGGAGGTGGCAACCTTCATTTCCTCGTTGATACAGGACGCTCTGCAATCCAGTGCACCGCGGAAGATACCCGGGAAGGCTAGTACGTTGTTTATCTGGTTTGGGAAGTCGGAACGACCCGTACCAACCACTCTCGCACCTGCCGCCAAGGCCTCGTCGGGCATTATTTCGGGGGTGGGGTTAGCCATAGGGAAAACTATGGCGTCGGAATTCATAGAAGCCACCATTTCACGGCTGACGATACCGGGTGCGGAAACACCCACGAACACGTCAGCTCCCTTCATAGCGTCGGCAAGAGTGCCGTGCAAAAGCTCTTCGTTAGTAAGCTGTGCGATTTCCTTGTGGGCGTCGTTAAGTCCGTCCATATCACGGCAGATGATACCAAATCGGTCAACCATAGTAAGGTGCTTTACTCCCACGTTCAGAAGGTGTTTTCCGATAGCACAGCCTGCCGCACCCGCACCGTTGATGACCACCTTAACGTCACCGATATTCTTTTTAACTATCTTCAACGCGTTTATAAGTGCCGCCGCAACGACTATTGCCGTACCGTGCTGGTCGTCGTGAAACACGGGAATATCGCATATTTCCTTGAGCTTTTTCTCTATCTCAAAGCAACGGGGGGCGGAGATGTCCTCAAGGTTTATACCGCCGAAGCTACCCGAAATGAGATACACCGTTCTCACTATCTCCTCCACGTCCTTTGAACGCACACAGATGGGGAAGGCGTCCACGTCCGCAAATTCTTTAAACAACGCACATTTGCCCTCCATAACGGGCATTCCCGCCTCAGGGCCTATGTCGCCAAGACCGAGAACTGCCGTTCCGTCGGTGACTACGGCAACCAGATTTGAGCGTCTTGTCAGCTCGTAGGATTTATTTATATCTGCGTTGATAGCCATACAAGGCTCGGCAACGCCGGGGGTGTAGGCAAGGGAGAGGTCTTGGCGGTCGTTTACCTTGACACGGCTGACCACCTCTATCTTTCCGCCCCACTCGTAGTGTTTTTTGAGTGATTGCTGTCTTATATCCATTTTTTCCTCTTTAAATCATTTTTTCGGGTCTGAAAACTCTGTCAAACTCCTCTGCCGTCAAAAAGCCAAGACGCAGACAAGCCTCACGCAGGGAAATGTTTTCCGTGTAGGCGAGCTTTGCCGTCTTTGCGGCATTTTCGTATCCGATATGGGGGTTAAGGCAGGTTACCAGCATAAGTGAATTTTCAAGATTTGCCGCCATTTTTTCCTTATTTGCAACGATACCCTCCGCACAGTTTACTCGGAAGGATTCGATGGAGTCAGCCATAAGGCAGACCGACTGCAAAAAGCTTGAGATAAGCACGGGCATAAAGACGTTAAGCTGGAAGTTGCCCTGTGACGCGGACATACCCACAGCCACGTCGTTTGCCATAACGCGGACAGCCGCCATAGTCACCGCCTCGCACTGGGTGGGGTTGACCTTGCCCGGCATTATGGACGACCCCGGCTCGTTTTCGGGAATGAATATCTCGCCAAGACCAAGTCGAGGGCCTGATGCGAGCCAACGAACGTCGTTTGCTATCTTCATCATATCCGTGGCAAGAGCTTTTACTGCTCCGTGTGCGAACACTAGCTCGTCCTTTGAGGTGAGAGCGTGGAATTTGTTTGACGCGGTCACAAAACACTCACCCGTAAGCAGGGATATTTTCTCCGCAACGAGAGTGTCAAAGCCTCGGGGGGCGTTAAGTCCCGTACCCACAGCAGTACCGCCTAGAGCAAGCTCGGAGAGGGATGGAAGAGATGCACGAAGCATCTCGATATCTCTCTGTAAGGAGCTTCTCCATCCCGATATTTCCTGAGAGAAGGAGATGGGAGTTGCGTCCTGAAGATGGGTGCGTCCGCTCTTTATTATGCCCTCGTTTTCCGCTTCAAGTCGGATAAACGTGTTTATAAGCGATTCCACGGCGGGAATGAGCTGTTGCTTTATGGAAAGAACCGCAGCTATATGCATAGCCGTGGGGAAGGTGTCGTTGGAGGACTGGGACATATTCACGTGGTCGTTGGGGTGGAGAATATTCTGTTCTGCCAACTGATTGCCTCGGTTTGCCACCACCTCGTTGACGTTCATATTGGACTGCGTTCCCGAGCCTGTCTGATATATGACGAGAGGGAAGTGAGCTGAAAGCTTGTTTTCTGCTATTTCGTCACAAGCAGAGCATATTGCCGTACATCTTTCCTCGGTCATACGGTCGGGACAGAGCTCTCTGTTTGCGAGAGCCGCCGCCTTTTTGAGAATTGCAAAGGCGTGGATTATCTCGGAGGGCATAAGCTCTCTGCCACCGCCTATTTTGAAGTTTTCAAGGCTTCTCTGGGTCTGTGCCCCCCACAGCTTGTCTGCGGGAACTCTGACCTCGCCCATAGAATCGTGTTCAATTCTGTAATCCATATTTTTATACCTCGCTATCGGTAAATATTTGTATTGGTTGGTCGGCAACGTAGGAGCAGACGGACATTACCACACGCTTTCCCGAAATATCCACGTTTAATTTGCTGACGTGGGCAGAGAGGCTTGTCCGACTGCCCGAAATGAGGGCGGACAGACCGCCGCCGTCGATTTTTGCCATAGCCTCCTTTGCCGTCCACAGGGAGAAAAAGGCTTCGGCGGGATTTTTGCTTTCGGTTATCTGTGCCTTTTCCGCTTCACTGAAGCAACGGTCGGTAATACGGTGAAAATCGTAATTTTCGTCAACGGCTTCGATATCAAAGCCTATCTCGCCGTATTTGCAATCAACGATAGCCGCCGCGGCAATACCCTTCGAATGTGATATGCTGAAAAAGGGGGAAGCGGGGGAGTTGAAGTATGGTTTACCCGAAGTCGCTCTGCGTATTTCCGTGGAAAGGAGAGCGTCGGAGGGCATCTTGCCAAGCAGACGGGAGAGAGCCACAAGACCGCCAAGGCTTTCCCACTTGTGCTTTGAGTTGCTTATTGCCAGAAGTCGGGTCTTTTCCGCCTCTCCAAAGGGAAGAGAATCAACTAAGCCCGAAAACTCCTCCTTGCACAGAGCCTCCGTGTCTAAAATATAAATTTTTATCATATTTCACCGTAATCGGAGAAGGTCAATTTTGCTCCTCAATGACGGGAACGTGGGCGGTCTGCTCGGGAGCTTCGGAAGCCTCTGCAACCTCAACCGCGGGAGCTTCTTGCTTGGTGATGACCACCTTGCCCTCACCGTCAAGCAGAGGGGTAAGACCGCCGCTGTATCCCGACTGGTGATACAGATAGTTCACACCCGTTTCCTTGTCTACCCATATCTCGGTAGACTGCATAGTACCCTGTGAATAAATCTTTTCAAATCTCTTTTTAGCAGCCATTTTTGCCTCCAAAAAATAAAAATGTATATATTTAATTAATTATATCACAATTTGAAGAAAAAGTAAAGATACACAAGTTATTTTTTTGAAATG
>JAZOUQ010000155.1:0-3101 GCA_045658185.1 Eubacteriales bacterium
AGGGCGACGTGCTTTCTTGGGCGGAATCAAGTGCCGTCGTTTACGCAAACTCCGTGCTTGGTGCAAGATGTAACAGAAACTCCGGTATTATCGATATTATGGGCTCTATCGTTGGATACGTTCCCTACTTCGGTCTGCTCACCGACGAAGGCAGAAAAGCAACTTGGGTAGTAAAGATCAAGACCACCAAGAAGCCCGAGGCACAGCTTCTCGGCTCTGCTATCGGTATGAAGGTCATGGAGGACGTTCCTTACGTAGTGGGACTTGATGCGTGGATCGGCAATGAGCTGAATGATTCTGCCTGTGCATACCTCAAGGATTTCGGTGCGGCAACAGCTTCCAACGGTGCGGTCGGTCTTTACCACATCGCAAATCTCACCCCCGAAGCGGTGGAGCTTGGCGAAAGCCTTATCGCAGAGGGTGCAAAGGAATATATCATTGACGACGCCGAGCTTGAGAGAGTTCAGAAAAACTATCCCGTTATCTGGAAAAATCCCGATGCAACTCCCAAGCTTTGCTTTGTCGGCTGTCCTCACCTCTCTCTTGAGCAGCTCAAGGATTGGACGGTAAAAATCGAAGCTGAATTAAAGAATAACGGCAAAAAGAAGGTTACGCTTCCCACGGTATTTACAGCCGCACCCGCAGTTCTTGAAGCCTTTGAGGCAACCGAATATGCGGCAAGACTTAAGGCAACAGGCGTTATCACCTCGTACATCTGTCCTCTGATGTATATGAATAATCCTCTTTGCAAGAAGATGCCCGTTATTACGTCCTCCAATAAGCTCCGCACTTATACCAGTGCAAGATATTATACCGATGCGGAAATTCTCAAAACCATCACGGGAGGTAAAAACTAATGAAAATATTTCAAGGAAGAGTTGTGACTCCCGGTGAGGTTTCTGCCGAGGCAGTTGTAACGAAAGAAGGATTCAACACCCTTGCTTCACTTCAGATGGCGTTGCAGTTTGGTGATAAAGAAGTAAAATGCGGAGATCAAAGCAACAAGGAGCTTTACGGCAAATCGCTTCTCGGAAAGGCCCTTTGTTTGCCTCAAACCATTGGTTCGACCACGGGAGGTCTTGTACTTTACTGTGCTTGCTCGATGAAGAAAAATCCCGCTTGTATGCTGTTTGCCAACCACATTGACTCACTTGCTGCGGCAGGTGCCGTTCTTGCGGACGTTTGGGTAGACGGCGTTACGATGCCCGTCGTGGACGGTCTGGGAGATGAGTTCCTCAATTATGTGAAGGACGGTATGAAGATCACCGTTAAGGAAAACGGTGTAGTCGAGGTAGAATAAAAAAACTTATCAAGCATTACAATGGCTGACCGCATAAAGCGGTCAGCCATTGTTTCATAATAATCAAAATTCAACTCATATCCTCGGCAAAAAACGTAAACACTAATTCTATTAGGATTCGGAGGAGCTATTATGGAATCGGTTTGGAAAAAGGATTCGTCGAGAGTTGATTTTGAGATTTTGAAAAGCGACAAAAGCACCGACGTTTTGATTATCGGCGGCGGTATTGCAGGTATTTTGTGTGCCTACAAGCTAAAAAAAGCGGGGGTGGATTGTATACTGACGGAAGCCACGGAGATCTGCGGCGGTATCACGAAGAACACCACGGCAAAGATCACCTTACAGCACGGAGCGATATACGACAAAATGATAAAACGCTTTGGAGCGTACAGGACACAGTTATATGCCGAGGCTCAGGTAAAAGCCATCAAGGAATACGCACAGCTTTGTGACAGTATCGACTGCGACTACGAAACACGGGATAACTACGTCTATTCCTTGACCGACCGTAAGAAGATCGAAAAAGAGGTTGCCGCACTAAACCGCATCGGAGTGAGAGCCGAGTTTTCAGACGCTCACCAGCTTCCCTTCACCGTCGCAGGGGCGGTTCGCGTCAGAAATCAAGCACAGTTTCATCCCCTGAAATTTCTATACGGCATCACGAAGGATCTGCCGATCTGGGAGCATACCAAGGTAGTGGAGCTGATGCCGCATAAGGCAAAAACCAATCATAGCGAGATCACCTATAAAAAGCTAATTATAGCAACCCATTTCCCTATGCTCAATAAACACGGCCTGTATCCATTGAAGCTCTATCAACACCGTTCTTATGTAATTGCCCTGAAAGGGGCAGGTCACGTCAGCGGAATGTACGTAGATGAATCGGATACGGGATTATCCTTTCGCAGTTATGGCGACCTATTGCTTCTCGGCGGAGGCGGACACCGCACAGGCAAGACGGGTGGATGTTGGCAGGAGCTTGAAGATTTTACGAAAAAGCACTATAAAAACGCAGAGATCGTGGGAAAATGGGCAACTCAGGATTGTATGACTTTGGACAATATTCCTTATATCGGTCAATACTCCGCATTCACGCCCGACGTATTCGTAGCAACGGGCTTCAATAAATGGGGAATGACCACTTCTATGGTGGCATCAAATATTCTCTGCGATATGGTTCAGGGGAGATCCAACCCATACGCTGAGGTTTTTTCTCCCTCTCGCTCTATGTTGCGTCCACAGCTTGCAATCAATGCCTTGGAGTCCGCCGTAGGACTTCTCACGCCCACAGCTCCACGCTGTCCTCATCTTGGCTGTGCCCTCAAATACAACAAGGCAGAGCATACCTGGGACTGCCCCTGCCACGGCTCTCGGTTTACAGAACACGGAAAGCTTATTGACAATCCCGCCACGGATGATAAAAAAATATAGAAGTATACGTTATCGTATTATGGGAAATAATAGTATAAAATCCATGAATGGAGGTCAGTATTTATTATGTTTAAACACGAAAAGATGTTGTTTCATCCCGTAGAAGTAGAAAGACCCAATCCGCAGTATGCCGTTTTGCTTCAGGAACAGCTCGGTGGCGGAAACGGTGAGCTCAAAGCGGCAATGCAGTATATGTCGCAGAGCTTCCGCATCAAGGATCCCGAGATCAAGGACCTTTTCCTCGACATTGCCGCTGAGGAGCTGGGTCATATGGAGATGGTAGCACAAACCATCAATCTGCTCAACGGTCACGACGTGGACGCCACAAAGGTGCAGGCAGGTGAGGTGCAGACACACGTTCTGCTCGGGC
>JAZOUQ010000156.1:0-14620 GCA_045658185.1 Eubacteriales bacterium
GTACGCATCGTACCCGAACCGTCAATATACGCTGATTCCTCAAGCTCGTCGGGAACACCCTTGAAGAACTGACGAAGCATGAAGATATAAAGTCCGTTCTTGAATGCCAATCCACATACCGACAGTATCATCAGAGGCCAATAGGTATTGGTAAGTGAGATACCGTGAGAAGAAAATCTCGTCCAAGTATCGGGGATAATATCTATTGCACCCTCAAGGAGCTTGATATCCGTAAACGGAACAGTGATCGCTCCTCCGTTCAAGAATCCGAATATTCCGAGTATATCAAAATATCTGAAATTCATAAACAGCGACAGCTGAAGCGTCTGGTGAGGAACTACAAGCGAGAAGATAACCGCAAGGAATATAAGTCCGTTACCCTTGAACTTAAACTTCGCAAGACCGTATGCTATAAGACAGCACACGAAGGTCTGAAGAAGTGCGGCTGTTACCGAAAGGAACAGGGTGTTACGGAAAGCATCGAAGTAATGTTGTTCCTCCCATATTGCCTTATACATATCAACCGTGAAGTTTTTGGGGATAAGACGTACCGTAACATCAACGAAATCATCGGGTGCCATAAACGAACCCGCTATCTGAGAGAAGAACGGGAAAAGCACGATGTAAGAGATACCCACGAGGAGTACAAGTCTTACAATGTACCATGCTACTTTCTTAAAGAAGTACAATGACAGGAACTTTGCTTTAAGACGGTCCTTAAGGGGAGATCTTTCAAAGTCAACTCTTATTTTGTTCTTTGACTCTTTACGAACATTTGGCTTATTGTCAATATTTTGTGCGTTCATAATTTACCTCCTCCTTAGTCTTTTCTCTGATAGAATACGAATGCAGAGAATATTCCTGCTACCGCAGCAATTATTCCTATAACTATAAGGAAGTACATCCACGACATCGCAGAGCTCAAAACGTCTCCTGTAATTCCTCTGTTCGCGTCTATTGCTCCACTATTGTAAACATTCGATATAAACGTCATTATCGAGTTAGATCCCGCTGTGAACGAGTCAATAACCGTATATACTGCGTTTACAAGTATCATCGGGCTTATCATCGGGAAGGTGATCTTCCAGAAGGTTTCCCAAGCGGTTGCTCCGTCGATCTGAACGGATTCGTATATTGCAGGAGATATAGACTGAAGTCCTGCGAGGAATATAAGCATCTGTACACCCGAACGGTTAACTATATCGAAGATGTTGTTTATTGCCTCGGAAACGTATTCAACCAATCCTTGACCTACCGCCATTCCCTGTAGCATCACTTCTATGTCCATGGTCGAAACTATTTCCGATGCGGCACTTTCACCCGAACCGTCGTCAATACCCTCGGCAGAATCCATATATTCGGAAAGCGTGTTCTCTGCTGCTATGGACTCCATCAATCCCGTTGCAAGAATAACGGGAATGAAGAAGATAGCTCTGAATGCCGCTCTTCCCACCATCTTCTGGTTGAGAAGCACTGCCATAAACAGGGAGAAGATAAGTATCATAGGAATGTCGAACACCATCTCTCCAAGTCCCTTAACAAGGGTTTCGACATAATCGGGGTCGTCCATAAGTGCGTAACGGTAGTTAGCAAAGCCTATGGGATTAAGCTCAAATCCACCTGTAGGAATGTTTACAACTGAATTGAAGCTATAACGAATGGAATCTGCTACGATAGGAAGGTATATAAGTACAAATCCTATAACGAAAGGAAGTACGAATACCCAACCTGCACGTGCTTTTTTCTTGTCAAGAGAGGCAACTTTTCTTCTCTTCGGTGCTTTTATTTGAACATCGTTATTCATTTTTTACCTCCCTTTGATCAATCGTTGTTGCTAAGGATAACATATCCATAAGCATCAAGTGTATAAATAACTTCGTCAATCTCTACCATTACCTGATAGTTATTGAAGTTAAGAAGGAATGCGGTTCCGTTGTCATATACCTCGTATACGATCTTGCTCACGTCAGAGGTGTATATGGGAGCCTCTACTCTTCCGCCTATAATACCGTCGTTTGCTTCAGCATTGAAGGTACAAATCTTTTCCTCAGGCAGAACAAACGTTCCTGCTGCGATAGGCTTCATATCATCCGCAGATTCACTCTGAACACTCTGGATAAATCCTGTAATCTTGTTTCTTATCTCATCAAGAGTAGCATTGATCGCAACCTGCTTGTTGACAAAATCAGCAGCATCTGCCATATCAGCTCTCACTGTCTTGACGTAAGTAAGCTTGTTAACAAGAGCAGTCTTATCTGCGTCAGCAATATCAGCGTCTGCATTGATTGCAGCTATAACAGCATCAATATCGTCCAGATTCTTGTAGGAAGCCTTCTTATCAGCGGAAATTGCCAAAGCATCAATTGCATTACAATAAGCAACCTCGGGAAGGTTAGAAAGAACGTCATGCTTCTGTTGTGCAGTGAGTCCGACATCTCCCTCAACCATATCCTTATACTCGTTCTGTATCAAGCTGTAAAGCTTGGACATACCCTTTGTTGTATCGTCATATTCATCAGCCGTACCGCAGAGATTACCGTATCCTGTGAGTGCTAACGTAAGATTGATCTGGAGATTAACAATTGCATCATTTTTAGCAGTTATTGCTGCCCTCCTGTCATCGATAGGTGCCTTATCATCATTGATTATAGCTTCGCTATCAACGATAGTTTTTATATCCGCTTCAACGGACGCTATCAAATTGTTAACAGTCGTTACTGCCACATCGTAAGTTGCCTTAGCGGCAATATAGCTCTTGTACGTTGCGTCGAAGTTCTTAATTTCTTCTCTCGCAATTCTGTACATGTCTTTTTCTGCCTGATCAGCAGCGTTAAGGTATGCTTCCTCGTTCTTCAAAGCCTTTTCTACCGTGTTTGCAGCATCGGCAAGAAGCTCGTCAGCATCGGGAATACGTATACCGTCGACAAACTCGTGTTTCTCAATAAGACTGGTTTGAACTCCTGCAAGGGCATTGTTAACCTCGTTGTAGAGGGAAACAACGTCTTCATACCAAATATCGTATCTTACGGAGTAATACTTACTGAGATCCTCAAACTGCTTGAGGTTGTTTGTATTGCGGTAAGAAAGGATAAACTTGAGCGACGCACCGTTCTCAATTGCCTTAAGAACTGCGTAATCAATATTACCCTCCATATTGATAGGAGTACCTGCTATTTCAACGTAGCCGTGAAGCACCATTCCAAGGAAAGGTACGGAAGCGTACGCCTGCGAGAAACGGCTGGAGTCAAGTGCTATATCAGTGATGTAGTCAACGTAGCCCCAAGCATATGCGTTACCGCCTGCGGTCATTACCTTTTCGTAATTCTCCGCAAAGTGCTTGAACGCCTCTATGGTGTAGCCCTTAGAGTCCTCGCGGTTGTAAGGCTCATCCTCGTCAAAGTCGGAGTTGAGTGCCGAACCGAGAGTAGATATAGAAACTCCCATAGGATCATATTCCTTGTATTCCTCTGTGAACTTCTCATAGTAGTGAACGTAGTATGCGGGAGAAATAGCCAACTCATAATAGCTTACATACGTCTGCTTAGTTGCACTGTACTCACGCTTACTTGTGTAACGGTTGTCGATAGTCTTTACTGCGTGCTTGCTGAGAGAAACGCCGTCAAACATATCGTCGCCCGAAACGTATGCAAAGTTGAAGTCGGGGTAAACTCCGAAGCCATTATCCTCTGCATATTTCAAAAGCTCCTCAAAGCTCAACTCATCGTCAACAGATCCATCCCAGCTTACGTAGTAAGGAGATTGACGATCGGTAAGTCCGCCCTTGGTGAAGCCGTTGAGAATAAAGTTTATGTTCTCTATTCCCTTTTCTGCGAGTGAGTCACGCATGGTCTGAATATCCTCAAACGTGGTAAGAGGAGTCATAACCTCAACAGGCATAGAGAGTATTTTCTGTGTGGTTTCTATTGTTCCGAATGCCTCGATATAAAGAGGAATATCATTTCCTACGTCCTCGCTGCTGAGTCTTGTGAGAACTTCCTTGTTTTCGAGGTACTCGCGGTATGCACGAGCCATACCAACGTAGCTACAATCGTAATAATCGGTTATACCCTTAGACTTTGCTACCTCGTCGTCGGTAAGCATAATGTATCTTATGCTGTAATCACCCGTGTACTTTCTGGAAGAAACGACCGTCCAGGTGTCGTTAGCACCAACGGAAATAGAATCCGCAACGTTGTATTCATCCTTAGGTCTGGGGTAAACCTTCATACGAACGGTATTATATTCGCTGGGTCTGACTGCATGGTAGGAGGAAAGCTCCACCATAGCATCTCCTTCTTCGATTATTGCCATAAATCCGCTCGTCTTATAATCTCTATCCGCTTTGGCAACATCACAAGCAGAGGAAACGGAATACTTGACGTTGCTTCCCTTTCCGCTTGAAGTAACCGTAGCATTTTCAAGAGCGGTCATATCCTGTGTTCCGGCGATACCGAATACGGGATAACGGATAACCTCCTGGTGAGGTGTGGTTGACAGGGTATGGTATGCATAGTCCTGACCGTATACCTTTCCGCTTACGGTAAGCGAAGAACCAAGATTGGTTATCTTTTCAAAATCAAAGATCGCACCCGAGCCGTCGGGGAAGAACGTATAACCCGAGTTATACTGTGAGAAGTTGGATTCTGCATTTGACTTTGCTCCTGCACCCATATAAGGAAGTATCTCGATGTACTCCAACTGATAGAGTGCCTCGTTGAAGCGGATACCGTTTGCGGGGAGGCTCACAGTTACGCCCATATTGTCAAGGGTATACTCAAGTGCCATCTTGAACAGAGGAGGATTCTTATCCTCTCCCTCGTACTCCGTAAGAAGGTGGTCTTCGTCCAGCATTTCGTAGGTGTAGTCGGGGCAGTAGGTCTTTATGTACTGCTCAAGCTTAGCAAGCTGTGCATCGGATACGGAAGTATCCAATGCGTATACCGCCATCTTCTTGGTGATGGGGAAATTTTTGTACATATCCTCAAGAATCTGCTCAGACGTTTCCTGGCTGGGATCGTATTCCTGATAGTAGAACAAGAGCTGCTTGGAAATAAAGTCCAGATTAGTTGCCTCGGTCTTAGCTTCCTGAGTACCTGTTTTATCTGCTATTTCCTTAGCATTAGCAACCTCTGCGTTTATTACGTTAAGAATATTGTTTTCAAAGGATTCCTTTGAGATCAAGCGAGGCACGAGCATTCTTGACTCTTCACGTCCGATAGTGTATTCTACACGGATACCGTTCTTGATGTTTCTTACTACTATCTGATTTCTTTGAGCCGCCCACTGATAGCTGTAATAAGTATTCTCGTCGCCCGTTACGATATCGGTATACTTAACTACAAGCTGGGACATAAGCTGTGTCTTTATACTGTCAACCGCACTGGAGTTACCCACGGTATAGGGGTTGGAGAAGAGTATCTCGCCCGTTGCTATACAACGCGTTGCAACCTCGCCACTGTAATGGTCTACGTACAGCTGATATCCATCTCTCTCAAAACGGAGATCCATATACTCCAGCTTATCCTCGGGAGTATTGATCACTACACCGCCCTCAACATCGGGGAGATAGTTTGTTCCCTTATCCTCGGAAATCTTTAGCTTTGTACCGGTAAAGTAGTGAAGAGTCGGCTGAGAAGACTTTGTTTTCCATTCGTTAGTCGTAACCTCTCCGGTCGCCCCGTTTGCGTACGCCATAACGGAAAACGCACTCATCAGCATCAAAACAGCTAAGACGGTCGATATTATTCTTTTCATTTTCATTGTTTATCTTCCTCCTATCTGTTATACTCTGAATTTGATTTCTGTCACTATGTTGGTCACAAATCCTACGATCTTTCCGAGCAACGTGGTGAACAGTATCGCGATAAACATAATTACTACGATACCAACGATGGTACCAAGTGTTGTAAGCAAGTTCTTACCCATCGAGTAGTCGTGGGTTACCATCATTCCGAAGAATATGAGCATTCCCGCCCAAATAAATGCAAATGCATTTATAACAGAGAGAATATCAAGCTCCGCGGATATGAGGAAGTTGGACATAATGGTCGTGGGGATCATAATAAGCACTGTGGGCATAAGCGAATAGCAGGTTGCTATGAATATGTCCTTGTAGCTTCCCTCACCGTCAAACAGTGTGGTAAGACACCAGTTTGCTATTGTCCAAAGAGCGAAGGGTGCACCAACGCTAAGCACTACTCCGAACAACGTGGAGTAATTGCCACGGGGGTTAAGGAGATAACCGCGTCCTATTGACTGATAATAGAAGGTAAGTATTACCATACCGAGTATCGTAATAGCCGCCCTAAGCGATCCTCTCTTTTCGTGTTTCAAATCCCAGAAGCCATCGAACGGATGGAATATTACGTGGAACACGTACAAGAGCTCCTGTCCGTAGGTTCTCTTTTGTCCCGACGTAGCCACCTTCTTATTTACCTTGTTAGCATACTTCATAAACTTCGCCCATGCAATACATATTGCTATGGCTACAACGGGAATAAGAAGAATATACTTCGACATCCATTCCTGTCTTAAATCCTTATATGCTATGGAGTAATTCGAGGTGTCATAAGCGGCCTTATAGTATTCAAGTGCCTCTTCCAGATTGTTACTTCTGTAATATGCGTTTCCGATTCCGATATACGCTGCGTCGAAGTTGGAGTTTCTCTTGAGTATCTCCATCCAGTCGTTTATGGACTGGTCATAACGACGCTGATTCTGGTTTCTGAGTGCATCTATAAGTATATCACCGTATTCGGTTCTCTCGTAAACCGTGAAGGATTTATTCTTCTTATCAAGGAGAAGCATGTTGTCGCCCTGATATACAACACCTGCAAGGCCGTCCTTCTTAATGTTACCAAGCTGGTCACCGGAGTCACCGAATGCGAACAAAAGGTTACCGTCAAAGTCGTAAGTAAATACCTTACTTCTCTTCTGGTCGATTATAGACCAAGTCTTTTCAGGACCCGACGCAACGTCAACGATGGTGGAAGGACCGGCAATGGTATCGGAAACGTTCATCTTAACCATATCCACCTCTCCGGAGGGAGGATAGAATCCGTTTCTTCTCATTATCTCAGTACCTGCCGCGTTAAGCATCTTAACGGGGGCGTAGTCACCCGACTTCGATTTGCCCTTGATAGCCTTCTCCACGTCCTTTTCGTCGATAGAAGAGGTAGTAACGTAAACGAAGTCACCAAAGAGTGCTATGTTATTGAACTCGGTAGAAACGAAGTTCTCCGACTTAGATCTCTGCTCTTGGGTCTGGAATCTTCTCCAAAGTCTGTCCCAAACACCGATAACGACCTTCTGTGCTCCGATAAATCCTGTAAACTCACCCTCGTCGGTCATAACGATAACACCCTGATAGGTGGTTGAGGATACGACGTAAAGTCTGTCATACTGGTCTACCGCGATAGCAACAGGCTTGTATACAGCTCCTTCATCGAAAAGCTCGGATTCAGGTTGAGCGATCACAGACAGGAAGTTACCTTCACGGTCGAAGGTAACTATTCTGTTGTTGTTTGTATCACAAACGAATATTCTTCCCGTTTCACCCTTAGTGATGAACACACCCTGAGGGTTTGCAAGACTGTCAGGGACACCCTGATCGTTTGTAAAGTTTTCAAGAATGAACTTGAGCTTGTAATATCTGTCCAATACGAGAATTCTGTTGTTATCGGTATCGGCGATATACACGTTCATCTGGTCGTCTACTTCTATATCAGAGGGGTTAGAAATAGTCTTTCTTGATGTCAAAGTATTTGCGTCATATTTTGTGGTATCGGAGTAATATTTCTCCATTACCTCGGGCGTATCAAGTCCGATATATGCTGCGTCGATAGACTTTGCAGGCGTATACGCATCAGGCGAATACAATGCAGTTCCGCTTATTGAATAGGTATAGGTCTGATAGGGAGCAGCTGCACCCGCAGGAAGAGCCAGAACCATTATAAACGCAAATGCTATGCAAATCACTGCTGTTATTTTTTTCATAGTCTCCTCCTGTAATTAGTCTTTCATACCACTGGAACCCATCGTTTCGACGATGTTCGACTGGTTAATAATAAATACGCTGATAGGTACGAGCATCATAACAACCGTTGCCGCCGCACTCGCTCCCGCACGCTTGATACCACCTGCGGTGATCTGACCGATTGCGTAGTTGAACGATTTGAGCTGCTCGGAGTGAATGTAGATGGACGCACCCTGATTCCAAAGATCCTGGAAAGAGTAGATGATAAGCGTCAGCCATGCGGGTTTAACCATAGGCATTGCGATTATCCAGAAGGTTCTGAGCTCGCTTGCTCCGTCAAGTCTTGAGCTTTCGAGAACCGCGTCGGTTACGTTGGTCTGCATAAACTGCTTCATAAGGTAAAGACCAAGCGTTGTACCCCATGCGGGGATAATGATTGCCCAGTAGGTGTCGATGATCTTGAACGTACTCATAAGAAGGAAGCAGGTAACTGCGGTAACCGTCTTATGGAACATAAGAGATGACTGAACCAACTTAAACATAGCTTTTCCGCCCGGGAACACTATCTTCGCCATTGCATAAGCAGCAAGTGAGGAGAAGAACAGGTTTCCTACGGTTCCTACTACGGAAGTAAATACCGTGTTAAATATGTATCTTGAGAAAGGTACAAGGTTTCCGCTCATCAGCGTAAACAAATCCTTATAGTTCTTGAACGTAGGATTGGATACGAGAAATCTCGGAGGGAACATCCAAAGCTCATCAAGGGGTTTGAATGACTGTGCGATAGCATACCACATAGGAAGGAACATAAATATGCCCAACACTATAAGCAGCGCGGTTATTCCTGCGTCGCCTCCTCTGGATCTCGCAAGTACGACTTTATGTTTTCTTGTTCTTAACTTTGCCATATTACGATCCCACCTTTGAAAGCATTTTCTTAACCAGCGTGTTAGCACCGAACATTATCGCGAACAGCACAACAGCTATCGTGGACGAATAACCTATCTCGAAACGTTGTGAGCTGTAGTCATCAAGATGGTGAACTATGGTGTGTGCCGCATAGTCAACCGAGGGGAATCCCGCCAGTGCCGTAACTACTGCACCGAAACCAAAAGAACCGGTAATGGACATTATCGCACCAAACATCAGCTGAGGCTTCATGTTCGGGAGAGTGATGTACCAAAGCTCCTGCCATCTGTTCTTGATTCCGTCAACCGCTCCCGCCTCAAACTGAGCCTTGTCGATACCCTGAAGACCAGCTATGTTAGCAAGGAAGGAAGTACCGAGGGATGACCAGATCGCAACTACTACGCAGAGAGGCATTACCCAGTCCGCGTCTTTAAAGAACTGAATTTCCTTATTTATAATACCCAACTTCATCAGCCAAGCGTTTGCCCAACCGTAGGAGTCACCCGAGAAGAGCGTACCCCAGATAAGGTAAACCTGACCTGAAATCGAAGGAGCGTAGAATACAAGGGTTACTACCGCTCTTATCTTAGGAGGAAGCTCGTTTATAAACCAAGCAACCATAAGTGCCATGATGTAGGACGCCGGTCCAACAAGACCTGCAAATATAAACGTATTCTTTAACGCAATGAGGAATATATCGTCGTCAAGGAACAATCTTACGTAGTTGTCCATCCATACGATATTCGGCAACTGCAACATGTTAAAGTCTGTAAAGCTGATTACGATTGACAGCAAAACGGGCAATACCGTGAAGCAAGTAAATATCAGCATATAAGGTGCTACCATAAGGTAAGCTACTTTATTTCGCTTCATTTCCTTCCACGTCCACTGCGCTTTTGTCATTTCACTACGCGATACAGCTTTTTTCTTTGCTGTTTTCTGTGACATGTGCTTTTTTCTCCTTAATTAGATTTTTCTTTCATTATTTATAATCTTCGTACCTTTCGAGGCTGTTAGCCGCACTTCTCATATCCGAAATAACGCCTGCGAACAAGTCACCGTTCAAACTCTCGAAGTCATTTGCAAATGCTCTGAGTGACGCAAAGTCCTCAGTAGTGTAGTTCTTCATAAGAGCCAGTGCATTGTCATATGCACTGCGGTACTCGGAAGTGATCTTGCCTTCCTCGTTAAGTGCAAGGAGTTTTTCCTCTGCTTCAAACATACGCTTTTGTGCCAACGTCTGTCCGTCTGCAAGAGTTTCAAGTTTAAATTCCTGACGCTTACGTGTGATCTCAGTATTGATCGTCTTGATGTAGCTGAGCATCTCGGTTACGGGGTCTGCCTTCTCGTTAAGTGCAGCCAAGAACGCAAACTGGGTGTAACGCTCAACGATATAACGTCCGGGGTAGTTAGGAATAGCAGCCAAGGATTCGAACTGAATTTCAAGGTTTGCAAGTTCAGATGCCGTCCAAGGCAAGCTCTTAAGAGCATCAATGTTAGCTGTGGGGTGCTTTGCAGAAGGACCGAGCAACGCTACCATTTCGTTAGCGTAGTCTATCTGACACTGGTCGTCTGCGTGCCACTTAATGAAGTCCCAAGTTGCATCAACGTTTTCGCATCCGTCGATAATGGAAATAGCAGTTATGGTAGAAACCGACTGTCTGTTAAGTACTCCGTCCTCGTCATAGTAACCGGGCATGGGGCGGAAGCTCCACAGACCCTCTATTTCGGTAGCAAATACCTTGAGCTGGTTGTAAGTAGCGGTATAGGATGCAAATCCTATGGGCATTTCACCCGTTCTGAAACGGTTTGCGAAGTCGTACTGATAGGGGAAGGAGTACATCGTGAACATCTCGCACATAGTATTGAATGCCTCAAGTGCTACGTTAGAGTCAAGGTTTATTCTCATTCCGTCGTCAGCGAACAGGTCGCCTCCCATCTGATAAAGGAAGATGTTCTCGTCCTTTATCATACCGATGAGCATGTTATTAGACTGAAGTATCGGTATTGCTTCCTTAACGTCATCCCACGTTTCGGGAATCTCAATTCCCAAATCGTGAAGTATGTCGTCACGAACGAACATCATAGTAAAGTTCTGTGTTTCGGGAAGTCCGAAATAGTGCATCTCGCGGTCTGCGTTCTCAATTCCGAGAACCAGCATAGCCGACTCGTCAAAGTCCTTGATAGTTTCCTCGAACTCACCCTCTTCAAGGGTTTCGATGGTATCGAGCTCAACAAGTGCTCCACGTATTGCGTAGTTTATAACCTCGTTCTGACCGACACCGATGTACGCATCCGGTCCCATTCCCGATAGGATCGAAGGCATCAACGTACCGCCCGATACGAGTTTCAAGTCAACGGTAATACCCGTGTGAGGTGTAAAGTCGTTGTTTATAAGGCTTCTGATAACCTGTGACTGGTCACGTCCGTATGCAAGCCAAACCTCAACCGCATCGCTTCCTTCGATTTCGGTCATAGCACCCATACGGCTGTAGTTACGGAAGAAGCTGCGGAAGAAGCTTACTATCTCGAAGATAAGGCTCTTAAAGAATCCCGCCTTAGCCTCGGGAAGTTCTGCATCGTTTGCAGGCTGAACAACGATATAGTCAAGCGTCAAGGGCTGGGTCTTAGCATCGCTGAGCCAAGTACCAAGAGAACCGATGTACGTTTTGAGCTGTTCAAGATTCTTTGCAACCGCGTCGTCACTGCGTCCCATCTCAGAAAGAAGAGCCGATACTCTTTCGAGAGTAGCAGTCATCGAGCTTTTCTCTCCCGCTTCATTAACAAGCAATTCAGCTACAGCAGCAAGCTCCTCGCCCTGGATTATCATATCCAGCATAGTATCGGGCATTACACGTTGGAATCCGTAGTCACGATACTCATCAGGGCTTGAACCTGTAAGCTTCAATATATTTAAATAGTCGTCGTTTATAGAATCAAGAGATGCCTGTACTCGTCTTACTATCTCACCCATATTTCCAAGGGATACCTCAAATCTGATGGTATAAGTAACGCCCTCTTCAAAATAGATGTCAAAGCTTCTCGGCTGTTCTCCGTTCATAACCCCGTCAGTGAGCAGTCCCGACTGCCAATCGGAGGAGTAATTGAACTGAAGCATTCCCGCTTCCTTAAAGGGAATGCCGTTATAATATCCATCGTCGCCCGCCGCAAGGCTGTCGTCGCTGTATATCTTCAGTATTCTTGAGGTATACATACCATCAAGAAGTGCTTGTTTAAATCTGGTAGCGATAGTATACATACCGCTCTTTTCAACAGAGAATTTATATTCGATCCACTGTCCGGCTCCCTGCCACTTATCTCCGCCAAGTGCATTCAGAACGGTTCTGTCAGTTGCCGCAGGAGAGTTGATAGCACTCGTATTATCAGATATAGGATATATGGTCTGAGTAGAAGCCGCGGAATAATATTCAGCCTCTATCTTTATCTTGTCCTCACCGTAGGACTTATCCGCATACTTTGCCTTGTAATCTTCATAGGTCATAGTCTCAAGAGTTTCAGCAGGAACAAGTCTTATCTCCTTGATTACCATAGGCTCGTTTACAGATTCGAGTGTAAGCGTGGTCTTTCCCGTTTCCTCGTCAGGTCCCACAACAAGTGTGAAAGCATCCTGTGAGAATCCGTTGGAGTCCATAAACGTATAAACAGACCAAGCAGGACTCTGCATAAGAGAAGAACGTATCTCGTTCTTGTCAATATCATTAATAAAGAAACGAATCGTCTGATCGTTAACGAGGTTTGCCGCATCCTCGGTCCAATACTCAGGCATGGTGTATACAACGTAATCAACGCCATCCGAAGACTCGTGCTTACATTCAATTCCCATCTTCTCGCCCGCTGTTATATAATCCTGATAGCTTTCACCTTCAGGAACAGCAAATTTGCCATTCTCGAAAGCATTCTTCCATATCTTGGACATCGTCAGATAACGTGCTTCAGCGAAGGGTGTTTTACCGTTTATCTTGAGCGATCTTTGTATAGAAGTGGACTTATTTGCTATGGGATAATACTCTATCTGAAGGCTGTACTTGGTGTCCTCCTTTACATCCAGCTCCCAGGTAACCTCACCAGATATAGGCGTATACAGTGCAGTTTTGCCGTCAAACTCACTTATGTATGCCTTATCGGATATAGCCTCCTTGCTATAATCCTCGCTGTCAACGCTGGGCAATTCCTTGGTTTCGGGAACAGCACCGTTAAACGTAACGTTCTTCGTTGCGTCTATCGTGTATACCCCCTCAGCGTCTTTCACTTTTCCGATTTGTTCGATGTACTCGACATACGAAATCGCATTAAATTTGTCATCGAGATTGGATTCGTCCATCGATGATCTCACCGCTTCCGCTCCTGTTGCGATCGTGCCGCCGCACGTCAACATCACAACAACGAGCATCAAAGCGACGATTCTTTGAAATTTCGTCTTTTTCATTAAAAATTCCTCCTGAAATTTGTTTTCGAGAGAAGTCGGGAAAATTCTCTCAAAGGTCTGATGTTGCCATCAGTTCACCGTTTTTTTCTTCGCAGTACGGTACGGCGTAAAACGCCGCACACATAGCGGCTCCAGGCGAAGTGCGTTTCGGCATAACGCACCCTACAAGGCAACACCTAATATACTTCAAAGGCGACACACCGGTTAATTGCGTCGCAAGTAGATATTTCAAGGCATAACTACCCCTTGATATCTCAATTTCCACGTTGTTATCTTACCATATAATAGGGGAAAAGTCAAGAAAAAACCTTGGAAGATTTTTCGGAAAATCCGCATTTTCCTTGTCAATACCTTTTTCAAAAAAACTTTAAAATCGTCACTTTTACACCGCCGAATTCCCGATAACTCACGTGGTAAATTTTAGTTACCTTTAAACCCAAAATAACCTCTTGTTAAGTCGCTTTTGGTGAATTTTATGCCATCCTCCGCTCACTTTCTCAAGCTTGATTTTTTCAAGGTAAATTCCTTTTACCAAGTCGCCATTCGCTACCCTCGGTTGTTAAGTTAAAAAGCACAATATTTTTGTAAAAAGTGTACAAATTACAGCTCGTTTTTTCTACACACTTCAATCTCAAGATTTTTTATCAAAAAGCAGATAACATTTTGCAAACGGTCATTTTTTGCATCAAATCTTCACAAAAACCGCAAAACATTTACATTTTTTTACATTTCTTCAACAGTCATCCATTCAATCGAAAAGCACCCATTAAAGACGTTAAATAACGCAAAAAGCGACAGAGTGTCTTTCAAAAAAACACTCTATCGCTTTATGTTATTCTTAAATTATTACTAACCGCACCTTGGAATATTCCACGAATAAACCAGGAATATCAGCGAAGAAATCCGTTTACGATCTCTTCCTCCGCTTCTTTTTCAGTCAATCCCAGTGTCATAAGCTTTATGAGCTGCTCCCCTGCGATTTTTCCAATAGCCGCCTCGTGAATAAGAGATGCCTCGGGGTGCTGAGCAAGTATCTCAGGAACAGCAGCAACCGTCGCCTCGTCCATTATTATAGCATCGCACTCCGTGTGTCCCGTACATCTGGCGTTCCCCTTGATTCGAGAAACAAACTTCTGCGAGGATCTTCCCTTTGCAACAGATCTGGATATAACGTGCGTACCCGCACCGTCGCCGCAAAGCTCTACGTCAAACTCAGTTTCCGCAAACTGCTCTCCGTGCGTCATTATCTTTTCGTGAACGATGAGAGTTGCATTTTTCATCACTTTTCC
>JAZOUQ010000157.1:0-10099 GCA_045658185.1 Eubacteriales bacterium
CGCGTCCCTCAAATCTAACTTATATTATACAACGAAAAGAGAAAAAAATAAAGGGGTTTGAATATTTTTTATTTTTTCTTTATAGAATGTTGTAGGAGCAAAATTTTGCAAGGAGGCACAGATGATGAAAAAAAGACGTATAACAATATTATACACGGTTGGAATTTGCTTTGCACTTATAACGTCGGCGATGATCGGAAGCCTTACGGTGCAGGCAGGCGGAAATGAAACTTACGTAGTTTCCCCCGCTTTGTCGGTGATTGCCGAGGACAGCGGAATGGCAATGGCGGGACTTATCGGCAACAGCATTGAGTTTGATGCGGACGACTTTGCCAGAGCACTCAACCTATCCAAGGTAGGGACTATTGAGATAACTCAAGCCCCTGCCGTTACCGCGGGTGAGCTGAGAGTAGGAAAGACTGTTGTCAATTCGGGAATGACGGTGAGTGCGGCAAATCTCAAATATCTGACCTACACGGCGTCAAGCAATTCTTCCACAAGGGCGACCTTCCGCTTCCGTCCCGAGGGTGCGGGTTACGATATACCCTGTGAGCTTTATCTCTTGTCAAAAATGAATTATTCCCCAACTCTTGACAAAGTTCCCGAAACCTATCTTCAGGTAAGCACTCACAAGGGAATAACCATGTACGGAACGCTTCCGTGCTACGACCCTGACGGCGACAGCACGGTGATAGAGATAGTCAAATACCCTGAATCGGGATATCTGGAGCTGACAAACAAAAATACGGGAGAGTACAGATACACACCCGTGTCGGGATATTCGGGAAAGGATTCCTTTGTGTACGTCGCCAAGGATATTTACGGAAATTACAGTGCATCGGAAAAGGTGTCGCTGAGTGTGGATAAAGCTGCCGTTAACGTTAAGTTTGACGATATGGAAAACGATCCCGCCTACAATGCGGCACTCACTATGGTGGAAGAGGGAATAATGAGCGGAGTTAAGGTAGGCTCAAACAATTATTTCTATCCATCGGGAGAGGTAAGCAGAGGCGAATTTCTCGTGATGTGTATGCACGCATTAGGAATGGAGGAGGTCACGGGTGCGGCTACGACTACCTTTGCCGACGACGCCGATATTCCACAGCATATGAAGGGTTACGTGGCAGCTGCACAAAGACTTGGATACATAAACGGAGTGCCGACGGAGAAGGGAGTATGCTTCAATTCGGAAGAGAGCATAACGAGAGCAGAGGCGGCGGTTATGATAGGGAATATGATAGATATATCTGCCCCCGAGGTGATACCCACCTTTGCCGACTCGGACGACATACCCACTTGGGCGGCGTCCTCGGTCTACGGACTTGGAGCGATTGGGGTTATGAATACCAGTAGCGGCTCGGTAACTCCTATGGATACGCTTACGAGAGCCGACGCGGCACAAATGCTTTGCAGCTTAATGAGGTATATGGAGATCAATTAAATAATGAGAAAGGGGAGGATAAGTCCTCCCCTTTGGTTTATATATTGGTTTTTTGAATATAGTCGTCCATCAATGCGTCCTGAAGCTTTTTGAGCAGCTCGGGAGCTCTTCCTCCCACGGGAATACCGTCAACGTGGGAAACGGGACGGCAGAGAGTACCCGACGAGGTGACTATAACCTCTGCGGCACTCATAAGCTCTTCCATAGTGTAAGGCTCTTCCTTGACGGTGACACCGAACTGCTTACATACCTTTATCAGATGAGCTCTTGCCACGCCTGCAAGTATCATATTGTCGGCAGGTGCGGTCTTAACGCTTCCGTCGTCGAGAATTATGGAGATGTTGGAGTGAGCACACTCGGTGACACGACCGCTTCTGTGGAACACCGCCTCGTCAGCCCCCGCCTCCTCTGCCTTTGCCGATGCAAGGACGGTGGGAATGAGGTTGAGTGTCTTCATATTGCAGTGGAAAAATCTCGTGTCCTCAAGACTGATAAGCGTCATAGGAGTGTAAATATCCTTTATTTTCATAGGACGAAGGGTTATCCACACGTTTGCAACGATGCCCTTTGCGGGTGCGTGATTGCGGAGCTGAGTACCGCGGGAAACCTGCCAGTAAACAAGCTGCTCGTGGGAGTCGAGCTTGGTGACAAGTCCCTTGATGATCTCTGAAAATTCCTCTTTGGTGTGGGGAATGTTGATGCCAAGTATAGCCGCACTTTCGTACAGTCTGTCCATATGCTCGTCAAGTGAATATATTTTATAATTACGGCAATATGCCACCTCGAAAATGCCGTCGCCGAAATAACAGGCACGGTCGTTCATAGGCACGGTCATATTCTCAAGAAGGTCGTATTTTCCGTTATAGTAACCCAAGTTTTCCATAAAGAATTATCCTCTCTAAAAATCGTTACTAAAATCTATGCTGTGCTATTATTAATTATAACATACCCTAAGTTTGTTGTCAATCGGACAAGTCAAAAACTTTTTATAGCACTTGATTTTTTGGTTACTCTATGATATACTTAATAGGAAATAAAAACGAAAGACGGTGGCTGAACTGAAAAATCTGAAAAATACAATACTTGGACCAAAAATATCAGAGTCTTTGTCGGCTGTTCTTCCCGTAACGGGAATAGTGTTGCTTTTACTTGCAACCATAGCTCCCGTGTCCCCCGAGCTGCTTTTGGCGTTTCTTATCGGAGCGGTGATGCTTATCTTGGGAATGGGGCTTTTTACCCTTGGTGCGGAAACGGCTATGACACCTATGGGACAGTACGTGGGTTCGAGAGTGACCAAGACGAGAAAGCTTTGGATTATCATATTGGTATCTTTGTTTGTGGGTACGATGATAACCGTATCCGAGCCTGACCTGACGGTACTTGCCGAGCAGATATCGTCCATTCCGTCGGCGTTGCTTATATGGTCGGTTGCTATCGGCGTGGGCCTTTTGCTGGTTGTGGCAATGCTGAGAATACTCTTTAAGATAAAGCTTAAATATCTGTTGCTTGGATTTTACGTTGCTTTGTTCATAGTTGCGGCATTTGTGCCAAGCGACTTTCTTGCCGTAGCTTTTGACTCGGGAGGAGTTACCACAGGTCCTATGACCGTTCCGTTCATTATGGCTCTCGGCGTAGGTGTTGCGTCCATTCGTTCGGACGACGGCGGTTCTGACAGCTTCGGTCTTGTAGCTCTTTGCTCCATAGGTCCGATACTCGCAGTAATGCTGCTCGGTATATTCTATAACGTTGAAGCATCTGCTTCGGTCAGCGACCCGATAAATCTTGGCAATACGTCACGAGATATTATTGCGGCGTTTATCAGATACATACCTCACTACGCAAAGGAAGTTGCCATTGCGATAGGACCTATCGTGGCGTTCTTCCTTATCTTCCGTTTGGTAAGCGGAGGAAGAGGCTCGAAGGGACTCGGAAAAATACTCGTGGGCGTTGCGTATACATACGTTGGACTTGTGCTGTTCCTTACAGGAGTTAACGTAGGCTTTATGCCTGTCGGTAATCAGCTGGGATTTGCGTTGGCGGGTTCGGCATTAAAGTGGGCGATCGTACCGCTGGGAATGGTAATGGGTTACTTTATAGTTGCCGCCGAGCCTGCGGTACACGTGCTTACCAAGCAGGTTGAGGAAGTGACCTCGGGAGCTGTTCCCGGAAAGGCACTTTCCCTCTCTCTTTCACTTGGCGTTGCCGCGTCGATTGGTATTGCTATGGTGAGAGTGCTTACGGGACTGTCCCTTATGTGGGTGATCATTCCAGGATATGCAATATCTCTTATACTTACGTTCTTTGTTCCCGATATATTCACGTCAATAGCATTTGACTCGGGCGGAGTGGCGTCAGGTCCTATGACCGCAACCTTCTTGCTTCCTTTCGCGATAGGAGCTTGTACCGCCGTGGGCGGCAACGTAGTCGAGGATGCATTTGGAATAGTTACTCTGGTTGCGATGACACCGCTTATAGCTATACAGATACTCGGTCTTGTATACAAGATCAAGCAAGGCAAGACAGACTCCGCTATCGTTGAGGAAACCGAAGAGATTATTGATACCAACACCGTCGGTGACGACGACATTATTGATCTGTAAAGGAGGGTAACTGATGAAGGACTTATTTTTACTTATTACCATTGTCCGTCGACAGGACGCTTCTGAATATGAAGAATACTATAACGGTCACGGTGTGAGCGTGGTCTACACAGCGTCTTGTTACGGAACGGCACACGAAAAAACTCTTGACCTTTTGGGAATAGAACGAACTCAGAAATCAATGCTTTTTTCTACCGTGACGGAGAATACCCTGAAAAAGCTCAAGCGTGGTCTTACGCTTGATATGAAGATCGACCTTCCCGACCGAGGAGTTGCTATGGCAGTACCCCTTTCGGGAATGGGAGGAAGCAGAGCCTTGGAGTTTTTTACCCACGGACAGCAACTGACTGAAATTAACGATACGGAGGATAAAGAAATGACGTCTTCTCACGAGCTTATTATGGCTATATACGAAAGAGGCTGCACCGATATGGTAATGGATGCGGCAAGAGAGGCAGGAGCTGCGGGCGGAACTACCATAAACGCAAAGGGAACTGCCGCGGGTGCGGAGAAATTCTTCGGACTTTCCTTGGCTGTTGAAAAGGAAATAGTATTTATAGTATCTTCTGTGGAAAAGAAGAAGGATATTATGAAGGCGATAATGCAGAAGGCGGGAGTGGATTCCAAGGCACACGCACTTGTATTCTCTCTTCCCGTATCCACAACGGCAGGCTTCAGATTTGCCGACACGGTGGAGAAGGAGTAATAATTATGAAAAGAGCAAGTGGGGTGCTTATGCATATCTCTTCCTTGTGGGGAGAATATTCCATAGGCTCGTTTGGAAGAGAGGCGAAGAGGTTCGTTGACTTTCTTGTGAACGGTGGATTTAGCTATTGGCAGGTTTTGCCGTTCTGTATGATAGATGACAGCAATTCACCCTACAAATCCTATTCGGCATTTGGCGGAAATCCCTTCTTTATCGACCTGCCTACGCTTTGCGACGACGGGCTTATAACCCCCTCCGAGCTTGCGTCTGCAAGACAGAGAACCCCTTATCTTTGTGAGTATGACAGACTTGCAGAGGAGAGAATAGCTCTGCTTAAAAAGGCGGCGAAGAGAGCTGACGGAGCACTCAGAGCAAAGATAACATGCTTTATGGAAGAACATCTTCCCTTGTCGCAGGCGGCTCGTTTTCTCGCCCTCAGAACGGCGAACGGGAACACACCGTGGCAGACTTGGGTGGAGGACGAAACGGACAGAGAGGAGCTTTTCTTCTGGCAGTTCGTTCAGTATGAGTTTTATACCCAGTGGATGGACGTAAAGGCTTACGCAAACGAAAGAGGAATACGCATTATCGGTGATATACCGATATACGTGTCGCTTGACAGCTGTGACGTGTGGGCAAACAGGGAACAGTTCTTGCTTGATAAGGACGGAAATCCCACCTGCGTTGCGGGATGCCCCCCCGATTATTTCAGCGAGGACGGTCAGCTTTGGGGCAATCCCATATACGATTGGGAGCAAATGGAGTGTGACGGATATGCTTGGTGGAAGAGCAGAGTGGAGTATATGCTCACTCTCTTTGACGGTGTGCGTATCGACCACTTCCGCGGAATGGAATCTTATTGGAGCATTCCCGCTTCAGCAAAGACCGCAAGAGAGGGAAGTTGGGTAAAAGGACCTGACAGAAAGATAGTTGATGCTATACGCCAAGTGGCGGGTGAAAAGCTGGTTATCGCCGAGGATCTTGGAGATATAACGGAGGACGTTATATCCCTCTTGAAGTACAGCGGATTCCCCGGTATGCGAGTATTTCAGTTCGGATTTTTGGGAGATAATAACACTCCCCATCTTCCTCATAACTACATACAAAATTGCGTAGCTTATACGGGAACGCACGATAATAACACTCTTCTGGGTTATCTTTGGGAGTGCGACCGCGAGCAGAGAAACCGCACTCTTGACTATTGCAACTGCCCCCGTGACGATTGGAACAGAGGCTGTGAAATGATAATCAAGACTATGATGGCAAGTCACGCCGCAACGGTAATATTCCCCATTCAGGATATATTCGTTTACGGAGCGGACACCCGAATGAACACCCCGGGTACGGTTAGTAGCAACTGGCAGTACCGTATTACCGAGGAGCAGTTGGGCAGAGTTGACACCTCTAAATTCAAATATCTTAACGAGCTTTACGCAAGATAAAAAAAGGACTAAGCCATAAAATATGGCTTAGTCTTTTTTGTTAAGAATTTCTAACTTTTTCGGGAGGAGCAAGCCCCTCCGCTACGATGGGTGCGAATTGAAAATTGAAAGTTGAAAATTGAAAATGACAGCACAGACTATATCTTGCAATTAAGCCCATTTTGTCAGTAAAGTTTTTGGTGCTACCTTTTTGGGGGAAAGGTAGCGAAACCTTAACGCCAATCTAACTTTTTAAAAGTGTTTGCGTAGCTTATCAAGTGCGGTTTTTTCTATTCTGCTGACGTAGGAACGGGAGATTTTCAACAGTTCGGCTATCTGCTTTTGTGTCATAGACTCCCGTCCTCCGATACCGTAACGCATACAGATTATTTTTCTTTCTCTCGGCGTCAGCTCGGTGCGTAGCAGACGCAAAGCCTTACCCGTGTTTATTTTTGCTTCCACGTCATCTGTCAGACTTTCGTCACAGCTTATTACGTCAATATAAGTCAGAGGATTTCCGTCGCGGTCAACGTCGATGGTGTCATCGAGAGATACCTCGCAGGAAAGCTTTTTCTGTGAGCGAAAATGCATAAGTATCTCGTTTTGTATACATCTTGCCGCATAGGTGGCAAATTTCGCACCGCCCGATATTTTGAAGGTATCCACAGCCTTTATAAGTCCTATCGTTCCGATCGAAACAAGATCTTCCTCGTTTTTAGCGGACGCGTAATATTTTCTCACTATATGGGAAACAAGGCGGAGATTGTGAAGTATAAGCTTTTCACGGGCGTCCGCATTTCCTTTTTCGGCAAGTAAGAAATATTCACGTTCCTTTTCGGTGCTGAGCGGCGGGGGAAAATTCTGAGCCGTGTCTATGCCGAGTATCAGGTGTATAAAACCCGAAAGTATGGAAATAACAGTAGTAAACATATCGCGTACCTCCTTAAACAATAATATGCGAAGGATCTATCCATATTACCAAGCGACAATAGTTGACATGGAAATGCTTTTGTGGTAAAATAATATTATATAATTACTTCGGAGGGAATTTATGTTAATAGGAAATGCTGTGGTAGGACAGTCGGGCGGACCGACTGCGGCGATAAACGCTACTTTGTCTGGTGTAATAAAAGGGGCACTCGGTGCGGAATGTATAGGCACTCTTTACGGAATGAGAAACGGTATAGAGGGACTTTTGAGAGAGGACCTTATTGACCTTAGCAAGATATTTGAGGGAGAGAGAGGACTTGACGTGCTGGAGCAGACCCCCGCGGCGGCACTCGGCTCTTGCAGAAAAAAGCTTCCTGCACCCGATTCCGATAAGGCTGAGGACAAGGAGTTTTATGAGAAGCTCTTTTTCGTGCTTGAAAAATGGAATATAAAGTACTTTTTCTATATCGGCGGAAACGACTCGATGGATACCGTGGCTAAAATGACGGCATATGCACAGAAGCACGGCATCGAGATGCGTATTATGGGCGTTCCCAAGACCATCGACAACGATCTGGCTCTCACCGACCACACCCCGGGATTTGGCTCGGCGGCAAAGTATATTGCTACGACCGTAAACGAGATAATACGCGACTGCTCGGTTTATACCGTTCGTGCGGTGACAGTGGTTGAGATAATGGGCCGTGACGCGGGTTGGCTTACAGCCTCCTCTGCTATTGGTAGAATTGTCAACGGAACAGCTCCCGATTACGTGTATCTGCCCGAGAGGGATTTTGATATGGAGAGCTTTTTCTCTGATATAGAAGCCGCGTTCGAAAAGCATCCCAACGTGGTCATCGCCGTGTCGGAGGGACTCAGATTTGCTGACGGTCGTTACGTTGGCGAGGGTACGCAAAGCGGCAGCACCGATGCGTTCGGACATAAGTATCTTGCGGGTACGGGAAAAGCGTTGGAAATTGCAATCAAAGAACGTTTTGGCTGTAAGGTTCGCTCGGTGGAGCTTAATCTTCCTCAGCGTTGTGCGGGACATCTCTTGTCGGCAACCGACATAAACGAGTCTTGTATGATAGGCCGCAGTGCGGTCGAGACGGCTGTGAATGGAGTCAGCGGAGAGGTTATGGTGTTCGTCAGAGGCGACGGTGACAAATACGAATGTACCGTTGAGCATAGAAGCGTAATGGGTATCGCCAATGCAACAAGATACGTACCTGATGAATTTATAACAGAAGGGGCAAATAACGTAACCGATAGTTGTTGCGAATATCTGCTTCCGCTTATTATGGGAGAGATAAACGTGGTGTTCGAGAACGGACTTCCCAAGCATACTATACTGTGAGGAATGTGGTGAAAATTGCAATAGTAACAGGTGCTTCCTCAGGAATCGGAAGAGAATATGTAAAAAGGCTTTCCGAAACCAAGGAGCTTGATGAGATATGGGCGATAGCAAGACGCGGAGATCGTCTTGAAGAGCTGAAAAGTATAACAAAAACAAAAGTAATACCGATAACATTGGATTTGACCGATAAAACGTTTGACGAAAAATTGAACAATATATTGGTCGATATAAATCCTGACGTTCGCGTTCTCGTCAATGCTGCGGGGTGCGGCAAGATAGGTGCTTTTGAGGATGTTGATGCATCTGAACACGAAAATATGTTGCGGTTGAATGTGAATTCACTGACAAAAATTACATCATTGGTTCTTCCGTATATGTCTGAAGGCTCGGAAATATATTTTATGGCATCCCGTTCGGGATTCCACCCCGTGCCGTATCTGTCTGTTTATGCGGCAAGTAAAGCTTATGTGTTGAGCTTGGCAAGGTCTATCAATAAAGAGCTTAAGCACAGGAAGATACGTGCTATTGCTGTATCCCCGGGTTGGGTGAGAACGGAGTTTATAGACAGAGCTACGCTTTGCGACGGTGTTGTCACTTATTACAATAATTTTGTGACGGCAGAGCAGGTGGTGAAGAGATCTTTTAAGGATATGAAGCGAGGCAAGGATATATCTATTTGCGGAATATCTACCCGTTTTCAGGTGTTTGCCGCAAAGCTGCTGCCGCATAAATTGGTTATGTGGATATGGTGTAGGCAACAAGGTAAGTGACGAAAAATACAAAAGAGCTGTGTGGACTTTCTGCACGGCTCTTTTCTTTGTATTGTTTGGGTGGATTTGGGAATAATACTGTCAATATGGTAAGCTTTGAGGTATTATATGAAAAAACTTAATTCCGATTACAATCAAAATGTGGAGCTTATTCGTGGGCTTTTAAGGGTCGACGAATGCTTTGACATTTTACACAAGCGGCTCAAGATAGGCGACGGAGAGATGTCTATGTTCTTTATTGACGGCTTCACCAAGGACACGGTTATGCAAGAGATGATGAAGCACCTCATCTCTTTGAAGACCGTATCCGGAGATGCCCTCGAGTATCTGGAAAAAAATATTCCTTATATAGAAGCGAATGTGGCAGATGACGTGGAAGCCATGGTTAATGCTGTGCTGTCGGGCTGTATGCTTATGCTGGGCAGCAGCTTTGGAGATAAAGCGATACTTCTTGATGCCAGAACTTATCCCGCGAGAAACACAGAAGAGCCTGAGGGCGACAGGGTAATGAGGGGATCAAGGGACGGATTTGTGGAAACTTTGATCTTTAATACTGCTCTTGTTCGCCGCCGTATAAGAAATACTGCGTTGACTATGCAATATTTCTCTATCGGAGAGGACTCAAAAACCGACGTGGTAATGTGCTATATGAACGACCGTGCCGATATGGATTACGTAAGATCCCTTGGAGAGAAGCTGTCGAAAATAAAGACCGATTCTCTTGTGTCGGGACACGAATCGCTGAAGGAATGTCTTGTAAAGACGGGGTGGTACAATCCGTTCCCCAAGGTGAGAACCACGGAACGCCCTGACGTTGCGTCAGCACAGCTGCTCGAGGGGAGCGTGCTTGTAATTATCGATAACAGCCCCGAGG
>JAZOUQ010000158.1:0-3235 GCA_045658185.1 Eubacteriales bacterium
TATTCCAATTGCTGTCAAAGAGTGAGGATTCATTTGTTCTTGACAATATGTGGTGGCAGACCGCAGTAATGTTCCTCATTGCATTCGTACTCGTGTACCTTGCTATCGTAAAGGGATTTGAGCCTTTGCTCCTTCTCCCCATAGCGATAGGAATGCTTCTGACCAATATCCCCGGCGGTGGAATGTTCAATCTCGATTTCTTTATACCCGACCAAAGCATGGTAGAGGCACTTGAGGGTGTTCTCGCTATTCAGCCGGGTGAGGAATTTGCAAGAATCACAGCCGAAGAACTTTCGGCACTAAAAGAACTGGGATTCCCCATACAGGAAGCCGTTAATAATTTCGAACTGACGGGTATTATCAATGATTTTGAGATAGTTCCCACGGCGATAATCTCAGACACGGCAAACTCTACGATGGCAACCGAGTTCGGCAAGTATCTTATGGACGGTCTGACCTCCGTAAACTACGGCGACGTTCTCCACCACGGCGGACTTCTCGACCTGCTTTACCTTGGCGTTAAGCTTGGAATCTATCCTTGTCTTATCTTCATAGGTATCGGTGCTATGACCGACTTCAGCCCCCTTATCGCAAACCCCAAGAGCTTGCTTATCGGTGCAGGCGCACAGTTTGGCGTATTCGTAGCCTTCGCAGGTGCGTTGTTGCTGGGCTTTGCTCCCGAGGCGGCGGCGTCCATCGGTATTATCGGAGGAGCTGACGGCCCTACGGCAATTCTCGTAACAAAGACACTTGCTCCCGCACTGCTGGGTGCTATCGCAATAGCGGCGTACAGCTATATGGCTCTCATACCTATGATACAGCCTCCCTTTATGAAGCTGTTCACCACCAAGAAGGAAAGACAGATAAGAATGACTACCCTTCGTCAGGTATCCAAGACGGAGAAGATACTTTTCCCCGTAGTGGTTACCTTCGTAGTAGGACTTATCATTCCTGACGCACTTCCTCTTGTAGGATGCTTGATGTTCGGTAACCTGCTCAACGTATGCGGCGTTACGGACAGACTTTCCAAGACGGCACAGAACGAGCTTATGAATATCGTTACCATCTTCCTCGGTATCACCGTAGGAGCGACGGCAAGTGCGGCAAACTTCCTGCGTCCCGAAACGCTGAAGATAATCGCACTCGGTCTGGTAGCGTTCTGTATCTCCACCTGCGGCGGTCTTATCACAGCAAAGATAATGAACTGGCTGTCGGGCGGAAAGATAAATCCCCTTATCGGTTCTGCGGGAGTTTCCGCAGTTCCTATGGCGGCAAGAGTTTCTCAGAAGGTCGGACAGAGCGAAGACCCCTCCAACTTCCTTCTTATGCACGCAATGGGTCCCAACGTGGCGGGAGTTATCGGCTCTGCGGTTGCCGCAGGCGTGTTCCTGTCAATGTTCGCATAATAATTGAAGGAGGTAATTGATTATGGCACAGGTTAAAATAACAGAAACCGTTCTCCGAGATTCGCACCAGTCGCTTATCGCAACGAGAATGACAACGGAAGAAATGCTTCCCATACTTTCAAAGCTTGACAAGGTAGGCTACCACTCTCTTGAGGCGTGGGGCGGAGCTACCTTTGACTCCTGTCTGAGATTCCTTAACGAGGATCCTTGGGACAGACTCCGTAAGATAAGAGCGGAGGTAAAGAACACCAAGCTTCAGATGCTGTTCCGCGGACAGAACATTCTCGGCTACCGTCACTATTCCGACGACGTGGTTGAGTACTTCGTTCAGAAGTCCATCGCAAACGGAATCGACATTCTGAGAATTTTCGACGCACTTAACGACCCCCGTAACCTTGAAACCGCTATCAAGGCGACCATCAAGGAGCAGGGACACGTTCAGGCGGCTATCTGCTACACCACCGACCCCGAGAACAAGATATACACCACCGAGTATTTCACAAACTACGCAAAGACACTTGAGAATATGGGTGCAAACTCTATCTGTATCAAGGATATGTCGGGACTTCTCAAGCCTTACGACGCATACGAGCTTGTAAAGGCACTCAAGGAGACCGTAAACGTTCCGATCCAGCTTCACACCCACTACACCTCGGGACTTGCTTCCATGACCCTTCTTAAGGCTATCGAGGCAGGCGTTGACGTAGTTGACACCGCAATTTCTCCTATGGCTATGGGTACGTCCCAGCCTCCTACGGAGTCCTTGGTTGCGACCCTTGCGGGAACGGAATACGACACGGGCATCGACCTCGGTCAGCTCGACGAGATAACCAAGTACTTCGCACCTCTGCGTGAGAAGTATCTTGCAAGCGGTCAGCTTGACCCCAAGATGCTGAAGGTAGACGTAAACGCACTTATTTACCAGGTTCCCGGCGGAATGCTCTCCAACCTTGTTTCTCAGCTGAAGCAGGCAGGCAAGTCCGACAAGCTTATCGACGTGCTTGAGGAAGTACCGAGAGTAAGAGCTGATTCGGGATACGCACCTCTGGTAACTCCTTCCTCCCAGATCGTTGGTACACAGGCTGTGTTCAACGTTATCGGCGGTGAGAGATACAAGATGGTTACCAAGGAGTTCAAGGGCTTGGTTCAGGGTCAGTACGGTAAGACCCCCGTTGAGATAGACGGTGACTTCGCAAAGAAGATAATCGGCGATACCGAGAGAATTACCTGCCGTCCCGCAGACAATCTTGCTCCCGAGCTTGATACTCTCCGTGAGCAGATCAAGCAGTATATCGAGCAGGACGAGGACGTTCTGTCCTACGCACTCTTCGAGCAGGTTGCACTCAAGTTCTTTGAGTACAGAAAGGCTCAGAAGTACGGTCTTGACGCAGATAACGCAGACCCCGCACTTGGTATACACAACGTATAAAAAACTAAAGAGGTTGAGTTTTTGAACTCAACCTCTTTTTAGTTACATTGACGCAGGAGGGGACGCGGAGAACGCGGGGGATGCGGGGGACGCGGGGGATGCGGGGGATGCGTTTTCGTTACCTTTTTGAAAAAAGGTAGCACCAAAAACTTTATTGGCAAAAAAGGGCTTAACTTTAAGATATAGTCTGTGCTGTCATTTTCAACTTTCAACTTTCAATTTTCAATTTTCAATTCCCCCCATCGTAGAGGCGGGTTGTTCTCCCGTATATGAAAGAAACAATTCCGCAAAAACGGGCGTTTATTAAACGCCCCTACAACAAAGAAAAATCAAACCCGTAGGGGAGGATATTATCCTCCCGCAACGCACAAACCTACGGTGACAATATATGTTTGCTCCA
>JAZOUQ010000159.1:0-8887 GCA_045658185.1 Eubacteriales bacterium
TGGTTGCATCAAGTCCGTTGGTAAGTCTTACTCTTGCAATCTTTCTGAGTGCGGAGTTAGGCTTCTTAGGGCTGGTAGTAGATACCTTTGTGCAAACGCCTCTCTTCTGGGGTGACGCCTGATCCGTGGGAGCATTGTTCAAAGAGTTAAAGCCCTTCTGTAGAACGGGAGCTTTAGACTTATAAACCTTGTCCTGACGGCCCTGCTTAACAAGCTGGTTAAATGTTGGCATTCTTCCTTTTATCCTCCTTCTGATAAATTTAATGTTTATCGCAGCCGCAGCTATTGCCGCAGATACCATAAAGCAGACCACATAAGCGGTCAAAGTATATTATACCACCTAACCTTCCTTTTGTCAAGAAAAATTTTTCTCGCCTCAAAAATCTACGTTTTATACAATAATCCCCTTGTATTTTCACATCATTTGTGGTTTTTTCTCCCAAATACAGATCTTGATCGATGTTTTTATGCGATAAATCATGGTTTATCGAGATGTTATCACACCATAAAAAAACCGAGGAGCGGACAAGATGTCTGCTCCTCGTTTTTTTGATTTTATCTCTTTGATGTTTTAGCTATAAAGTCGTGTTGACTAAGCAGATCATTGATATTTTTTATCGCATCCGATATATCGTCAGCTCCCATATCAATACGCGTCTTCAACTCACAAACAGCACTGTATATTTTTTCATCATCTTTCAGCAAAACGCCATCATTACAGAAGCGTATATTCTCTTCCAACTTAGCAAGTGCCTCGCGATGCTGTTCTCCGTTAGTAGAATTAGCCGCCAAATTCACCATCGAACGGCATTTCAAGAAAAACTCCTTTGATCCTTGCATTTTTTCGGCGTTCTTTGCAGCCTTTCCAAAAAACGAAGATATAAATATAAGGATAGTAAAAGACAGTATAACATATATTGAATATCCGATATACGACTCGCTGAACTCACTAAGAAAAAGAGCAGAAACCAATATATTAACCGCAGTTTGAATAGCAGATATAACTATCACTGCAAATCTATGAGGATTTCCTCCGAACTTCGTCCACGCAACAGTAAAAAATACTTCAGAAAGAACGATTATTCCAAGCGTATACCAACACATAACCGTGTCAAAACGCTCGTTGTTCGCCAACAGGAACACACTTACAGTGGCAACAAGTATCAAAAGGGGAAGCCACGCAGTATTCTTTTTCATCATAACAGTCTGTCCTCCTTACTTGAATTTAGAGCTTATTTCCGCAGTTAGGACAGAATTTCTGTCCTTCGCTTACAGTAGAGCCACAGCCCGAACATTTCTGCACCGTGGTAAATCCACATTCCGGACAGAATTTCGCTCCTTCAGATATCATAGTACCACACTGAGGGCATATTTTCTTTTTACAGCTCGGACAAGCAGATGCTCCCTCGGGGATATCCTCGCCACAGGAAGGACAAAGGTTAAATTTACGACCGCACTCGGGACAGAACTTTTTAGCACCGCTGAACGCAGCTCCGCAAGAGGAACACTTATGCTCAGCCTCGGACGTTTCAACCTTTTGCGTATCACATCCACAGTGAGGACAAAAATGTGTGTTTGCAGCTATCTGCTTGCGGCACTTGGGACATTCCTTCATAGGAGCCTGAGTTGTCATAGTTGCCGCCATACCGCCCATCTGAGATCCCATAGCAGCACCCATACCAAGTCCCATGCCAGCACCCATCATAGCACCCGCAGTACCTGCGTTACCCGATGCTGTTTCAAGGGTATCAAAGGTTCTCTCCTGCTGATAACTGTAGCCAATGATGTCCATCTCGGCACGCTTTGCCAATGCACTCTTGAGTTGCTTCACCGCAGGATCATTTTCGGGAACATTTATATCGTTTACATAGAACGATACTATCTTTATACCGTACTCCTCAAGCTCTGCCTGAAACTCCTTGGTCAATTCATCGGATATTTCGTTGAGATGGGCATTTATCTCAAGCATAGATATTTTAGCTTTTATCAAGCAAGAAGAAATGCGATCCTTCACTCTTGTTATAAACAATCCGCGGAAAAGATCGGTCAAGGTATTCTTGTTGAAGAAATTCATTGTACCAACAAGCTTTACAAGAAATCTCTTGGTATCGATTATCTGAACACCGAACTGTCCGAATGCTCTTACAGGAATAAATATGTTGTACTTGGGATCCTGTATCTGTATAGGAGTGGTAGTTCCCCACTTGATATCAAGCGAAAATACCTTGTTGATAAACCATACCTCCGCAGAAAACGGAGACTTCTTACCAAAGGGAATATTTACAAGCTTCTGCAAAACGGGAATATTGTCGGTTGACAATGTGTATCTTCCCGGGCCGAATACATCCGCTATTTGTCCGTTTTTAACCAAGATTGCCTCCTGAGACTCATTAACGATAAGCTGAGTCCATGTAGCAAGCTCAGAGTTAGGATATTTCCAAGCAAATATATCAGGGCTTCCATTAAATTTCAAAACATCTACAATAGCCATTTTACACCTCTTAAAATGCTTTTTTTAGTCAAAAGAATTATATCACACATTTAAACAATTGTCAATGGAGAAGTGCGATAATTGTAAAAAAATAATGTTTCATATAAAAAAATGTTGAAAAAGATATTGACAAAATCGAGAATGTGTGATATTATGTGAGCAACTTATGTTATTTATTAAATTCAATAAAGGAGATGACTAAAATGGATTCAATTTGTCCTAAGTGCGGTGCTCCCATTGCTGCAGGAGCAACAAAATGTGAGTATTGCGGTGCGGTTATAGCAACATCTGCCCCCAACAATTTCAATACAAACACAACCACCAATCAGCAGCCTAACGTTATCGTTGTAAACAACGGTATCAATACATCCGCTTGGCCTATAAAGAACAAGATCGTAGCAGCAATACTTGCTATCCTTCTCGGCGGATTCGGAATACACGAGTTTTATCTCGGAAGAAGCGGTAAGGGTATTTTTATGTTGTTGTTCTGTTGGACCGGCATTCCCGCCATCGTTGGCTTCATTCAGGGAATACTTATGCTGGTATCCAATGACGAGAATTTCCAGCTCAAATATCGTTGCAGATTGCAATAAAAGCTTTCCTTCCGTTTCGACAAAGGAAACTACTCAAAAAAAGGCTGTCACCAGCCTTTTTTTGTTATGTCTTTCCCTTCGCTAAGTTGTACACACGATTCACGAACGAATCCGCCTCGGCAGTGGTATTGAACATTCCTACACTCGCTCTTACAGCACCTCCGTCGGGAATGCCCAGTGTTCTGTGGGCAAGGGCGGCACAATGATAGCCTCCGCGAACGCAAACGTCATTTTGATTAAGCTCCGCCGCTGTTATCTCAGAGGATTTTTCTCTTATGTTAAACAGTAATATTCCACCCTCATGCCAAGGTGCGTACACCGTCACGCCGCGTATACCTGAAAGAGCCTCGGACATTCTGCGTATTATACGGTATTCATCAAAAGCAATACTGTCCACCCCTCTTTCCATAACAGCTCTCATACCTGCCCAAAGTCCCGCAATACAAGGCGTCGCTACCGTTCCCGCCTCATATCTTTCAGGTGTTTCGTCAGGCATAAGCGGGGAAAGGGAGTCAACCCCGTTTCCTCCCTCTGTCATAGTATCAAGGACTACGTCCCTGCCAAGAGCCACCAGTCCACTTCCCTGTGGACCGTAAAGTCCTTTATGTCCGGGCAGACAAAGTGCGTCTATCTTCATTCCGTCAACGTCTATCTTCTCTCTCCCCGCAGTTTGCGAGCCGTCAACACAGAACAGTATTCTCGCCCCGTCGCAAAGCTTACCTATTTTTTCTATTGGCAACACGGCTGAGCATATATTCGAGCCGTGGGTACAAAACACCATACGCGTTTCAGGGCGGATAAGTCTTTCTATTTCTGCACATATACGCTCCTCCGATATGCGTCCCCGTTCCGCAAAGGTTCGGAATATATCGTAGGTTATGATTCCCTCCACCGCCAATTTGTGCAAAGGACGCCAGACGGCATTGTGTTCAAGGTCGGAGATAAGCACGTGATCGCCTCGACGGAGAAGTCCTTTGAGCACGGCGTTTATTCCGTAGGTAGCATTGGGAGTAAAAAATATTCTTTCCGTTTCCCCCACACCAAGAAACTGTGCCGCTGCTTCGCGACACTCAAAAACCTTTTTTGCCGCCGCCATAGCAAGGGAATGAGCCCCCCGCCCGGGGTTGCCGCCGTATAAATCTATGCAACGCTTCATTTCCTCCCCTACCGAGCGAGGCTTGGGGAAGGACGTTGCCGCATTGTCAAGATATATCATCTCCGCCCCCAATTTGTCTTATATTTATTCCCGCAGAGGACAGCACAGCTCGAACGTTTTCCGTTTGATTACAGGCAAAGCTGACGCTCCATATACATCCGCCGTGTCTTGCGGAGGATTCTGTTTTGATTATGTTTGAGGGTATCGCCGCCGTCGATAACGCTCGTGAGGCTTTTTGTGCTCCCGTCATCGTTCCTATCACGGCGTAACAGCTCTTATATTGATACCTTTTTCTATCCGTCATTTAATAACACCTCCTTTGGTATTATTATATGCTTTCCCTACTCAAAGGTTATTTTTTTGTCGATAAAAATAATGGAGCCGAGTAAGCAACTCAGCTCCATTGATTTTTTATTTCTTAAGCTCGGCAAGAATCAGCTTGAGAAGATCCTCGGTAGTGGGATTTGCCTCTCTTTCAAGTCTTGCAGCCTCGGCATCAGCCGCTGCCTTTGCAGCCGCAGCCTCGTCGGCTAATCTCTGCTGTTCTGCAATATAAGCCCTTACAGCCTTTCTGTTACGCTTTTTGATTCCCTGTGCCTTCATTTCCTTTTTAGCACGTTTGAATGCGTAGTATGCCTGAACGGATTGATCGTGATCTTCTCTGAACTTGTTTATGATCTTAACTATCACGAACAAAACGAGAGCTATAAGGAAGAAGTTTATTACAGCGTTTATAAACGCACCCCAATCTATGTAAATAGACTTGGTAAGGTCAACCACTCCGTCTGCACCTATCTCGTTTCCGTCCTTGTCCGCTCTCAAAAGGAAGGTATATACCTCTGAAAGAGAGTCCTTGCCAAAAAGACGGGCAAGCATCCAGTTGATCACGGGCTTGAGTATGAAATTGCTGAGTCCGTTTACGATCGCGGTGAAAGAACTACCGACGATAACACCGACTGCCATATCAACCACGTTTCCGCGGGTGATAAATTTTTTAAATTCACCAAAAAATTTCTTCATTTCTTTCTCCTTATTGTTTTTTACCTTTATATTATATATTTTTTTGAACAGCTTGTCAATATTTTTTCAAAATAAAGCTCGAAATCAGTCAAATCGAGGTTACAGGTATTCGCATTTCATTACGGTAAAAAAATAAACAAAGCTATTGAAATATTTGCAAAAATATGGTATAATGAATCGTCAATAAAAGACTATACGCTTACTGTAACATTATAAAATGGATTAAAATCAGACACACCTGATTTCGCGTATTTTGAAAGGAGATCAAAAATGTTATCAGCAGAAGAAATAATGCAATTGATTCAAAGCCTCATTTGGCTGCTCGCTGGCGTCGGCGTTTTCATCGTAGGTATGAACTTTATGAGCGACGCTTTGGAAAAGAGTGCCGGACGAGGTATGAAAAGCCTTCTTGAAAGAATCAGCAACAACCGTTTTTCGGGCGTTGGTATAGGTGCTGGCGTTACGGCAATCATTCAAAGCTCCTCCGCCACGTCGGTCATGGTCATAGGTCTTGTAAACGTAGGCGTTATGACGCTTATGCAGGCTACACCTATCATTATGGGTGCAAATATCGGTACGACCATCACAGGCGTACTGGTCGCATTAAAGAACGACTATTTTAATATGGCAATGTATCTTCTCGCCTTTGCAGGCGTTATGATGAGCTTTTTCAAAAAAGAGAAGATAAAAATCCTCGGCAGTCTTTTCTGCGGACTTGGTCTTATATTCGTTGGACTTGAGGTTATGAGTAGCGAGCAGGCGTTTGGAAATCCGCTCGTTGAGGATCTGTTTACGAACATATTCCAAGCTATTGATTTCCCGCTTCTCTTGATATTGGTAGGTGTTATCTTTACAGCACTTATTCAAAGCTCCTCCGCAGCTACGGGTGTCGTGATCACGATGGTAGGTACAGGTGTTCTTCCGCTTGACCTTGCATTGTTTATCATTCTCGGTGCAAACATCGGAACCTGCGTAACCGCCTTGCTCGCCTCGGTGGGTGCTAACGCAAACTCCAAGAGAGTTGCTTTGATACACTTTACGTTCAACGTTATCGGTACGGCATTATTCACGGCACTTATCTGGATATTCAAAGATCCTACGGTAAATCTGCTTGTTTCTATGTTCCCCGGCAGCGATCCTATGTCCTTGCAGATGCGAGTTTCTGTATTCCACGTTATATTTAACGTAACTACTACCCTCATGCTTCTCCCCTTCGTTAAGCATCTCGTCAAGTATTCCTGCCTGATAATTAAAGATAAGAAGGAAACGGAAGAAACGCTCTCTCTCAAATACGTTGACGACAGACTTATTTCCACTCCTCCCGTTGCTCTTATGCAGGTAAAGAAGGAAATGGATTATATGATTGGCTTGGTTGAGGAAAACACCATATATTCCTTCGTTGCTATGGACAAGGGTTCATCCGAATACAACGAGCGTATTCGAAGCAACGAGGCAATCATCAATTTTACTAACAGTGCACTTACCAAGTTCTTGATCAAGCTCTCGACAAACGTTGAACAGAGCGATGAAAAAATAATAGGCTCTTATTTCCACGTACTAAACGACCTTGAGCGTATTGGCGACCACGCTGAAAACTTCCATGAGATAGGTATGGAGATGATTGGTAAAGATATCCATTTCTCTGAAAAGGCTCAAAGAGAGATTGCTTCAATGCGTGATGGCATTATGCAGATGTTCTCTATTTCCAAGGATGCCTTCGAAAACCTGAATAAAGAGGATCTACCGACTCTTACAAGTTTGGAGGAAGGCGTAGATGCAAAGAAGAAGGAGCTCATAGCAAGTCACTTTGCAAGACTTGCTGAAGGAAACTGTAATATCGACGTCAGCCCATATTATTCCTCCGTGGTAGTCGGACTTGAAAGAGTGGCAGACCACCTTGTAAACGTTGGATACAGTATTGTGAATCCGACAGGTTCGCAAAAGGATGCTTAAAAGAAAATAAGCTATGTGCTAAGCAAAAAGGCTTTGAGAAATTCTCAAAGCCTTTTTATTGATTGACAAGGTATTCGCCTTCGGCGAAGATACTCGCTTCGCTCGTATGCGAACTTGCGTTGTGCTTCGCACAACCAAGTCGGATTTGAGTACCTCGGACAAAAAAGCACAGAGGCAGAAGCCTCTGTGCTTTTTTGGTCGAGGTGACAAGATTCGAACTTGCGACTTCTACGTCCCGAACGTAGCGCTCTACCAAACTGAGCCACACCTCGATGCGTTTCATCTCACATACCAAAGTATTATACCACTTATTTATTTAAATGTCAATATGTTTTCCTCCATTTTAAAAAATTCAGCGGCAGAAGATTTTCCTGCCGCTTGATGTTTTAACAGTTATTTTTGAACAATTAAAAATTTGTTTTTGATCCACGAGATATCACCGAAAGTTATTTCAAGAGCATATTCCCCCTCGGGGGCATCCGTTGGAACTGTGAATTTATATTGCGTTGTTCTGCGAATTTTATGCCATAGGCTGTAACGGTATTTTTCATCCTCAAATGAAATTATCTCTATGTCGATAACGTACTCCTCACCCTCAAGCCGATATATCAGCTTTGCCTGTGGAGTCAGTGTCGAATTGTCCTCACTTTCATACGTTTCCTTATATTCCGAATATGGAAATTCCACTTTGAAATCAAACTCCATATCCTCTCCGCGACTTCTGACGTTTTTTACATCAAGTATGCTCGGCCTTACGTCAAATGCCATTCTTTTTTCCCATTTATATTCATCTACTTGCCAAACGGTTAATTGTACAGCTCCCATTGCCGCAATGATTATCAGTAAACTGATAACAAGTCGTTTTGCAAATTTAGTAAGGGTTTTATTTTTCAATCTTATAACAAGCTCGACGAGCCAAAGCAAAACTATAACAGCCGACAAAAACCAACCTACTATGTATCCGATCCCAACATGACCTTGAAAAATCAACTCCGCCAAAGCACCGACAACACCGCATAATGCCAATGAGGATTCCACGATCGTCAGTATTTTGTCGTATTTCGGTAAGCTTTCCTTTTTTGCATTTTTAAAAATGCACATTCCAGTCTGAACAAAAGCTATATAAAACGGTAAGGTCATCAAGAGCAAAAATACAAAAGTAAAATCAAACCAAACATCGAACCATTTTCCGTCAACAATTGCAGCAGCAACCGGAAGTGCGGGAAAATATAACGCACAAATTATGGTGTAAATGACTTTAAATATATTCATAATCCACCTCCCTAAGACAATTATACCATACCCATAATTTATTTGCAATATATATTGACATATTTATCGTTTTATGCTATAATTCGACTACAAAAGAATAAAACACAGTTCATAAGACGCAAAAGACGTCTTTTGTCGGGAGAACAGAGTTCTTTCGGGGATAAGGAAATCGCGGTGAAAGTCCGTGGCAACAGCCATTACCGTAACTCTTTGCCAATGCAAGGTCAAGTCGGAATGCTTATCGCTCTGTGCATGTAAAAGTCCCTTGGGCAAATGGGGGGATGTGGCATAAAGCCTTGAATAAAGGCTCTTTTCGGTATGAGCAGGTACCTTGATATGACACAGCACCCGTGGAGGGTGCTTTTATTTTATCCTTTTGAATGTAAAAATGAAAGGATATTT
>JAZOUQ010000160.1:0-3156 GCA_045658185.1 Eubacteriales bacterium
GATCGGGATTGTAATAAATATTACGCTCCTCAAACTCGGATATCAATCCGGTTTCTCGGTCAAACGGGCCCTTTGCTCCTCTGACCCACATTCTGACCTCCGAGGATGCGTTTCCGCCAAGCACGGGACGGTCCTGCATCAGTACCACCTTCGCACCGTTTCTTGCCGCCTCAATAGCAGCGAAAGTACCTGAAAGTCCACCGCCGACAACACAAATATCGCAATTGAGATTTTTTACAACACAGCTTTTATTCATCTGAAATTCTCCCTTCTAACAATGATTGATTTAGTTTTATCAAATAATATTGACTTTTGCAATACAATGAGTTATAATATTTTTATAAAAATTCACAGCATAGGAGAAACCAATGAAAACTGAAATTGTGTTATATAATACAGAAAAAAATAAGCTACAATTCCAACTCAGGTTTGGAAAAAGCACGTGGGGAATACTTCTCGCAATTTCAAAAGGAAGCTTTCGTTTGTCCTTTCCCGCAACAGGACAAAGTCATATATTTTTTCCATATGAGGTCGCATACGTGCCTCCGAATACGGATTTTCTCCGTGAGGTTATCGAGCCTATCGATTTCCATCAATTCACGTTTCAAATATACGACCTTAACGAGCATTTTACCCCACCGTCAGCCGGAAAATTAAATATACCTAAGCAACAGTTAAAGGCAATTCTCGACAGTGCAAATATGATATCCTTTTTTCCCTCGGAGACAGATGAACTCGCAAAAAACATTTTGCACAGAATTTTGATAGACAACCATTTATTTTTCAGTACTGACTCAACACCGCGTATGAGCCAAGATATCTTAGCCGCAAGTAACTATATACTTCAAAATCTCAGCTCTCCGCTCTCCGTTGCATCCCTTGCAGAAAAGCTGCATTTAAGTCATAACGGCTTGATCTGGAAATTTAAAAAGGAATTAAACATAACACCCGCAAATTACATTACGATGTGCCGTATCAACCGAGCCAAGCAGCTGCTATTTGACAGCGATCTGCCAATATCACAGATCGCGGAAATATGCGGCTATACCAATACCTATTACTTTTCAAACGCTTTTAAAAAAAGCGAGGGGATATCCCCCTCACTTTTCCGTCAAAGATGTATTAAGTAGTAATATATCAGCCCTTGCCGTCAAGCTGCTCGGGCAGTTTGCTGACTGTATACGGATTATAATAAAGTTTATATCCCGTGTAGGCAGTAATGTAATAATCATTAGGGGAATCCGTGTCACCGGGGGATTCCCTTTTCAGCAAATTACCGTAATCATCATATTCAAACGTGACTATGCTGGTAAAGTTGCTCTTGTGAGAAATATAAGTGTGTTTAACACAATTTCCCGCGGGATCATATTCATAAAGCTCGGTAGAATATTTTCCTTTCTCTGTTTCATATTGTTCTTTGATCATGTTTCCGTTTTCGTCATATTGCCAACTATATATACTACTAACCGAACCCATATAATAGTACGCCTCTTTTATTTTGTTACCATTCTCATCATATTCATATTCTGTATAACTATTGATACCGTTGGACTGCTCTCTTGTTTCCTTTATCATATTTCCGTTTTCATCATATTCAAACGTAGTAACAGTCGAACTATGAATTTCTGTATCTAAATCATATTCTTGAAGCTCCCTGATGCAATTACCGTAAGGATCATACTCATAAGAAATACGAAATAATAGCACTCCATTCAAGCTATACTCACGGGACAAACAATTTCCATCGGCGTCATAGGTGTATGCGTTACACTGCTCCGAAGAGTCAATACTCTTGATAATATTTCCATTTGCATCATATTCCAATTTGGTAAAAAAGCCACCGGGATTGATCTGACAAACAGGTCGTTTGTTTTCATCGTATTCGTACATTGTGATCTCCTCTCTAACTCCCCTTCGATACACCTGTTTTATCATCAAATTCTCGTTATCGTCATATTCGTAAGAGTAGGAGTACATCGTTCCATAAGTAGAATAATACAATTCAAGAGTTTGCTTTCCGTACTTATCGTATTCAAAATAGACAGATTCCACATAAAGAGGACTCCTTGTAATTACAGCAGAAGGTTGAAAGGAAAATCTATCCAGATAATCGTCTACGTCTCGGTAACCTTTGATGGACAAAAACGTATCATATGACGCTTCAAGATTTCCTTCCTCAAGATACTTCAAAGCATCTTTATATAAAATCAGCTTTTCATCTACGTAATCGAAAACTTCTTCCGCATCAAGACTTGGAATATCGGAAATTTCGGCAGGGCTTGTACTTGTACTTTCCTCTGCAGTTTCGTCTTTTACATCACAAGCACAAGCACTTATACTCAAAGCAACCAATAAAAATATAGCAAAAAATTTCTTCATATTCAGTCCCCATTTCATCGTAGTAATTCAAGTATAACACACCAAAAAACACCTGTCAATACGGTGGGGAAAAGTTTTTTTAGGGGCTATTTTTTTGTTAAAAAGTGGTGATAAATCCCTAAAAGTGCATAAAAAAGCCACTCAAGTTAATGGTGCACCTTTGAGTGTTCGAACCCGGGACCCAATGCAACATTCGCCCACAGGGCGAAATTAAGAGTCTTCTCGCGAAGAATAAAATAAAAAAGCCATTCAAGTAATGGTGCACCTTCAGGGATTCGAACCCGGGACCCACTGATTAAGAGTCAGTTGCTCTACCAACTGAGCTAAATGTGCATATAATGATGAATGGCTTTTGGCTCCCCCTGGTGGGCTCGAACCAGCGACATCATGATTAACAGTCATGCGCTCTACCGACTGAGCTAAGGAGGAATATTAACCTTCCAAAGGTGGTTTTACCGACTGAGCTTTGGAGGAATATTAATTAAAGGGATACATATTAAAATGTATCCCTTTGTGTCGGCTACGACCTATTTTCCCGGGCCGTCTCCAGCCAAGTATTTTCGGCACTGCAAAGCTTAACTTCCGTGTTCGGAATGGGAACGGGTGGACCCTTTGCGTTAAAATAACCGACTCGCTGTGTCTTCCACAGCTTTTGTGTTAGCGTTGACCTATTTTCCCGGTCCGTCTCCAGACAAGTATTTTCGGCACTGCAAAGCTTAACTTCCGTGTTCGGAATGGGAACGGGTGGACCCTTTGCGTTAAAAACACTAACTTTTT
>JAZOUQ010000161.1:0-1073 GCA_045658185.1 Eubacteriales bacterium
AAATACTGATCGTGCTGATAGTGAGCAAGACGGATAGTGGTTGCTCCCACCTCGCAGATAAGCTCAATATCTTCCTCGTGATGCTCGGGGAGAAGGGCATTACCAACGCCCCATCTGTCCTGATGTCGGGAAACACCGCGAAGAGGATATTCCTCGCCGTTAAGGATAAATCCGTTTTCGGGGTCTATCTTGAAGCTACGGCAACCGAATCTGGAGCAAACGTTATCTATAACCTCGCCATTTTCAACTATCTCTGCCTCACAGCAGTAGAGGTAGGGGTCTTTGCGTCCGTTCCAAAGATGAACGTCTGCGATCTCAAATACCGCCTTCTTGTCCGTTGATTCGATTTTGTACAGCTCGTTTTCGTCCTTGTCGTAAACGGTGTAAACGATAGTCTGTCCGTCTTTAAGCTCGGTTGTGAAAACCTCAACCTCAACCGTGGCGTTGCTACCGTTCACGGTGGGTGTGATCTTTATACCGGGAGCTCCGTAGTAATCAAGATCGAAGTGGGTGTTGTTAACGCAGATCAAATTTACGTTTCTGTAAAGTCCGCCGTAAAAGGTGAAATCCGCCATCTGGGGGTAGACCGTATCATTTGGGGCGTTGTCAACTACGACTGCAATTTCGTTGCTGTCCGTCAGCTCCTCTGTGATATTTACTCTCCAGGTGGAATATCCGCCGTCGTGATGTGCAAGCTTTTTGCCGTTTACGAAAACGTCGGCAGAGGAATTTGCTCCTCTGAATTCGATATAGTAAAGGTCTGCTTCGGGAAGCTCTGCCTTGTCCAGCTTCTTGAGGTAAACGCAAGAGCCACGGAAATAGTCGTTGCCACCGTCAAACCCGTCCTCGGCATTCCACGTATGTGGCAGATTTACCTGTATGCCGTCGGCAATAGTTATGTCTGTGCTGTTCTTGGCGAAAAGCCAATTTTGATTAAGATTTACAATGTTTCTCACAAAAGTTCTCCTTGTTTTTATAAACTGTAATTTAAGCAAGGTGTCCGAGCTTGAGAAGTCGGACACCTTGAAGAGTTAATTGGAATTATCTGCGGTTTATTCAATATCTCTGCCAAG
>JAZOUQ010000162.1:0-7933 GCA_045658185.1 Eubacteriales bacterium
ACATGATCACCGGTGCAGCTCAGATGGACGGTGCTATCCTCGTTGTTGCAGGTACCGACGGACCTCTTCAGCAGACCCGTGAGCACGTTCTTCTTGCTCGTCAGGTTGGCGTTCCCGCAATCGTTGTATTCATGAACAAGACTGACCTCGTTGATGACGATGAGCTTCTTGATCTCGTAGAGATGGAGATCCGTGATCTTCTTTCTTCCTACGATTTCCCCGGCGACGATACTCCTATCGTTCGCGGATCTGCTCGTGAAGCACTTGAGTCCACCAACACTGACATCAGTGCTCCCGAGTACGCTCCTATCCTTGAGCTTATGGGCGAGGTTGACGCATTCATTCCTACCCCTGAGCGTCAGGCAGACCTCGACTTCCTTATGCCTGTCGAGGACGTATTCTCCATCTCCGGCCGTGGTACTGTTGCTACTGGTAGAGTTGAGAGAGGTACCGTTAAGGTTGGTGACGTTGTTGAAATCGTAGGTCTTTCCGACGAGAAGAAGAACACCACCGTTACCGGAGTTGGGATGTTCCACAAGCTCCTTCCCCTGGCAGAGGCTGGTGACAACATCGATGCTCTTCTCCGTGGTGGAGCTAAGGACGAGATCGAGCGTGGACAGGTTCTTGCAAAGCCCGGCTCTGTTCATCCTCACACCAAGTTCGTTGGTCACGTATACGTTCTTACCGAGAAGGAAGGCGGACGTAAGAAGCCCTTCTTCGCTGGTTACAGACCTCAGTTCTACTTCAGAACAACCGACGTTACCGGTATCATCGAGCTTCCTGAAGGCGTTGAGATGTGCCGCCCTGGCGACAACGTTGATATGACCGTTGAGCTCATTACCCCCATCGCTTGCGAAGAGGGACTCCGTTTCGCTATCCGTGAGGGTGGTAGAACCGTTGGATCCGGTGTCGTTTCCAACATCATCGCGTAATTTTACTAATAAGTAATATTAAGCATATTTGCCGCCGTACTCATTTGAGTACGGCGGCATAAAATAATAAAGAATTATCTTTGGGGATTGGTGAAATTCCATACCGGCAGTTAAAGTCTGCGAACTCTCAGTGCGAGAGCCGAACGGGTGCAACTCCCGTACCGACGGTAAAGTCCGGATGAGAGAAGATATAGTGGGTAATTTATGCCCGAAAATATAAGTATCTTCTCCCTATTTTGTGAAGGGAGATTTTTTTATGCGAACTCAAAAAAACGAGAAATATATAAAAAGATTAGTTGCGACCGCACTTTTTGCCGCATTGGCGTATGCTGTGCATTACGTTCATATACCCGTTGGATTTCTCAACCTTGATTTTAAGGACGTAATAATCGCAATATGCGGTATGTATTTTGGTCCGATATATGGATTGGTTTTAGCGGTGGTAGTGCCGTTGATCGAATTTTTGACTGCGAGCTCGACGGGTGTTTACGGATTGATAATGAACGTGATCAGCAGTAGTGCGTTCGTTGGAACGGCAAGTGTTATATATCACTTCAAAAAGACGCTGTCGGGTGCTGTAATAGCACTTTGCTCGGCGGTGCTTTCTATGACGGCAGTTATGGTACTTGCAAATATGTACGTTACTCCTTACTATATGGGAGTTGCACGAAATGACGTTATGGCGATGATCCCCACACTCTTATTGCCATTCAATGCAATAAAGGCAATACTTAATGCGGCGTTGACGCTGTGCTTGTATAAGCCGATAACCAAAATACTTAAACGAAGCGGTTTTGGAAAAAGCGTATCCGATGGAGCAGAGAACACTTCAGCTAACAGTAGCAAGCTCAGAACCTTGCTTGTATTGATAATAGGCGGCTGTATTGCCGTTGGAGCTTTGTTGATTATTTTCCTTGTTCTTGGTGGAAAAATCGCTTTTAATTAAATTTGATTATTATAATATTCGACATAAAATAAAAGGGTTAAGTTTAGAAAACTTAACCCTTTTTGCTTTAATTTAATGTAAAAAACATCACATTTTTATGTTTTTGCTTTTTGACGGGAGGCAAGGCTTAAGCAGATAACACCCTTTGCACCTGACTTCATAAGCTGCCGTGTACAAACCGACATACTTGCTCCTGATGTTACAATATCATCGAACAAAACCACGTATTTGTTCTTGACATCGGATTTATCGCGTAGCAAGATTGTGGCGTTTGCGTGCTTCATACGTTCCTTGATGCCAAGATCCTTTTGTTGCTTTTTTGATATTTTCGAGTTAAAAACAGATACGTGCTGTAAGTTTGTCAGCCTGGAAATATGCTTACACACCATTTCGGATTGATCAAAGCCGTGAAAAATTTTAGACTTTTTACCTCGGGGTACATGTGTGATGACAACATTTTGATCGTTAGTGGCAAGTGTATCCAGCTCCGCTTGTAAGGAGGGAAGCAGTTCAGATGCAACGAAGCGAGCAACACGATTGCTTTTATTATGCTTCAGCCAATATATGATTCCGCCCGTTGAACGGTTTTCCTTGCTGTCTGAGTAGAAAACCAATTTTCTGTGCGTAAGTGCTCCGGCACTCTTCGAGGACTTGGGCATACACTCACATTCTCTTGCGGGTAAAAAACAATCAAAGCAACCTCTTAACGTATCGGCATTCCAATCTTGCTGACATTTTTCGCAAAAGACTTGGTCGGAGCGTTGCCACGGGAGTATTTCACCACACCCGACACACTTGTGAACGGCAATAAATCTATGGTAAAATTCTTTTAATTTCATTGTTATGTTGCCTGTTCCTTCAATCGCTTTTTCAAACCCGTATATCTTGTCGATTGCTTGTTGTTGGCAACCATTTCAGCAACTATGTCTTCACGGCCAACAAGTATCACCATGTTTTGTGCTCTTGTTATTGCCGTGTAAAGAAGATTTCTCGTAAGCAACATCTGTGCTGCGGAGCACATAGGAATTATTACTATCGGGTATTCGCTGCCTTGGCTCTTGTGGACTGTTATGGCATATGCGTGTTCCAGATCCTCAAGCAGATTGAATTCATACCTTACCCGCTTGTCATCGAAGAGTATAACCATATAACTCTCTGACTCTACGATACTCTCAACCACTCCTATATCTCCGTTAAAGATTCCGTTACCTGTGCTTCCGTCCGCATCACGGCTCCAAAGAATATCGTAGTTATTGCGTATCTGCATGACCTTGTCGCCCTCGCGTATGGTCTTGTCGCGGAAGCGGTACTCACGCTTGGAGGGTATAGGCGGATTAAGCCTTGACTGAAGGAGTATGTTAAGGGTTTCCGTACCCGATTCGCCCTTTCTGGACGGTGCTATTATCTGTGTTCCGTTTCTTGCCATATCTCCATAGGTTTTGGGAAGTCTTGTATAGCAAAGGTCACATATCGTAGCGGCAATCTCTCTGTCAGTTTTTCTTGGAAGAAAGAAAAAGTCGTTGTTTTTTACGTCAAGCGTGGGCATAATACCGCTGTTTACGGCGTGAGCATTTGTGACTATAAGGCTTTTTTGTGCCTGACGGAATATCTCGGTCAGCTTTACCATAGCGAAGCACTCGCTTTCAATTATATCCCGAAGCACGTTTCCCGCACCCACGGAGGGCAGCTGATCGGAGTCACCGATTATTATAAGTCTTGCACCGGGCTTTATAGCCTTTAAGAGAGAACACATAAGAGAGCTATCTATCATAGACGCCTCGTCTACAATAATTACTTGCTCGTCAAGTAGGTTGTCTTGGTTTCTTGCGAAAACGAAAGAGCCTGACGCATCATAACTCATTTCAAGCATTCGGTGTATGGTTTTTGCCTCCATACTGGTGGACTCTGACAAACGCTTTGCCGCTCTTCCCGTGGGGGCGGCGAGAGCAATATCGTAGCCCATTCGGTCAAATATGTGTATCAATGCACGGACAACGGTGGTTTTACCCGTACCCGGACCTCCCGTAAGTATCATAACGCCATATCTCAGAGCGTCACCGATAGCTTTCTTTTGAAGGGAAGCGTAGCTTATTCCGCTCTTGCTTTCCTCACCCGCGATAAACTGGTCTATATCTCTCACGTCTACCGTGGCACAAAGTCTGTCAAGCTTCAACAGTTTTTTTGCGATATAAACCTCTTCCTCGTAGCTCTGGCTACGGTATATCAACTCATTTTCACCGTCGAGCTTTTTTACCAAACGGCCTTGGCGTATAAGCTCGTCAGCGGCGTTTTCCGTTTCGAAAACAGTAACACCGAGCAGATCTGCCGATTTTTCACAGAGAGTGCTTTTTGGAAGACAGACGTGTCCGTTCACCGTGCTGTTTTTTATAAGAACGTAATTTATACCGCTCATAAGACGGTCGAAATTGTTGGTTGTAAAGCCCAGCTTGGAAGCCATACTGTCAGCCTTTTCAAAGCCGATACCCTCAATTTCATTACAAAGTCTGTAAGGGTTTTGCTTGGCGACGTCAACGGCTCTGCCACCCCAACGCTTGTATATCTTCAAGGTGGTGGATACGCCGAAATAGTCGCGGAAGAACATCATGGCATTGCGTACGCCCGCCTGCTCTCGGAAATTTTCAGATACCGAAGCAGCAAGCTTTGGCGATATTCCTTTTATATTTGCCAACCATTCGCTGTGATTTTCGATAACGTCAAAAGTGTCCTCGCCAAACTCGTCAACTATACGTTTTGCGATTTTTGGACCTATTCCTTTTACTGTACCAGAGGAAAGATATCTGAGTATTGAAGCAACATCTGCCGGCATTACTCTTTCGTACTGCGAAACGCTGAATTGTTTACCGTACTTGGGATTATGAACCCATTTCCCGTACACGGTAAGTCGGTCACCCTCGCCAAGTAAGGGCATTATGCCTACAACGGTAATTAAATCGTCGTTTTCAATTCCCATATCGCATATGGTATAGCCGTTATCGGAGTTTGAATATATAACGTTCTCAACTGTACCCTCTAACTTTTCAAGGTCATTGCGGGTATGTCCAATGCCCATTGTTTCGTTACTCATCATCTTCCTCCTTTCTCGTGTATTGCAATCAGGGGAAACCCGTATGAGTTTCCCCTTCAAGATTTAATTAAATTCTGCCTTTAATGCCTCTGCCATATCGGTCTTTTCCCAGGGGAGATCAATATCCTCTCTACCCATATGACCGTAAGCCGCAGTCTGACAGTAAATAGGTCTGCGAAGTGCAAATCTTTCAATTATTGCCGCGGGTCTGAAGTCAAACAGCTTGTCCACAGCTACGGCAATAGCCTCCTCGTCCTTCTTTCCTGTGCCAAAGGTGTCTATCATAACGGACACGGGCTTTGCAACGCCGATAGCGTAAGCCACCTGAACCTCGCATTTGTCAGCAAGTCCTGCCGCTACGATATTCTTGGCTACGTATCTTGCCGCATAGGAAGCGGAACGGTCAACCTTGGTGGGGTCCTTACCCGAAAAAGCACCGCCGCCGTGACGGGAGTATCCGCCGTATGTATCAACGATTATCTTTCTTCCCGTAAGTCCCGTGTCACCTGCAGGGCCGCCAACAACGAAGCGTCCCGTGGGGTTTACGTATATCTTTGTGTTACCGTCAACCAAATTCTGGGGAACGATAGGCTCTATAACGTACTTGATAACGTCTGCTCTTATCTGCTCAAGAGTTACGTCTGCACTGTGCTGTGAGGAGATAACGATAGCGTCTATACGAACGGGCTTGCCGTCGTGGTATTCAACGGTTACCTGAGTTTTTCCGTCGGGACGGAGATAATCAAGAGTGCCGTTCTTTCTGACCTCGGTAAGTCTTATTGCCAGCTTGTGAGATATGGAAATGGGGAGGGGCATAAGCTCTGCGGTTTCATTACAAGCGTAACCGAACATAAGACCCTGGTCACCCGCACCCGTGTCAAGACCGTCACCCTTGCCTTCCTTGGCTTCGAGAGATTTGTCAACTCCCATAGCAATATCGGGGGACTGCTCGTGAATTGCCACGTTGACCTTGCAGTTGTCCGCGTCAAATCCAATGGTGGTGTCGGTGTATCCTATCTCTCTTACCGTTTCTCTGACAACCTTTTCAACGTCAACCTTAGCGGTAGTGGTTATCTCACCCATAACGGTCACCGTACCCGTGGTACAGAAGGTTTCACAAGCAACTCTTGACATAGGGTCTTGAGAAAGAATTGCGTCAAGCATAGCGTCGGATATTTTATCACATACCTTGTCGGGATGTCCTTCGGTAACGGACTCGGATGTAAAAAGCATTTTTTTCATAATAACCTCCATAAAAAAATCTCCGAATTTCCCCGGAGATAAAAATTCTCATCTCACGGAATTAGCACCTTACTCACGTATAAGCAGGTTGCCGTGGCTTCATAGGGCCTGTCCCTCCACCACTCTTGATAAGACAATATTATTCTTACACAATAGTATAACACACTTAACGATATTTTTCAACACGTTTTGCAAAATTATTTTTGTAAATCTTTATAGTAAGTTATTTTTTCGGTCTAATATTGACAAAATGGGGACATAGTGATATAATTAGATGATAAATGGTTATATTTACTAACAGTGGCAAAGTCCACGGAACGGAGAAGATGATGAAAAGAGATTTTGTTCGCTCGATCTATGAAAATGCCGAAGCGTATTCGGGCAAGGAAGTGACCCTTGGCGGTTGGGTACGCAATCTGCGTGACAGCAAGGCGTTCGGTTTTATCGACCTTAACGACGGTAGCTGTCATAAGAACGTGCAGGTAGTATTTGAGCGTGAAAAAATAAATAATTACGACGAGATCGCACGTCAGAACGTTGGTGCGGCTCTCGTTATAAAGGGAATAGTTGAGCTTACCCCTGCTATGAAGCAGCCCTTTGAGATAAAGGCGACCGAGATCGCCGTTGAGGGTACGTCTACCCCCGAATATCCCCTTCAGCCTAAAAGACATACGGTAGAGTTCCTTCGTGAGCAGGCATATCTCCGCCCTAGAACCAATCTTTTCTCTGCGGCGTTCAGAGTCAGAAGCGAGGCGGCTTACGCAATACACAAGTTCTTCCACGACCGTGGATTTGTGTACGTTCACACTCCCATCGTTACAGCCTCCGACTGCGAGGGTGCAGGTGAGATGTTCAGAGTTACCACTCTTGATATGGACAATCCTCCCAGAAACGAGGACGGAAGTATAGATTTCTCTCAGGACTTCTTCGGCAAGTCCGCAAACCTTACCGTTTCGGGTCAGCTTGAGGGCGAAACCTATGCGTTGGCATACGGTAAGATATACACCTTCGGACCTACCTTCCGTGCTGAAAACTCCAATACGGCAAGACACGCGGCAGAGTTCTGGATGATAGAGCCTGAGATCGCATTTGCTGACCTTAACGACAATATGGAGCTTGCGTGGGATATGATTCGCTATATCATCAACCACGTGCTTGAGAACTGTCCTCAGGAGATGGAGTTCTTCGACAAGTTCGTTGAAAAGGGACTTCTTGACCGTCTTACCACACTTGCCTCCAGCGAGTATAAGAAGGTTACCTACACAGACGCGGTCGATATTCTTAAGAAGAGCGGGGCTGATTTCAAGTATCCCGTTGAATGGGGAATTGACCTCCAGACCGAGCATGAGAGATACCTCACCGAGCAGGTGTTCAAGTGTCCCGTGTTCGTTATCGACTATCCCAAGGAAATAAAGGCGTTCTATATGAGATTGAACGACGACGGCAAGACCGTTGCGGCTATGGACCTTCTCGTTCCCGGTGTTGGAGAGATAATCGGCGGCTCACAGCGTGAGGAAAGAATTGACGTTCTTACCTCCCGTATGGCAGAGTGCGGACTCAATGAGGAGGACTACTGGTGGTATCTCAATCTTCGTCGCTTCGGCGGTACAAAGCACGCAGGCTACGGACTTGGATTTGAGAGAATCATTATGTACCTTACGGGCATCTCCAATATCCGTGACGTTCTTCCTTACCCCAGAACGGTTGGAAACGCAGAATATTGATAAA
>JAZOUQ010000163.1:0-6961 GCA_045658185.1 Eubacteriales bacterium
GGCAAGCTCCAGCGTTGCTTCACAGTCCGCATTGGTAACAAGCCGCTTTGTCCGCGCACCGACTATATTTTTCTTCGCTTCGAAATATTCGCGCATATCGGTATGCCAATCAAGGTGATTGGGAGATACGTTCGTTACCGCCACGAATCTCGGCGCGTCACTCACCGTCATAAGCTGAAAGCTTGACAGCTCAAGCACCGTCTTGTCCTCTTTTTTCATTTCCTCGCAAAGACAGAGCAAGGGCCTTCCGATATTTCCGCCAACGTATACGTTTCCAGCACTTCCCTCGTCAAGAAATTTGCCCGTCAGCGTAGTGGTGGTGGTCTTGCCGTCACTTCCCGTTATTGCGTAGGTGGTGGCGGGGGTAAGCTTCAGGAGAAGCTCTATTTCCGAGGTAAGCTCCGCACCCCCCTCGACCGCCAAAGCTATCCCCTTTTTATCGGGGCGAATACCGGGTGAGCGGAAGATGACCTCTCCCTCGATTCCAGAAAAATCTCCGTCGGCTACGGCAAATCTCACGCCCTTACGGGAAAGTCCGACGGCTTCCTCGCCAAGCTCCGATACGTCCTTTTTATCGTAAACGGTGAGGTCAACTCCCCATTCGCAAAGCTTCTCCACAAGGGGAAGGTTGGAAACTCCCATTCCCAGCACCGCACATTTTCTTCCGTTTATAAATTCATAAAGTCCGACGTTTTTCATACGCCACCTCATTCATCTGATACTTCAATATATATTATATAGCCTATCCTCCGATTATGCAAGTGGATTTTTTAAAAATCTCTCTCTAAAAGTTGCACAAAAAGTAAAAAAGCCCTTTTCAAAAGAGCTTTTTTATGGTAGAATAAATATAATATGTATTTCGGATGGTAAAAAGATGGCAACAAAGAACAGTGCGACAAAATCGCAATACAACGATCAAAGCATAAAAGCCCTTAAGGGTGCTGACCGTGTCAGAAAGCGTCCAGGAGTTATCTTTGGCTCGGACGGTCTGGAGGGTTGTGAGCATTCTTTTTTCGAGATACTCTCAAACTCCGTTGACGAGGCTCGTGAGGGACACGGAAATATAATAAAGGTCACCGCATACAACGACCGCTCCATTAAGGTGGACGACCGCGGACGAGGTGTTCCGCTGGGATATAACGAGGCGGAGGGACGCTGGAACTGGGATCTTATTTACTGTGAGCTTTACGCGGGCGGTAAGTACGACAACAACAACGGCGACAGTGCATACGAGTTCTCTCTCGGTCTTAACGGTCTGGGTGCGTGTGCGACCCAGTACAGTTCCGAGTTTATGGACGTCTATTCCTACGACGGAACGAATGAGAGTAAGATAAGCTTCCGCAAGGGTGAGCCTGTCACCGACCTTCAGGTGCGTCCTCTCGGCAAAAACGAACGCCGTACGGGAACGGTAATACATTGGCGTCCCGATATTGAGGTGTTCACCGACATAAACATACCCGAGGAATCCTTTAAGAATACTATGAAGCGTCAGTCGGTGGTAAATGCGGGAATCAAGTTCGCACTTGACTACCAAAACGCTGACGGGCAGTTCAACAGCCACGAGTTTTTCTACGAGAACGGCATCTCGGACTACATCACCGAGTGTGCGGGTGAGTCAAGTCTTACTCAGCCCGTGCTGTGGCATCTTGAAACGCAGGGCCGTGACCGTTCGGACAAGGACGAGTACAAGCTGAAAGCGGATTTCTCCTTCTGCGTGTCAAACGCCGTTAATATGACGGAGTATTACCACAACTCCAGCTTCCTTGAGTACGGTGGATCTCCCGACAAGGCGGTAAAGACTGCTTTCGTCTATGCCGTTGACAAGTATCTCAAGGGACAGAACAAGTACAACAAGAACGAAAGCAAGATAACCTTTACGGATATTGCCGACTGTCTGTGCCTTGTAATAAACAGCTTTTCCACTATGACCTCCTACGAAAACCAGACCAAGAAGTCCATTACCAACAGCTTCATTCAAGAGGCTATGACCGATTTTCTCAAGAAAAATCTGGACATCTATTTCGTGGAGAACCCAATTTACGCGGAAAAGTTCGCAAATCAGGTGCTTATAAACAAGCGTAGCCGTGAAAAGGCTGATGCCGAAAGACTGACTATAAAGAAAAAGCTGACGGGTACGCTTGACATCGCAAACAGAGTTGAAAAATTCGTCAACTGTCGCTCAAAAGACCCCTCCATTCGTGAGCTTTATATCGTTGAGGGAGATTCCGCACTTACGTCCTGTAAGCTGGGAAGAAACGCCGAATATCAGGCCATAATTCCCGTAAGAGGTAAGACTCTTAACTGTATGAAAAGCTCATATGAGAAGATATTCAAGAGCGACATCATAACCGACCTGCTTCGTGTTATCGGTTGCGGAGTTGAAATAAGCGGAAAGGTCAAGGGGGATTTCACCTCCTTTGATATGAGCCTTCTGCGTTGGTCAAAGATAATCATCTGTACCGATGCGGACGAGGACGGCTTCCAGATAAGAACGCTTCTGCTCACTCTGTTCTACCGTCTGCTCCCCACACTTCTCAAAGAGAACAAGGTGTTCATCGCCGAATCTCCGCTGTTCGAGATAACCGTCAAGGGAAAGAAGGACGAGGAGAATATTCTGTTCGCCTACAACGAATTTGAAAAGGCGGAAATACTCAAGTCCCTTGAGGGTAAAAAATACACCCTCCAGCGTTCCAAGGGTCTTGGCGAGAACGAGCCTGATATGATGTGGAAGACCACTATGAACCCCGCCACCCGCCGTCTTATTGCGGTTACCCCCACGGACGCGGCACTTACCGAGCAGATGTTCGACACCTTGCTTGGTGACAACCTCCCCGCTCGAAAGCAGTTTATTGCCGAGCATGGAAACGAATATATGAAGGACGCGGATATATAAAAAAAGCTTCGACTCAAAAATGAGTCGAAGCTTTTTTTCACTGTACGACGGGAATTGCGTTAACGTAAGTCTTGTTCGCAACGTCGTAATATTTAACGGTCGTGCTATCTCTGTATTCTATGGTAACGTAGCTCTTATCTCCGATTTGCGTTACCTTATAATATGCGGACGCACTGTCACCGTATCCGTCATTGGTTGCCGTGTGCTGACCTTCCGTCTTGCTCACGTTAAAGTGGACGAGGAATTTTCCTTCCTCCACACTCTTAAAGGTGCTGGAGCTCCAACCCGCAAGAGTAATATCGGGGCAGTAGAACATAATAAGCTCTGCCGCAATAGAAGCCTCAAGATTTATAAGCCCGTAATTCTCAAACAGTGCCGCCTTGGTAGGATCAAGCTCAACGGGGTAACCTGGATGTCCCTTGTAATAAAGCACGTACTCATCACCGTACTCTGCTTTAAGAATATTAAGGAACGCCTCAAGATCTCCTCTCTCGGAGCTTTCACCCGTGGGCGAAGTACCTATGATGACCAAAGCCTTCTTGCCCTGCTCTTCTGCCACGGAGAACATCTCGGCATCGAAGTGGAACAGCTCCTTCAAAGATGCTTGCTGTTCGTCGGTAAGAATCGAGAGCATATCGTTTATACCGAATATTTTAAGTTTACCCGTAAGCTGAAGCTGATTTACCACTGCTTTCACGTCGTCGCTACCCGCAAGACCTGTGTAAAGATCTCTTGAACACCACCAATCAATATTGTCCTCTAAGTACGCCATTACGATGGGGTATCTCGCGAGAACGGAATATCCCGATTCATTTCCCTTGTATACGTTTTCAAGGTATTTGTCAGAACCGCTCGCGGCAGCCGCCTTTACACGCTTCCACTCGTTAGCCATCTTGATGAACACGGTCTTCGCGTCGCTTCCGCCGAATGCCTCCTTAAAATATGCCGCCGTTGCCGTTCCGTCGGAGATAAGGGTCGCGTGGAAGTTCTCCTCGGGTATACCGTTAGCGGCAAAGAACTTCAATATCAGCTCGGGGTAGTTGTCAACGCAGTAAAGATTGAAGAACGAATCGTTATTTATTTCGTAGAGCTCTTTTATATATTCAGCCATACGACTGTTGTTTATATGAAATCCTCTTTCGTCACCCTCTCCCACAGACGGCAGAGCATATACGTTCTCGGGCAGCTTGTCCCAAGAATACGCAGCCTCTCTTTCAAGGGATACGAAGGTAGGAACGTCTTTCATAATAGGAAGATTTTTTGCAGATGCACTGAACGCGGCAGGGGCTTCCAACTCTCCCATAGAGTACATATCAAGTGTGAAATATACTACGGGGAAGGTGGCGTTAAGAGATGCAAAATTGTATTCGTCCGCCCATACAGCCACGCTGTCACAAGCAAGTTCTTTTACATTGTCTTCGGAAATTCCCATAAGCTTCAGAGTCAGATTTCCGTATGCGGCGTCAAGCACAGCCGTATCCTTCTCGGTGTCCACCGCCGTTTCGGACAAAACGTTGTCACCGTAGCACACCTGTATACTGAAGGAGTCGTAGGCGTCGGCTATATTCTCGGGAATACTTACGCTGACGCTTATTTTTCCGGCGGAAGCCTTCTGGTCGTCCGCTTTTATCTCGGCAGTCGCCTCCACAGGCGTTTCTGCCTCTGTTTCGATTTCGGTTTGAGGCTCCGTCGTTTCAGCTTCTCCGTTATCACACGACACGGCACAAAGCATACAGAGCGTTATACAAAAGATCGCAATAATGAGCTTAATAATATTTTTCATAACTGCCTCCAAATAATATTATAAGCTCATTATATCACTTTTTTTTCGCAATGTCAACAATATTAAAAAACTATCTATTTCCCTATCCTTTCGGAAACCTTTACCACCACCACGGAAATATCGTCCGTGCTTCCTTGCGATACGGCAAAATCCACCACCGATTCGGCAAGCTGCTCGGCACTGTGGGTCAGCAATCTTGATTGGAGATATTTGAAAAGCTCGGGACATTCCTCTCTTCCCTGCGTGACGCCGTCGCTCACCATAACGATAACGTCCTCGGGCAAAAGCTCCAGCTTCACTCTGCCCACGTCCACCTCGGGAACTATCCCTATGGGAACTGTGCGACATCTGAGCTTGAACAGAGAGCCGTCCCTGAAAACGTAGGTGGGAGCCGCCCCGCATTTGTAAAGCTCCGCCTTACAGCCCACAAGATCAAGCTCACACAGATCCACGGTGGAGGCACATTCCACCACTCCGAAATTATTTCTGCCTCGAAGAAATCCGTTGAGCATTTTCAGGGTAGTATCTACGCCACGATCTCCCTCGGGCGAGGCGGGTAAAAGCTCTTCAAGAAAGGAAGCACAAAGCTCGGACGTGTGAGCAGCCTCTCTTCCGCTGCCCATTCCGTCGCTTATAAACGCAACCAGCCTTCCCTCCGACCTTTTATCCACCACGCCAAAGCTGTCCCCGCAGAACGTCCCCTCCTCCGAGGAGCTTTTTCGTTTGCCGAAAACGGTGGCCGAGAGAAGAGGAGCTTTCGCGAACGTTATCATAGCCCGTCCTTCAGCCTCACTTATTTTGCCGTAGTTAAGCGAATATCCGCAAATGTCGGACAGCGTCCTTGCAATATCCTCGCAACGGCTTCGCAAAAAGCCTTGACCGTCGCACAAAACGGTGATGCTCAGCTTGTCCTTACCGTGAGCCACCGTTCTCAGGTCGTCACGACCGTATTTAGACGTCAAAACCTCGGTCAGCATCGCACTTTTCTGAGTGTCCGCAAAAATCTCCCTCTCCGCATAGGCGTCTTCGATATATTCAGCCATCAGTCGGTAGTCAATAGAGGGAAAATCATTTCGCAAAACTCCGTTAACATACCCCACATATTCCTCAAGACAAGTGTCCACCCCAAGCTCTCCTATTTCAAATGAAAGATCGTCTGCCATCGCCTCCCGTTTCTTTCCCGAAAGCAACGAAGAAAGCCGTGAAAGTGCCTGACACAGTCTTTTCATTTTCTCCTCGGTATACTCAAGGCGGATAAGTGCCGCATCGCCTGCCAAAGTCCTCTCACGGGTGTCCGAGGTTTCTTTCCTATCCACCCATATTTCCGACAAATAAAGCTTGTTGATAACGTAAAACATAAATATGGAGGACATCAGAGCGGGAGTCAGCGTAAGCAGAGCGGATATTCCGTTGATATACGCTCCCCAAGCCACCGACACCAGCAATGCGAGGGCGGAGGCAAGTGCGGGAGAAACGGAACGGAAAAGACCGTACACCGTTCCGCAGAACACAAAAGACGGAGCGTACAGCACGGACACGCAAAGTCCCGAAACACCTCCGAGAACTCCCCCGACAGACGCACCGTGGCGACGGGTAGTAAGCAAGGTGAAAACGGTACAGGACAGCACGGACAAGGTAATTCCGTACACGCTTATTCCTCTTACTCCCCAAGTAACGGCACACGCCAAGGAAATCCAAGCAAGGTATCTCCAGATGCTATATCCGCGTTCCTTTGCCTCTCCTGAAATTACGTTCCAAAGAGGAGTAGCAAGTGCGACCGCAACCACGGAAAGGATAAGACCGAACAGATAATAGTACAAAAGCTCATTGACTATCAGTCGGTAGGTATACAGGGCAAACGCACCCGTTGTCGCCGCTATTATTCTCATAGACACGCGTTCCCCGAAAATACGTACAGCTCTGCCCTCGGCAAAAGAAAATATCGCTCGGAGAAGAAGCACAAGTGCGTATGCACCGAGGGTAATGAGAGGCATATCCGAGCGAACAAGTCCCCAAAGCAGACCGATACTAACGCCTATCACGTCCCATTTCGACACCGCTCCCAGTGCGGCAAATCCCAAGGGTGATACTCCGAAGGGCAACCGTCCCAGCGACACCGCCGCTGACAGCGTGGCAAGTACCAGCTGCCGTGTTGTCGCTCCTATGCTGATTCGTTTTTCATTGACTAATGCTTTTTTCACATCCATAGCTTTACCGTCCTTTCGTTTCTTAATAATTATTTTAACAGAAGGAACGGTAAAACTTTTGTCGCAATCTGCGAGTGC
>JAZOUQ010000164.1:0-3994 GCA_045658185.1 Eubacteriales bacterium
GTCGTGGGAATATCCTTAACAAGCACGCTTGCCTTGCCCATTCCGACACTGACTGTAGTAACCTTTCCGTTTCTGGTATACAGACGAAGGTCCTTAACACCTGCACCCGTTTCGATATCCATTCTATCCTTTTGAACGATACCGTTATCGTACAGATACTTTCCTACGCAACGTACTGCGTTACCTGCCATCATTCCTTCACTACCATCTCTGTTGAATATACGCATACGTGCGTCGGCAACGTCGGATTTCTCTATAAGGACAAGTCCGTCAGCACCTACGCCGTAATGTCTGTCACACATAGTAAGGCTCAACGATTCGGGACAGGTTATCTTACCGTCAAAGTTATCAATGAAGATGTAGTCGTCGCCTGTTCCCTGCATCTTGGAGAACTTGATGATCAACGGATCGGTACGCATATTGTTTATATCAACAAGCTCGGTGTTCTGCTGATTATAGCGGCTCGCTATAATGTCTGCAAGAGCATTTGCTGTATCCAAGGAGGTCAGACACGCAACGGAATGCTGAAGTGCCTTCTTGTGAAGTGCGATATACTCGTCAAGAGTATTATCGAACAACGTACCCGTGTAAACGATATAGCTTATCTTTCCTGTTTCAATAAGCTTGTACGCGTCGTCGGTTTCGCCAACCGAACCGATAGCAGTCACCGTAATACCCAAGCCCTCTATTGCCTTGGCGGTCTGCTCGGTAGCGTATATCTTCATTCCCAGGTCGTCAAGCTTCTTAGCCAGGGACACGATCTCAAGAAGATCATGCTCACCTACGCTGATAAACACGCCGACGTCCGAACCCGCAGAGGGAGCACGGAGTGAAAATCCTGCGGAGGTCAAGCCCTTGAAGATTGCCTCGTTGAGATTCTTTCCAAGACCAAGGACCTCACCCGTGGACTTCATTTCCGGTCCAAGGTAGGAGTTGGCATCGGTCAGCTTCTGGAAGGAGAATACAGGTACTTTGACAGCATAGTAAGGAGGTGTGCGGTAAAGACCCGTTCCGTATCCCAGGTCTGCAAGTGCCTGACCCGTCATTACCTTTGTTGCCAAATCAACCATAGGAACGCCCGTTACCTTACTGATATAAGGCACAGTTCTTGACGCACGGGGGTTGACCTCTATAACGTAAAGCTCGTTGCGGTAAATAAGGTACTGAATGTTTACAAGTCCCTTAGTTCCCAAGGAAAGAGCCAACTTTTCGGAGGACTCAACAACTGTTTGGAGTATCTTATCGTTTATGCTGAAGGGAGGATATACAGCAATAGAGTCACCGCTGTGTACACCTGCTCTCTCGACGTGCTGCATAATACCGGGGATAAGAACGTCCTTACCGTCGGAAATAACGTCAACCTCAAGCTCCGTTCCCATCATATACTTATCAACAAGCACGGGGTTCTCTATTCCCGTAGCAAGTATTCTCTGCATATAGGTTTCTACCTCGCGGGGACTGTATACGATAGACATATTCTGTCCGCCGATAACGTAGGAGGGACGGAGAAGAACGGGATAGCCTATCTGCTCTGCCGCCGCCAACGCTTCCTCGGTAGTCATAATACTCGTACCAACGGGGCGTCTGATATTGAATTTTTCAAGAAGTGCATCGAATTTTTCTCTGTCCTCTGCGGTATCAATTCCCTCAGCTGACGTACCGAGTATCTGTATTCCGTTATCGTCAAGGAACTGCGTAAGCTTGATTGCCGTCTGTCCACCAAACGCAACAACTACGCCAATGGGGTTCTCAACCTTGATTATATTCATTACGTCCTCGGGTGTAAGAGGCTCAAAGTAAAGTCTGTCAGCCGTATCATAGTCGGTAGAAACGGTTTCGGGGTTATTGTTTACGATAACAACGTCGTAACCAAGCTCCTTAAGTGCCCATACGCAGTGTACGGATGAGTAGTCAAACTCAATTCCCTGTCCTATTCTGATAGGACCTGAACCGAGAACGAGAATGGTAGGCTTACCGCTCTTTTTAAATCCTCTTGCCTCACAAGCTCCGCCGTAGGTAGAGTAGAAATAAGGCGTACGTGCGTCAAATTCAGCCGCACAGGTGTCAACCATCTTATAAGACGCGTCCATACCGGGAAGCTCTTTTCTGCCGCTGAGCTGAGAGAGTGCCTTATCGGGATAACCCATCATTTTACCGAGTACGTAATCCTCGTCACTAAGACCGTCAGCCACAATACGCTTCTCAAAGTCAACCAGCTTTTGAAGCTTTGACAAGAACCACTTATCTATCTTGGTAATATCGTGAATGGTATCCATTGTAATACCGTTCTTAAGTGCCTCAAAGACCGTGAATATTCTGCGGTCGTCCATAGCACCCAAGCGTTCGATTATATCCTTATCGTTGATAGGAGCGGCATTGAGGGTGTCGAGGGATATTTCAGCACCTCTGACAGCCTTCATTATAGCCATCTCAAAGGAAGTACCGATGGACATTACCTCGCCCGTTGCCTTCATCTGTGTGCCGAGCTTTCTGCTTGAGCCCTTGAATTTATCGAAGGGCCACTTGGGGAACTTAACTACTACGTAGTCAAGCGTAGGCTCGAAGCAAGCACAAGTCATACCCGTAATGTCGTTCTTTATTTCATCAAGCGTGTATCCGAGGGCAACCTTGGTGGTTATCTTTGCGATAGGATATCCGCTCGCCTTACTTGCAAGTGCCGAGGAACGGGATACACGGGGGTTTACCTCGATAACAGCATACTCAAAGCTTTCGGGATTGAGTGCGAACTGACAGTTACATCCGCCGACGATTCCAAGTGCATTTACAATGTTCAAGGAAGCGGAACGGAGCATCTGATATTCCTTATTGGAAAGTGTAAGTGCGGGAGCTACAACGATAGAGTCACCCGTGTGAACACCAACAGGGTCAAAGTTTTCCATACTACATACGGCAATAGCGTTTCCTGCCGCGTCACGCATGGTTTCAAACTCGATTTCCTTCCAACCGAAGATATAACGCTCAACAAGTATCTGCGTAATAGGAGATGCGTCAAGTCCCGTCTGTGCCACGATAGCAAGCTCGTCGGGATTATTCGCAACGCCGCCGCCTGCTCCGCCCAGGGTAAATGCGGGACGGACTATAACAGGATAGCCTATCTTTGCCGCTATCATAAGTGCCGTATCAACGTCGTTTGCAATATCGGAAGGAATACAAGGCTCTCCTATCTCTTCCATCGTTTCCTTGAAGAGCTGTCTGTCCTCTGCCTTGTCTATCGCCTTTGCATCAGTACCCAGCAATCTTACGTTGTGGGATTTAAGGAATCCGTCGTGGGACAGCTGCATCGCAATGGTAAGTCCCGTCTGTCCTCCAAGTCCTGCAAGCAGACTGTCGGGCTTTTCTTTTTCGATTATTCTCTTTACCGTTTCAGCGGTAAGAGGCTCAAGATATATTTCATCAGCAAGTGCGTTGTCGGTCATAATGGTTGCGGGGTTGGAGTTTACAAGAACAACGTTTACTCCCGCTTCCTTGAGTACGCGGCAAGCCTGTGCTCCTGCGTAGTCAAACTCTGCTGCCTGACCTATAACGATAGGACCTGAGCCAATAACCAATACCTTCTTTATATCCTTATTCAATGGCATATCAATTACCTCCCATCAATTCGATAAAATTGTCATAAAGGAACGAAGTGCTGTGAAGTCCCTTTATCGACTCGGGATAGAACTGAACGGAGAATGCCTTCATATCCGCATATTCAATACCCTCACAGGTGTTGTCATTCGCATTGATATATGAAACAGTTCCCTTCTTTACACTTTCAGCCACAACACTGTAACCGTTGTTTTGAGAAGTGATGAAGGTTCTGTTTGTTCCAACCTTATGAGAAGGCTGATTGCCTCCACGGTGTCCGTACTTAAGCTTGTAAACTTCAGCTCCGTTTGCAAGTGCCATTATCTGATGTCCAAGACCGATTCCGAACATAGGAACTTTTCCAAACAAATCAGCAACTTCGCTCACATACGCCTGATATTCAGCA
>JAZOUQ010000165.1:0-4214 GCA_045658185.1 Eubacteriales bacterium
GATGTCATTGGAATAACAAGTGATGTTCACAATCAAACACATCAGGATTTTCCTGAGGCTGAAAATTTTGATAAAATTGATTTCCAACGTGCCTTTTATCATACACGTACAGAAATTGATACTATACTTTCTCTGGACGAATTTCAAGAAAATGATAACGATACGTGGGAGAGTGCCAAGAGCGTGTTTGAGCTAACGGATGATGAAATCGATCACGTAGCAGAGGACAAAAAAGAGCAATTGATTTGGAATGCATATTATCAGGTGCTTGATAACGTTGAGCGCGAAATACTCGAGCTACGTGTGAAAAAGTTCACCAATGAGGATATTGCAAAACAGCTTGGATATAAAACGCAGAGTGCCATATCAAAGCGCCTTGCAAAGATGCGTAAAAAATTTGATGAGCTGATAAAAGAAATAAGTGAACAGTTAGATTAAGTACAGTCCTTCGGAGTAAGATCCGAGGGACTTTTTTTATTTTGCAAAAAAAAATTAAAAAAATTTTATTTTTCAGGAACATTTTTTGATTTCTATGTCGTGGTACTCATGAGGGGGGAGTGATCCGATATAGGATATCACCCAACTGAGCGGGAGGACCAAGCCGACATTCCTTGGTTAGCAAAGCAAACACTCCCGCACAACTGAATAACCTGCCGTTAGGATACTTGGACGGTAGTTTTGCCACGACAGCAGATAGATCTATCTGTGTCAAGGGAGAAAGACGTACGAAAGTGCGTTCCGAAAGGACTTGACAAGCGAAACATACCTACAAAGAACACACACCGATTGGTGTAGGAACGTAAGCGGATGTACAGGGACGCGTAATGTGAGAAAGACGCTGAACTTTCTCTCACGTAGTTCTCGGATTACGCAAAACGTAATGTCAGCCATCACTTCTGTTGCGGGAGGTGATGGCTTTTTTCTTTGCAAATTTTCAAGAAAGGAGGATTTTATGAAGAATTATTTTCAGGTTCAAAGCGATCTGTTTGACTACGGATTAACACCATACGACATCGCCGTCTACAACTATCTGGCGATGAGAAGGAATCGAAAGACAGGCACTGCGTGGCCTGCGGTATCAAGTATTGCTAAAGATTGCAATATGGGTGAATCTACAGCGCGGCGTTCTATCAAAATCCTAAAGGAAAAAGGACTTGTAATTGTAACACCGCATTATCAGCCAACTCACAAGGGTTGGAATCGTCAGACGGCAAATATCTACGAGATACCCGGGCTGGATTCACAGTATGACACCGCCCCTGCTACGCAGGATAATGGGCCGTATCTGGAAGGTGGAGAGGAAATATATACAACCAAAATTAATAGAACTAAATCTATTGAACCATCTTCAACTGAACAGGATTTTGCCGATGAGGAATACGATGAGCTCAAAGGCATTCTGTTCCACAAGGACGAGCTTTACAGATACAATTCTGCCGATATCGCAGAGCTTGCGAGACGTTCGCTTGACTCATTATGGCAGAAGAAAAAGATGGCTGTTGACGGCATTAATTACACGCAAGACGAGATCAGGCGTCTCATAATCGAAGAGCTCGACCCGTGGGTAATGTCGGATGCGGTTGAGGCATATCTGTCCGCAGATACGGTTAAAAACCCAAGTGCTTACTTGAGCACGTGTATTCTTTCTTCTGCTATTAACTACGGCAGTAAGATTGCAAGGCAGGCTGAAAAGGATCACAGAGACGGCAAATGGTGATAAACTTCATCTTTTGCGAGTTTCGCCTTTGTATTACGACCGCCCAAAATGGACGGCCGCAAAGGCGTCGGGCTAAGCCCATACCCCTATATTATTTACACTAAAAGAAAGGAAATCAAAATGAAAAACCAAGAACAAAAATCAGTAATTATTCCATTCCGTGTCACACCCGCGGAGAAGGAAAAGATTGAAGAAATGTCCTATGGACATTACAAGTTGATGAGCGATTTCATCAGAGAATGTATCTTTAAAAAAGATATTATTATCATCGACGGAGCTGACAAAATTGCCGATGAGCTCCGCCGTATCGGAAACAACGTAAACCAACTTACAAGAGCCGCAAATGTGGGAATTATCTCTGTGGTTGACCTAAGAGAAACAAGAAAGGAGCTGGCAGAGCTATGGCAATCGTTAAATTCGTTGCAGCGAAACGGACGATAAAAAGCGCACTGAATTATATTACAAATCCCGAAAAAACAAATGAAACACTGACGTCGGGTGTTAACTGTACTCCCGAGAGCGCGGAGAGTGAATTTGATTTTACTAAAAGAAAATTCAACAAACACGGTGGACGTGAATACTATCACATCGTTCAATCATTCAGTCCCGATGACAATATTACTCCCGAGATCGCACACGAAATAGGTATTAAATTTGCGGAATATTTCAAGGGATATCAGATAGTAATCTCCACTCATTGTGACAAAGATCATATTCATAACCATATGATTATGAACTCCGTCAATTTTGAAACGGGAAAGAAATTTCATCAGACCAAAGAAGATCTGATGCGAGTCAAAGAATTTTCTAACAAGCTCTGCCGAGAGTACGGTCTCTCTGAAACCGAAGAAAAATCCAATTGGAAAGAGATGCCCAAATGGAAAGCAAAACTGAGAAGTGACGCTTATTATGCGGCAAAGGTGTCGCGTACAAAAGAAGAATTTATAAGGTTTATGGAGAGTCGGGGTTACAAAGTAAAATGGGAGGACGGACATAAATATATCACGTTCACAACGCGCGACGGAAAGAAATGCCGTGACAATAAACTCTTTGCCGAGCAGTTATTAAGAGAAAATCTCGAGATCTATTTTGCTCTCGGCGGTTGTGATTCAGGACTTGCGGAACAGTACGCTGAGTATCGTACACCGCTCAAAGAGAACGTGGGTTATACCTTCGGCAATGGATTATTTATGCTACTCAAAAATCTGCTTGAGAGTGTGCCTCCCGAGATGCAATACGAGCCTCCAATAGAACGAGGTGAGCTTGATAAGATGACAGTTATGGAGCTTGAAGCTTTGGGCATTAAAGTCGAGCCAAAGGCTTTGGTTTACTACTCGACAAACGAACCTTACGAGGAAGAGCGTATGGGATTTTATCTCTGAAAAATATATGTCTTGTATGATAACTCTTGCCGTGTGAGCTGGACTTTGAAGTCCGCTTGTGATATCATTGCGTTACACGGAGGTAGCGCAAAAACCATTTAAGAATAACAAAGAAAGGATAATTTTATGAAGAAAAATAACAGCCTCCCAATCGAAAGAGTCACCTTTGAATACGTTGGAACTGACAAGCAGTTCAATGAATTTCTGCGCTCGGTCATCCACGATTATGTGACAGATGATAAGACCCTGCCACAGCAGGAAACTACCGATCATAACGAGCAAAATATTGCTTGATATGAAATATATTTCAAGAAAGGAAAAGAAAAAATGAGAGTATGGTTATACTATCGCTTGTCCAGAGATGAGGACAAGGAACTGAACTCACTCACCAACCAAAAGAAAATACTCGTGGACTATTGTGACAGCCACGGATATGAGATCGTCGGTGAGTCATTCGACGATAACGTCAGCGGAATGCACTTTGACCGTGACGGTATCGAAAAAATTTATGAGGAAGTGGATAAGAAAAGCATTGATGCGGTCGTGGTCAAGGACCTATCCCGTTTGGGTAGGCACAAGACACAGACCGCTATTTTTATCGACTTCCTAAGACAAAACGATATCCGAGTGCTATCGGTAACAGAAAACATCGATACAAGCAACGAGGATGACGAGCTTATCGTTGGTTTCAAGGGAATCTTCAACGATATGTACTGCCGCGATATCTCCAAGAAGATACGCGCGGGATATAAGCAGAAGCAGAAATCTGGGATAGTCCTTATTCCTCCGATGGGTTACTTCAAGGATAAGAACACCGGAAAGGTGGTAATCGTAGAAGAACAAGCCGAGATCGTCCGACGGATATTTACGCTCTATCTTGACGGATATGGGCTGAAAGCCATTGCCAATATACTCAATGAAGAAGGTATCAAATCCCAAGGCTACTATCAGCAGCAGATACTCGGAAAACGGCTTGGCAACAACAAACCCGAAATTGCTCACCGCTTCCTGTGGGAGAATACAGGTGTCAAACGAGTTCTTCAAAATGAATTCTATACGGGAACTCTCGTCTGCCATAAGTCCTACACCAATAAGATAAACCACGTGAGGAAAGA
>JAZOUQ010000166.1:0-2768 GCA_045658185.1 Eubacteriales bacterium
ATCTTTTTGAACGGGGAGTCGAACGCAGCGAACAAAACAACCCAGTGAGTTGTTTTGGAGCGGTGACCGAAGAATTTTGCGAAGCATAACAAAAGAGAGCAATAGAAATGCTTCGCAAAATTCAAGAACGACTCCCCCTCGGATCCACTCGCCCTGAGCAGGCTCAAGGTCGCTACGAGCAAAAATATTCGCCACAGGCGAAACTCCCCGAATACCGAATCGCCCCCCTTTGGTTTTTTTGTGTTTTCAAACAGCAAATCCGAACAGTTTCGTTACGACGGAACTGTTCGGATTTAGTTTTGTTTTTATTTCAATATCGATATTGCATCTCCGATGGTCTTTTCGAGTGCTTCGCGACCGTACTTATCAACGTCGGTTTTGCTCTTGTCTCCGTGAGTGAGGCAACCTGCACCACCGATACAACCACCTACACAAGCCATACCCTCGATGAAGTTACCGTCGAGAACACCTTTGTTCAGCTTGAGAAGTGCCATACGGCAGGCTTCTATGCCGTCGCATACAACGGGCTTTATTTCAAAGTCGATGTTCTGCTCCTTCATCGCCTGAGTTGCCGCATCGGTCAGACCTCCGCTGCGAGCGAAGATACGACCGAAGTAGGATGCGTTATCAAGAACACCTTCTTCGAGGGTTTCGATCTCGATATCACGGCTGTCAAACAGTGCCTGAAGCTCCTCAAAGGTAAGGACGGTATCCACATAGGGCTTAACCTCCTCCAGCTGTGCCTCTGCCTTTTTAGCGGTACACGGACCGATAAAGATTACCTTGGCGTTAGGAGTGGTTTTCTTGATATATTTCGCAAGAACTGCCATAGGCGACATATTGTGTGAAATATGCTCCACAAGGTTCGGGAATGCCGATTTAATGTACTGTACGAAAGCGGGACAGCAGGAACTTGTCAGGATACCTTTTTCGGAAAGCTCCTTTGCCTCTGCCATAGCGACCATATCCGCACCGAGACCCGCCTCAATAACATCGTGGAAGCCCAGCTTTTTCAGTCCTGTTACCACCTGCCCCAGCTTTGCATAAGAGAATTGGCTGGATAATGAGGGAGCAACAACAGCATAAACCTTGTAGTTACCGCCTCTTGTGTTTCTCTCGCTCTTTTTCAGAATATCTATGGCGTTGACCATAAAGGATTTATCCATGATTGCACCAAAGGGACACTGATATACACACGCACCACACTGTATGCACTTGGAATTGTCGATCTTAGCCGCCTTCTCCTCATTCATAGAGATTGCTTTTACCTTGCAGGCGTTCTGACAAGGACGCTTACGGCTTACAATAGCACTGAAGGGACAAACCTTGGCACACGCTCCGCATTCCTTGCACTTGGATTTGTCAATGTGTGCAACGTGATTATGGTCGAAGGAGATCGCACCGAACTTACATACGTCCTCGCAACGGTGAGCAAGGCATCCGCGGCAGGCATTTGTTACTTCATAACCGCCAACGGGACACTCGTCACAGGCAATTTCGATAACCTCTATAACGTTAGGATTGTCTTTATCGCCGCCCATTGCAAGCTTTACACGCTCGCCAAGTATTGCTCTTTCTTTATATACACAACAACGCATCGTAGGCTCGTTACCGGGGACGAGCTTTTTAGGAATATCTATAATATTCTCAAGAAGCTTATCCTCCCACGCGAGACGTGCTACTTCGCGTAGTACTTTATATTTCAAATGCTGTACTTTGGTATCAAATTTACGCATTTTACACCTCCATTAGAAATAACTTACCTTGATACGCTTACCCATCTTCCCAAGGCAAGCGGACAACTCCTCGACCAAGTTCATTTTGATATTGAAGTTGATGGGAAGGTCGGGATTCTGATGGGCGGGGTTTACCGCTCTGCCCACGTAGAAGTTGATATCCGTTGCTTCCTCAAACAGAAGTCGGCTGATCAAAGATGCACCGTCCTTCTTGAAATTCCAATCCTCGTAGAGCTCGTTCTCTCCAAGATAATCCTTGGCGTACTGAATGACCTTATTCATCGTAATAACGCCCTCGGTTACAAGATCCACGCCTTCGATATGGGCAATGGGAGGAACGTCGCTACGCTCAAAATTCAAGCTTGCCTGAACGGGCTTGCCGAGATACTTCGCCGCAATAGACGAAGTCGTACCTCCGCAGATAATATGCTTTCCTTCCTTCGAGAAGAACAGCGACATCATACGGTTTGCATCGTCACGGTTTGAAGGAGGGCCGAACCAAATATTCATAGGCTCTCTCTTACGAATCTTTACAACGCAAGCGGTAGTGTCATCGCCGGGCTGGTGACCGTAGAGCTTATCACACTCGTCAACAAGCATCGTAGAAAGGTTCTTTGCCGTATATCCACCTGCAACGAGTGTTTGCATATAGTCTGCGATATCCTCACGCTTCCAACCAAAGTTGTATTTGCCACCCATACCCGCGTGAGGACATCCGTCGCTCATAGCAATGAATACGTCATCCTCTTGCAGCTTAATGGTGGACTTATATATTTTCTTGCCGCCGATATTCATTTCGGTCTTGGGATAATCGTAAATTTCGTAATCTCTTATAACGATTACGTGAGGATTATCGTACTGAATGACCTCGGCCAGTTGGTTATTCAACAAATGAATAATCGTAAACGTGGAATATGCCACGCCTCGCACCGAGCATACGGGCAAGGTTGCGGCAATGGTAGACACGCATTCTTCAATGGGAAGCCCCGCCGCCATCATCGTTGAGATGATCTTGGAGGTCAGAGTGGACAA
>JAZOUQ010000167.1:0-42098 GCA_045658185.1 Eubacteriales bacterium
TCACACCGGAAAGAATTTTACTCCGGTAAGAGTTGCCAACACGTTGGTAAAGGATTTTGCAGTGTATGCTGACGGCGTGGAGATCGCAAGAGTGGAAAACAACTTCCACCGTCTTGTCAACGTAGACCTGAACACAACGGCGAAGGAGCTGAGCATTAAATGGCTCGCAACGAACGGTGCTGAGAACGTTAGGATCTTTTCTGTTGACGTGGATGAAGCTTAACAGATACTTTATAGTACTTAAAAGTCAATAAAATCAAGTCTTTCACACACAAAAGGCGACCGCGGAAGTAAATTTCCGCGGTCGCCTTGTTTGTAAGACGAAAACCACGCGATAGTCGCGTGGTTCAAAAGAGGTTAACCGATGAGGTAAAATCCTACAAATATGTTATAATAAGAATTGACCTGCCAGACAAAACTAAAAACATATTTGGAGGATTTATCTATTTTACGGGGGGATTTTTATTTATTATTCATATTACTATTTGCGGCATTTTTTCGGGTCTTATGGAGGCGGGCAGCTGGTGGTTGGTGACGATATAATCCACGTCGTTCAACGAGCATAGGTGATAGGGCGACGTTCTGCCGAATTTGGTGCTGTCGCAAAGAAATACCTTTTTTGACGCGTGACGTATCATAGCCTTTCGGATAACGTTTTCCTCCTCAAAGCAGTCGTATATCTCACCATCCTCCGTTACGGATTGGGCAGAGAAAAAGGCGATGTCGGCGTGAAAGCTACCGAGCATCTGCTCGGCGTAATGTCCTACCAGTACCGAGGGGTTATACTCCTGCACAAGTCCACCCGTGGAATAGGCGGTAACGTTATATTTCGCCAACTGCGAAAGGGTATCTATACCGTTTGTAATTACGCGGATATTCTTGAACTCGGTAAGATATTCCGCAATAAAGAACGCCGAGGTCGTACCGTCCAAAAAGATAAGATCCCCGTTTTTTATCAGCTTGATCGCCGCAAGTGCCATCTGCTTTTTCTCGAAGCTGTTCTGATGCACTCTGAATGTAAAGCTTGGATAAAAGCTGTTTTGATTGTTCAGCTTCGCACCGCCGTGGGTACGGGTGACAAGTCCCTTTCTTTGCAGGATGTCCAATTTTCTGCGTACCGTTGACGGGCTGATGTACAACGCACGGGCGAGTCCGTCAATTCCGATGTTCTCGTCTTTTTGCAAAAGACTTAACAGCTTTCTTTCCTGATCATCTATCATTGCTTTGCGTATTTGGTCAAAAATGAGCAGACATATTTGCTCATTTTACCTATTTTCCTTTCTAAATTATCTTTTTTGAAAATGCATATTGCTTATTTGCTTGATTTATATTATAATACACCAAAGAACGAGTGTCAAGTATTTTATAATAAAAAGGAGAAAATATGTTTGATGTTGTTGTAATTGGCGGCGGAGTTATAGGCGGCTGTATTTTAAGGGAATTGACCAAATACGAGCTGTCCGTTTGCTTAGTTGAAGCAGAGGACGACGTTTGCATGGGGCAAAGCAAGGCTAACAGCGGTATTGTCCATGCGGGATTTGACGCAGAACCCGGCACGTTGAAGGCAAAATTCAACGTTCTTGGCAGTAAAATGATGCAGTCCTATGCCTCTGAGCTGGGAGTAAAATGCATCAATAACGGTGCGTTGGTGTTGGCGTTTGACGAGGAAGAGATGGATACGCTCAAGCTCTTGAAAGAGAGAGGCGAGATAAACGGCGTACCCGAGGTGTATTTGCTCGGTCAGGAGGAGGTTCGTGCCATAGAGCCTAACGTTGCTGACACTGTTGTGGGTGCGTTGTACGCAAAAACGAGTGCGATCATTTGTCCTTACGGCTTGACTATTGCGGCGATCGGCAACGCGATGGACAACGGAGCAAAATTACTTACTGATTTTGAGGTTGTGGACATCACCCAAACCAAGGACGGCTTTACCGTAAGCTCTAAAAAGGGAGAAACGGTTAGTGCTAAGGTGGTCATAAACTGTGCGGGACTTGCGAGCGGCAAGATAGCCGCTATGATCGGTGACGGGGATATAAGCGTTCGTGCAAGAAAGGGCGAATATATATTATTGGATAGAGAAAGCGGAGATTTTGTTTCGCATACCCTGTTCTGCACCCCCACCAAAAAGGGAAAGGGTGTGCTTGTAACGCAGACCGTTGACGGAAATATTTTGCTCGGTCCCACCTCAGAGGAAATGACAGAGGCGTGTACGGATACCACGGCGGAGGGACTTTCGTTCATTACCGAAAAGGCGGCAAAAATGACCAAGGGTACACCTTTTTTCAATACTATTACCTCGTTTACGGGTGTTCGTGCATATTCGGACAGACACGATTTTATAATAGAAGAGAGCAAGTCGGCAAAGGGCTTCTTCCACTGTGCGGGTGTTGAATCCCCCGGACTTACCTCCTCGCCTGCTATCGCAAAATATATGGTGGAGGAGCTGGTTTCCACCCGTTTGCAGTTGACCGAAAACAAGAGATTTAACGGTAAACGCACCTCTGAGCAGTCTTTTAAGAACATGAGTGTTGAGGAAAAGAACGAGCTTATAGCCAAGGATCCGTCTTATGGAAGGATAGTATGCCGTTGTGAGCAGATAACCGAGGGTGAGATCGTCCGTGCCATTCGTGAAAATCCCCCCGCAAAAAGCATTGATGCGGTAAAACGCAGAACGCGTAGCGGCATGGGAAGATGTCAGGGCGGCTTCTGTCAGCCGTACGTTGCAGAGCTTATCGCAAGGGAGCATAATATTCCTCTTGAGCAGGTCACAAAGCGTGGCGAGGGCTCGGAAATTATTGTGGGGGTAACCAAATGAAATTGCAATATGATATAGTAATTATAGGCGGCGGCCCTGCGGGACTTGCCGCGGCAGTAGCCGCGTACGACCGCGGAGCGAGGGACGTTTTGATAATCGAACGCGACGAGCGACTTGGCGGTATTCTCAATCAGTGTATACATAACGGCTTTGGGCTTACCCGCTTTAAGGAGAGCTTGGCGGGACCCGAATATGCGGCAAGATATATCGAGGAGGTACGCACGAGAAATATTCCAGTGCTGCTGAACACCACTGTGCTTTCCTTGTCGGAGGATAAGAAGATCACCGCGATAAACGAGGAGAGCGGAGTGTTCGTTATACAGGCAAAGGCAGTCATTCTGGCGATGGGCTGCCGTGAAAGAAGCCGAGGAGCTCTCAACGTGGCGGGTAGCCGCCCTGCCGGAGTATATTCCGCGGGAACGGCACAAAAATACGTTAATCTTAAAGGATATCTTCCCGGCAAAAGCGTTGTGATACTCGGCTCGGGCGATATCGGACTTATTATGGCACGTCGAATGACCTTGGAGGGGGCAAAGGTACACGCAGTTTGCGAGATAATGCCTTATTCCAGCGGTCTGAAGAGAAATATAGCGCAGTGCCTTGACGATTTTGACATTCCTCTTTACTTAAATCACACCATCACCAAGATCGAGGGTGACAAGAGAGTAACGGGCGTGGTGATTTCTAAGGTCGACGAAAACAGAAAGCCTATTGCGGGAACGGAAATGCATTTTGATTGCGATACGGTGCTTTTCTCTGTCGGACTTATCCCCGAAAACGAGCTGACCAAGGCGGCAAATATCCCCCTTTCTCCCCGTACGAGAGGAGCGGTCGTATATCAGAACAGAGAAACGATGGTGGATGGTATATTTGCCTGCGGAAACGTTTTGCAGGTGCATGACCTTGTGGACTTTGTTTCCGAGGAGTCCGCACTTGCGGGAGCGTCTGCGGCTGAATACGTATTGAACGGTGCTGTTCCTGTCGAAAAGAACTCACTTGAGGTGCGTAACGGTAAAAATATCAGCTACGTAGTGCCGCAGGTACTTGACAAAGGGGTAGGGGATAGTGTAAAATTATTCTTTAGAGTAGTAAACACGTTCCGCAACTGTACGATAACGGTAAGAAGCGGCGATAAGATACTTATGCAACGTAAGAAAATGATAGCCGTGCCGGGAGAAATGGAAACGATTGCTTTGAGTGCCGAAAAGATTGCGGCGGCAGAGCAAGACATAGAAATTACGTTGGAGGGCGAGAACGAATGAAAAAAACGCTTACCTGTATCGAGTGTCCTATCGGATGCACGATAGACGTGGAAATTGAAAACGGCGTACCCGTGTCGGTCAAGGGAAATACCTGCCCGAGGGGTAAGGCGTATGCGGAGAACGAGGTGGTTTGCCCCGTGCGTGTGGTGACCTCCACCGTAAAGGCGGATAACGGCACGACCGTTCCCGTTAAAACGGCAACCCCCGTAAAAAAGAGCGAGATATTTGCCGTTATGAAAAGGATAAATGAGGCTCGCTGTAAGCTGCCCGTAAAGATCGGTGACGTTATTATAGAGGACGTTTCAGACGGTGTTTCGCTTGTTGCGACGGACAACGTGGACGGATAAGGAGTAAAAAATGAAGGATTTTTTTGGCAAAAACGCCGACGTGTTAAAAACCAAAAAGCTGTTTCTGTTCGATATGGACGGAACGATCTACCTTGAAAACAGCTTGTTTGAGGGCGTTTTGGAGATGCTGGAGGCTATTAAGGCGTCAGGTGGCAGATTTGCGTTTATTACCAACAATCCCTCAAAATCCGTAAAGGATTACATAAAAAAACTGAACAGGCTGGGCATAAAAAGCATCGACGAGAATAACTTTTTCACCTCGGCACAGGCGGCTATCATCATCTGCCGAGAGAAATTTGGAGAGAAGCTTATATACGCACAGGGAACAAGATCCTTTATTAAGGGATTGAAGGCGGCGGGACTGAACGTGACGGAAAAGTACACGGACGATGCGGCGGCGGTCCTGGTGGCGTTTGACCCAGAGGTCACGGGCGAGAAGCTGCGTACCACCTGCGAGATGCTGACAAAGCACGATATTCCGTATTATGCGACTAACCCGGACTGGGTATGTCCCGTGGAATTCGGTTATATTCCCGATTGCGGCTCGATGTGTGTGGGGATCGCCTATGCGACGGGCAAAAAGCCTATTTATATCGGCAAGCCCGAGCCGACTATGATACTCAAGCTGATGAAGAAATACGACTGCACCGCCGAGGAAACGGTGGTTGTCGGGGACAGACTTTATACCGACATTGCCTCGGGTAATCACGCAGGGGTGGATACCGTTTGTGTGCTTTGCGGAGAGGTCACGCTTGAGGATATCGAAAAGGCGGAGGGCGACGAGGTGCCTACCTTCGTCTTTGAAAAGACCTGCCAGATAGTGGGGGATAAAAATTAGTTTGACGCAGGAAGGGGACGCGGTGTCGCTTTTTGAAAAAAGCTCCGCAAAAACTTTATTTGAAGGAATAGCTTGTCTGCAAGGCGAGGTATGTTCTATCATTTTCCTGCCGATGTCAAAACCTAAAAAAACAATTAAGGAAGGTAGACTTATGAACATAAACGTTGAATACAGAAACGAAAATAATTTCAAGGCTTTTTTTGAAAGGATTGCAGGAAAGCGTGTTGCTCTTTTGTATGACGTGAACACGGCAGAATACGCAAGAGCCTTCAAAAAAGAATTGGAGGAGCGTGGATGCGTCGTTGCCGACGCATATTTTCCTGACGAGGAATTAGTTCCGTCGGAGGACAAATGCGAATATGCATTTGAGGTGGCAAAAAATGCAGAATACGTGTTGGCGGTGGGCAGCGGTACGCTCAACGATATGGCGAAATCCGTGGCTACCCGCAGAGGTGTTCCAAGCGGAGTTCTTGCTACTGCGGCAAGTATGGACGGCTATTGCTCCAAGGGATCTGCTCTGATGCGTGGCGGCTTTAAGGTGACCGATGAGGTGGAAGCACCCGAGGACATTCTTATCGACCTTGAAATTATCCGAAAAGCTCCCGCTATTATGACGGCGGCGGGATTTGGCGATATTATGGGTAAATTTACCTGCCTTGCTGACTGGCAGATGGCAAACGCAGTAAAGGGCGAGGCTATCCACGAGGAGGCTTTTGCTCTTATGGAAAAGGCGAGAGGCGAATGCACCGATGCCTTTGAGGGCTTGAAGAAATATCAGCCCGAGGCGGTTGCTAAGCTTATGAACGCACTTATAACCGCGGGTATTTCTATGGCAATATGCGGCAACTCCCGTCCTGCGTCGGGAAGTGAGCATCACATTTCTCACTTTTTGGAGATGGATTTCGTTCGCCGCGGTGAGCGTATTCCCTTGCACGGTCTGAAGGTGGCGATAGGAACGCTTATGTCTATTGAAATTTATCAGTACATAAAGAGGGAACGCATCTCCTTTAACGGTGCGGAGAGGGTTTACGAAATCGTTGATACCCTGCCCGATGCAAACGGCTTAAGACAGATGCTCGTCGAGATGTCCTGTCCCGTTCGCTTCTCGGAGATAGGTGTACGCAAGGAAACGCTGGAGGAGACTATCGAAAAGGCTTACACCGTGCGTGACAGATACACCGTTTTGACACTCGCTCACGATCTGGGAATTACCGAGGCAATCAAGCCTTTGCTTATGGAAAAATATTGGTAAAATGAAAAAATTGATATGCTTTGATCTTGACGGTACACTGACACAGCACCGATCAAGGCTTGAAGAAAACAGCCGCAGAGTGCTGGACACCCTTGCAAAACAGCACAAGATAATTATGGTGGGAGCAGGCGGAGTTGAGCGTATTTACGCTCAGATGAACGAATATCCCATTGATATTATCGGCAACTACGGTATGCAGGAGAGCAAGATGATCGACGGGAAATTCACCCTTGTGAGGGAGGTCTTTTCCTATCCTGATAAGGATTATTTTCTCAAAATCTGTGCGTATCTGCGTGAAAAATACGGATACACGGACTACAAGGGAGAGAGTGTGGAATTTCACGCGTCGGGAATGGTCACATTTCCTCTGCTTGGCATGAGGGCGGATATTGCCGACAAGGTAGCCTTTGACCCGACGCGTGAGAAGAGAAGGGTATTGTATCCCGAGATGTTGGAGCTGTTTTGTGACTATACGGTGTTTATAAGCGGCTCGTCGTCCTTTGATTTCACCGAAAAGAGGTACAACAAGTACGACGCGATTATGGCTTATGCCGAGGAGAACGGTTATAAGAAGGACGAGATATTGTTCGTTGGCGACGATTTTGGTGATGGCGGCGGTGACAGTCACGTCAGATACGGCGGCTTGGATTACGTTGAGATAACCGATTATACGATGCTTGAAGAAAAGCTTAAATATTTGTACGAAAAATAAAAGCACGGACACGTTATTGGGGCAAGAGTCTTGTGACGTGTCCAATATTTTTGATTAAGAAAGTCTTTCGCCACCAGGTATTGTGAACTGAATATGCCCTACCGTTGTGCCGAAATACTTATATAACGTAAAAATTAGCGGTATTTGTTCATAATTGTGCCAATACAACTTGACAACAATGCGAATTTATGGTATCCTAATTAAGATAGCCGAGAGCCTGAAAATGCGAAATTGTATTTTTAAGCCGATTCTAAGAGGATATAAGTATGAAAAAAACAGTTGTTTGCGGATTTTTGTTACTTACGCTTTTGCTGACCGCCTGTCAAGGTAACACCGCAGAACCTAATGACATCAGTGCGGAACGCTCCCCTGCTGATGTAACGACCGAAGAATCCACAGAACCTGAGACAAAGGAGAGTTTTATGAACGTTAAATACGTGGTTGGAAGTATAAGCGGTTCCCAAGGCACGGATATATCACATACCGGCAGATTTAAGACCTTGGATTATATTGCACTATCAGACATTGAGGCGATTTCCATTACGGGAAAGTATTGTCTTGCTTGGTTTGCGTACGACAAAAGCTACACCTATCTTGGAAATGGATCCAATATCTATCCTACCCTGCCCAATGAAGGCGTATGGTTGGCAGAAGGTCAGGATGTTACCAAGGCTGACATCTTAAAGTGGAATGAAAATGCGGTGTATTTACGCTTCGCTGTCAAGAGAGCAAGCGGTGATGTTTCGCTTGAGTCAGACGTTTCCGCAAGTCGGATAAAAATATACGTTTCGGGCTATCCGGGTGACGAAGATTATGTATCTCCCGGGCTCAATAAGGTTGCAAGTATCGCAGGCAGCAGGCAGGACGGGGCGATTTACGGAGGATATCTGTTCTCCTTTAATAGGGTAGGCATATGCAAGGTCTATTCCGTTGATACATATAATCACGTTTCTGATTTTACGCTTGACAAGATCAACGTTATCACCCCCCATTCCAACTCGGTATGCTTCAGCTCCTTGAAGTATGATGAAAGTGACGAATTCCCACTGTTGTACTGCAACGTATACAACAATTACAAAAATGACAGAAGCTACGATGGAATGTGTGCCGTTTACAGAATACAAAGAAACGGTACGTCTTTTACCTCGACGCTGGTTCAGGTTATCAAGATCGGATTTACAAACGACACGCAAAGGTGGTCCTCCCCCGACGGTGACACTCGTCCGTTTGGCAATTTTGTAGTAGACACAGACAATAACCGCCTATATGCGTTTACCATGCGTGACGCGAGCAAGACAACAAGATTCTTCTCATTTACACTGCCTGCCGTAAACGATGGTGTGCTTGATAGCTCGCTTGGAGTCAAAAAGGTGACACTCGAGGTTGACGATATCATCGACACCTTTGACACAGAATATTTCAATTACCTGCAAGGTGCAACCTATTATAATGGCAAAATATATTCGCTTGAAGGATTTACCAATGATACCACCAACAAAGCGACACTGAGAGTGGTTGATACGGCTACTAAGTCTATCTGCGAGAAAATAGACCTTTATGGATTGAATTTGAAAGCAGAACCCGAAACCGTATTCGTGCTTAATGACACAGGCTACTATATCGACATTTCGGGGAACGTGTACGAATTCCCCATCAAATAAACACAGAACACAGGGGACGGTTCTCTGTGTCCTCTCCCCCCCAGAGACGTCTTCGGCTGTCCTTGTATTTTAAGTTCTCGCTTATACTTATAATAACTATTCCTCGAGCAACCGCAAAGCTTAAGGACGTCGGGATCGTCGAGTGAGCCACCGAAGTCTTTGGAGTGCTTCTTGATGATGGTCTTACATTGGATAGATTTCTTGGTCGTAAGGGTGGTGCCTTTAGAGATACCAATCTTGGTGCCATTCTTCTTGGCTTCGCGGATGCCTTGGGAAATTCTTGAATGCAAATCCACCACTTCTTTCTCGGATTGCTCGAAGGCTGCTTTGATCTGCTCCTCGGCGAGAGCCATCATGAAGTTATTGATGAGTTGAATATTGCCCTTGAAGAAGTCGTCAACTGCAACGTTTCCTGTCTCTATATTAACATTGAGAAGATTGTTTCTGGTTGAGTCGAAGACTGAGGTATTTATGAGAGGCTCATTCAAGAAGATAAGGCTGACGCCGAGTTCGTAAAGCATCTTATAATCCTTAAATCCTTCCTGAGCATTACGGCTCATACGGGAGACACTGTCAAATACGATGGTGTCTCCTTCTTTTATTTGCGCCATGAGCTTGTTCCAGTTTGGTCGATCTTGCTTGGTACCTGTATAGAATTCTTTAATGATGGTGGCATGGGGATAAATGGCGGTTATGTTGGTTATCTGTCGGGTAATTCTTTGGTGTGTAGTGCTGACTCTGCAATAAGCATACGTTGTCATAAATTAGGCTCCTTTCAGCATTGAAACTGACTTCAGTTACTTTTGATGCTATAATTCTATCGTGTTTTGAGCCATTTGTAAGCGCTTTTGGACAAAAATTAGTACTTTGTTTGCAAAGGTTTCTTTTGATACTGAATTGGAGCATTAAATCAAAAATATTTCATTTTACTGTATTCTATAATGAAAGGGGAGTGGGCTTATTATATAATATAAAAATTCAATGCCTGCTCTAAAAGTAAATGAAAAATAAATTAGATGATATGTTCAAAAGTGATTTCCTAAGGCTTCCTCCACCATACATTAGAAGATTCAAACTGAACACTGCGGTTATGTTATCGGAGATCTATTCTGAATATACGTACTGGAAAGAGCATTACGGATTGCAACAGGGAGGATGGTTCTTCAGTACGGTTGAGAATATGTACTACAACACAGGTCTCAGTAAGCATCAGCAACTCGTGGCTTGCAAGGAGCTTGAGACCTATGGCATTATTAAGGTTAAATATCACGGCATGCCTAAAAAAAGATATTTTAAGTTTGACCTAGGGGCAGTGCAGAAGCTTTATAATGACTTTGAATTGCATTCTAACGTATATGATGATACTGAAGATGAATTAGAAGGGGCCTTTAGGTTGTCTTTTTAATAAAATAATGGTTCAATTTTTGAACGACTATATAGTGCCATAGGCTTTACCATGCCGACCCTTTTCGCAATACTCGGCATAGACCTCTTCCACAGTCATTCTTTTCTTTGCAGGCTTCACCGGCTGCAACAATTCGGCTTGAACTTGGATAATAGCTGCCTCTCTAGCTTTGGTAGCCGCTCTCTCTGTTTTAAATGGCTTTCCATTCTCGTCCTTGGTACGCTTGATGTCTTTCTGTTTGCCGTCAACCCAGAAAGCATACCTAAAGCCCCACGTGCCGTTTGGAAGCTGATATACGCCTGATGATGCTTTTGCCATAATGTCCTCCCTTATTGGAATTTTATTGGAAAGTTTCACTTTTCATAGCCTCGATTGGAAAGCCATAATTCTCCAAAGTCCTTACACCGCAAAGCTTTCTTTCATCAGAGCACACATGAAGCTACCGCGACGAGGCAAGACACGGCAAGGCATTCGAGGGACTCCTTAACAGATACTTCGGCTAATACTTAAAAGTCAATAAAATCAAGGCTTTAGAGCCACAAAGAGCGGTCTTTGCGACCGCTCTTCTTTTATGCCTTTTTTGCTCCAAAATGGGCTTTGATTGTGGAGGTTTATTGGAACTTTGAGCTTTTCTTTTGAGCAATTTGGAAGCTATATTGGAAGCTCTTCACTCAAGCCTAGAACACCAAAAGGGAAGTGTTTTCGAAAAGGTTGCGATTGGAGGATGTAAAAAAACAAATTTGGTATGAAAACGAATCTGTTGTCGACGATTTTTTGCAAACTTTGGCAAAATTTATGAAGCACCTTGATTTATCAGAGCTTTTATGCTAATATAATATTATAAAGCAATTTTTTGCGGAACAGGTTTCTACAATAAAAGGAAAGGAACAGAAATATGCCAAGTCTTTATTTGCCGTATGTAAATATTGCGCTCGACTCGTTTGCACTGCTTATTACGCTTATCATTTTTTCCACGTTTGTGAGCGAATTTTCAAACAAGAACATAGGTTCAAAGCACTTTTTGATTTTTCAGGTTTCGGTTGCGATCGCTTTGGTTGCCGATATTATCGGTTGGTTGGGAGAAGGACACCCCTCCTTGTCGGTGATGACCCTAACCGCAAACACCGTTATGACATGTGCATGTCGCGTAGCGATCATCGGTTTTATGGGATATTTGATTGCAAGCCTTTATGCCAATAGCCGCGCGTCTATTTGTATTTTGTCGATATTCCGCGTTTTGTGCGGACTTTCTATTCTGTTCTGTATCGGCAACGCGTTTTTCGGTTATGCATTCTACGTCAATGAGCAAGGTCACCACGTTCATAGCGAAAACAGCACAATGGGAGTTATATATTTGCTTTATCCCATCCTTGCGGTGTTCACCATTATTCTAATGACGTTCTTCGCAAAAAGCTCCGCAAAGATCAATCGCTTTTCATTCTTCATTTACACCCTCTTTCCCGTTGCGGGAGTTATCATAGACTATACGTTTCACGGACTGTCTGTGACCTGCGTAGGCTTTACGATCAGTATTTTGGTAATTTATATAAGCATTTATCTGACGCGAAACAAACAGCTTGAAGCGCAACGAAACGCTTTGATGCTCTCGCAAATCAACCCTCATTTTGTGTATAATACACTTTCCACGATCGCCTCTATGTGCGACACCTCACCAAAGCAAGCAAAATATCTTACGATTGATTTTTCACAATATCTTCGCAGGAATATCGATACCTTGACAAGCGAAGCGTTGATCCCTTTTGATCAAGAAATGGAACACGTTGAGTGTTATCTGAAGATTGAAAAAGCGAGATTCAGAGAACGCTTGAATGTGATCTACTCCATTCAATGTAAGGATTTCAGCATTCCTCCCCTTACGGTTCAGCCGTTGGTCGAAAACGCGGTAAAGCACGGAATTACTAAGAAAGCGAGGGGTGGAACGATCAAGATATCTACGTTTGAAGAAGATAACAATTACGTCGTTGAAATTATTGATGATGGAATGGGCTTTGATACGGAAAACACGGAAATACACGTTGGACTTCAAAACGTGCGAAGCAGGATCGCGGCGATGTGCCGCGGTTCGTTGACAATCAAAAGCACGGTTGGCGTAGGAACAAGAGTAAGGCTCGAAATACCGAAAAAGAAAGGAAAACGGCGATGAATATATTGGCAGTTGACGATGAATATTACGCACTGGAATTGATGAAGCACTCGTTGGAAGAGGTAGCAGGCGGGTCTACTGTGTATCTTTGTCGCGACGTGCGAAGTGCCTTACAGACCGCAACGGAAAACAAAATAGACGTTGCCTTTCTCGATATACATATGCCCGAAAAGAACGGCGTTGAGCTTGCTCGTGAATTAAAGCTGCTCAACCCCAAGGTGAATATCGTATTTGCCACGGGATTTTCGGAGTATATGAAGGAAGGCATCGACCTTCGCATGAGCGGATATATTTTGAAGCCCGTAACGCCCGAGGCGGTAAAGACAGAGCTTGAAAATCTGCGAAATCCAATTGAGTGGAGCAACGAAAAGAGAATTAAGATACTCACCTTTGGAAATTTCGACATATTTGTGGACGGTGAGCCGTTAAAATTTGAGAGAAAACAAGCGAAAGAGATCCTTGCGTATCTTGTGGATAAGCGAGGAACGTCGGCTACCTATCCCGAGCTTGCGGCGGTGCTTTGGGAGGACGAGGACTACGACCGAACAAAGCAAAAAAATTTGCAAGTGTATATAGCGAGTCTTGTCAAGAGCTTACATTCGGTTGAAGTTAAGGATCTGATTTTGAAAAATAGACAAGGTATTCTTGTGAACACGAAAATTGTGGATTGTGATTATTACCGTTTTCTTGAAGGGGACGTTCGGGCGATCAATTCCTTCACGGGGCAGTATATGAGTGCATATTCCTGGGCGGAATTTACCGTCGGTTATCTTGAAAACCAATTGCAAAAAATCAAATAAACGCATCGGCACTCGGGCTAAAAATGCTTGAGTGCCGAAATTTTTTTGAAAAAATTTTCCTTTTGTAGTCACGGTGTAGTCATCGTGTGATAGAATGGTGCTTACAAAGCTCAAACTGTCGAGTTTTGGCTAAAAAGAGCGGTTAGGGAACGCTCAAAAAATTTACTTTTCTGAAAAGGAGAAACAAATCATGAAAAAAAGAAGAACATTAATTATCTCTCTGCTGCTCGTTGCAGCACTTTGCCTTGGTATCGGTTATGCGGCTGTATCCGAGACATTGCTTTGGAACGGTACTATCGAGAACGATGCCGTTGAGTTTGTAGTTAAGTTTGAGTCAACATCTGAATCTGCTGTTTCCGGTGCAGACGATGATGCTGACGTAGCTAAGATCCTTGAGCTTTCCAACCCCGGGGAGCCCGGCGGACGTACAGTTGCTCCCTCTATTGACGGACTTACAGTCGTAGGCGACAGCGTAACCTTCAATTACGTTGTAAAGAATTACAGTAACGTTATTGTTGAGCTTCATGAACTCACAACCGATTTCAACAACGAGTACTTTAAGCTTACCGTTGGCGATTGGGATAAGACCGTGCTTAACGTTAACGAAACAGCTAATGTTAGTGTTACCGTAGAGCTTGTCAAGGTTTCTGACGTTATCGAGACTGCTACGTTCATGATTACAGCTGAGGCTGTACCTTACGTTGCACCTTAAATTAAAGCTTATCTTGGTGCAGTAATATTATGAAAGGAGGACCGCAAATGACAAAAGACAAAAAGGTTCTTTGCAGCATTTCTATCTTAATATTTGCGGTCCTCTTTGCCGCACTCTTTATAGGAGTCAAAAGCAGCAGAATATTAACTGCTTGTATTTTGATCCCGATGACGGCAGTCACCTGTCTTTTGGTCAAAAAGAGAGGCTCTCTCTCCATCAATAAAAAAGAGGTTTTACTGCTCTCGTCGGTGCTTGCCGTAATATTTGCGGTACTTACTCAGATGACAGGAATATACTTTGGATTTTACAAAAATCCCTATTTTGTAAGCTCAAATATCTTCCTCACAGTTATTCTGCCAATGGCGGCAATTATTATTACCACAGAGATGATCCGAGCTGTGATGTTAGTGCAAAAGGATCATTTCGCAAGCGTATTTGCATTTTTATCCTGCGTACTTGCGGAGGTTCTCGCGTTTTCCAACCTTGCGGGTATTAAAAACCTGAATCTGTTTATGGATATGGTTGCTATGACGCTGTTTCCCGCCGCTATCGCAAACATTTATTACCATTACGTATCACGTCGCTTCGGTATGCTTCCGAACATCGCGTTTCGTCTTATTACGTCGCTGTATGCTTACTTTCTTCCAAATATCACAGCGATAGCGGACGCTCTGTTCGCCTGCATTAAGATATTCCTTCCGCTCGTGATACTCGCACTCGTATCCGCACTTTTTGAAAAGAAAAAGAAAAACGCGGTACAAAAAGGAAAAAAGCTATCTGTCGTATGTATGTTCGTTGCCATACTTATCGTGATCTCAGTTGCTATGCTGATATCCTGCCGCTTCCGATTCGGTGCTTTGGTCATTGCGACCGAGAGTATGACGGGCGAGATAAACAAGGGCGATATGATCATCTACGAAAGATATGAGGACCAAGAAATTAAAGAAGGACAAGTAATCGTCTTTAAAGAAAACGACAGAAGAACCGTCCACAGAGTTGTGGAGATAAAGAACATAGGAGGGGAAAACCGATACTACACAAAAGGGGACGCCAATAATGACCGCGACGGTGGTTACCGAGTAGATGCGGATATTGTTGGTCTGACGGACATCAAGGTCGCCTTTGTTGGATATCCTACCCTATGGCTCAGAGAACTGCTTTCAGGCAGTTAACTAAATTTTGAAGAAAGGAGGTTTACTGAATGTCGGAAAAAGAAAAGAACAAACGTGTCGCGTACCGAAAAAATCGTGAAAAATGGATATTTGTGCAGTCTGTGATAGTTGTTATACTGACTCTCGCTGTGCTGATCTCATCGATCGTTGCCGTGCAGCTCAAGAGTAAATATTATATCGGATACCGCGAAGGCGGAAGCATTGATTATAACGTTTTCCTTAAAGAAAATGAATTCTTTGAGCAAACGTATCTAGGCAAGGATCAGTCTTACGTTGCTTCACTCATAGACAAAATCATAGCCGATTTCAGCTATGAGATAGATATGGATACCGATGACGTCAATTATCGCTACTCTTACTCGATCAAATCAAGGCTTGAGATAATGGATGATACGTCAGACGTTGCGATCTTCAATCCCGAGCGAGAGCTGGTCAACAAGCAGAATCTTGCTCAGAGCAGCTCCAACAGGTTAAAGATCAATGAGATAGTTGTTCTCAATTATGACGAATACAACGATCTCGCGAATGATTTTCTTAATACTTACGATCTGAAGAGTACTACGAGCAATATTATCGTGACGCTTGAGGTTGATGTTCTCAGTGATTGTGATGCTTTTACAGGAAGTGCGGTCGACACATATACTTCCGAGCTTCGTATTCCTCTTACAACAAAGACAGTCAATATCCAAATGACATCTGCTGTTCCCGGTGAAGAAGCTAAAATGATTGCTTGCACACGAGGTGTTGGAAGCGAAGCGTTCAAGACTACCGCTATCGTACTCGGTGTGTTAGATGTGATCATGGTGCTGCTTCTTGCAGCGTTCATTTACTTCACGAGAACTCCTGATATCACCTACACGGCACGCGTTAAGAAGATCCTTTCACAATATAAGTCGTATATCCAGAGGATCAACAATCTATTTGAGACGTGCGGATATCAGATCATTATGGTCGACACCTTCGAGGAGATGCTTGAAATACGCGATACCATTCAAGCTCCCATTCTTATGTACGAAAACGCAGATAAGACCTGCACGAAATTTATGATACCAACAGACAGTAAGCTTCTTTACGTATATAAGATAGAGGTTGAAGGTTACGTAGAACCCGAGACTGAGGCAAAGCCGGAGTCCGTTCCTACGACCATCGTTAAGCCCAACATCACAAACGTTGTCAGACCTGTTGTCAAGGTCGTGGTAAATAATCCCACCCCTCCCGCACCCGAGCCCGAGCCTGAGGCAGAGATCGAAACGGTTATAGAAGAGCCTGAGATCGAGGTCGAGGCTGAGGGAGAAGAAGCTCCCGAGGTAATCGCAACGGTAGAAGAGATCGAGGAAGTCCCCGAGATCGTTGAAGCCGAGGAAGATACCGAGGAGATCGATGCGGTAATCGAGGAGGAGATCGAGGATGAGATCGAGGATGAGATCGAGGATGAGATCGAGGATGAGATCGAGGATGAGATCGATGAGATCATCGCTTCCATTCCAACGGCAGACGAAGAGATCATAGACGAAAACACAGTAGAGGCAATCGACGTCTTCTGGGAAGAAAGAACTCATAAGACCTATCGCTACGATCCCGATGGAAACGCGATTGACAAGGGAGATATAGTTCTCGTTCCCACAAGGGACGAGCACAGCGACAAGGATGTCGTCAGAGAGGCAGAGGTTGCACGCGGAAATTACAGAATAGATCCCGCAGAGCTTGATCGCCCTCTGAAAAAGATCATAGGAGTTGTCAGACGCAAGGCTGAGAAGATCTTTACCGCTATGATTACTCCCGAGGATGAGGAAAACAAAGAAGTTTAAACAATTATCAAGGAAAGGAGAGTACGCATAATGAAAACGTTGGTAAGAGCACTATTAGGTATCGTACTCTCCTTTATGTGCGTATTTACGTGTATAGGATACGCAGAAATCAGCGAGGTGCTGATCATAAGCGGTAGAGCGAAGGCGGATATCCCGTCGGGACTCTTTATTACTGCCGTTTCTACTGACAGCACCTCAAGAGTTGACAAAAATACGGTCAGCCATCTGCCGTACACCACAACCATTGATTCGACTATCAGCAGACAAAGCCGTAACTACGTAGGAACGGTTACGTACAACGTTACCGTTTTGAATAATACCAAATTGACCTATTCTTACAGAGGGATCTATTTTCAGAAGAATCTCAATGGCTATAACGGAAATCAATACGTTTCTACTCAAAACGGAAACAACAATATAGGTGTCCGTTGCTCCTTGGCGGATCTTTCAGCTGAGGAAAAGAAGGTCGGACCGGGAGAAACTCTGGAATTTACAGTTACCTACACGGTAGGTACGTCCAGAAATCAGAATACCGATTGGAGAACGCTTATAAACTTCCAGTTCGGTATCAACGTTGACGGTGAGCGTGAGGCGCTTGCAGTCGTAGAGGAGAAATTCCTCAATATCTTGAACACGGCAACAACCTATGGGCAGCTTATTGATGCTCTGGATAACAAGTTTGACGGACGTCAGGAATGGACGTCGAACTATATAGGAAACGTTACGGGATCTTCGAGTGAAGACTCTATGGCGGTCAACACCCTGTTTGCGGGACAGCTGCAAATAACTGTTGGCGATGAACAAATGGACGCGACCGTCCTTATCAAGCACGAAAATCTTGACGGCAACATATATACAGGTGATGATTATACCGCCGTAAACTCAAGCAACGGAGGAGTATTCCGCGGATACGGATGTGAAATGTCTCTGTATCTGACGATAGACCCCCTAACGACTGCCGGTGCGTATGTGCCTGTATATGCGGTAGTATTTACGTGTGACAGAGATGCAAACGGAAATCAGATCAGTGACTGGTACAGAATCGGTACTACGTACGCGGGCAAAGCAAACGTCGTTACCTATGACGGCGGAAACGGAACGGGCTCGTTCGTTACCGACAACTGGAAGGCAGATGCTGCAACGTACGATCTGATAGACGGATACGACTTTGAGATAGGCGGTGAGGTATTCAAGCTTGACGGATACTCCTTTAGCGTTGCTCAAGACGTCAGCATAAAGAACATCGTTTCGGTAACCGATCCCGTTGCGGTGAACACCGTGCAAAACCTTTTGAACGACGCAAAAAGACTGATCGATTTCAAGGAGTACGCGGGAGTCGGTATTGAGCTTATCAACGAGACTTATATAAGACTTTCAAGCTACTATACCGTGGACGAGAACGGAAATCATATTATGAACTCCGGACTGACAGTCGCTCAGCTTTCTCCCGCAATATTTGATCTATACCGCGTTGTCAATGATGCTTTGATCAGAATAGATGCGCTTACTCAGCAACAGTGACTATGATTGAAATTTAATTAAAACAAACCAATAAGAGGGGTAAAAACGCCCCTCTTATGTTTTTGCCTTTTTCAATGTCACTCAAAATCTGACCGACAAAATAGTAATTTGTGAATTGTAACACAGGGTAACACTGGGGGATGGTTCTCTGTGTCTTCTCTCCCAGGGAAGGCTTCGGCCGTCCTTATATTTTAAGTTCTCGCTTATACTTATAATAACTATTCCTCGAGCAACCGCAGAGCTTAAGGACATCGGGATCTTCAAGTGAGCCGCCGAAGTCTTTGGAGTGCTTTTGGATTATAATCTTACACTCAACTGATTTCTTGGTGGTCAGGGAAGTGCCTTTAGCGAGACCAATCCGTGTTCCGTTCTTCTTTGCTTCTCTGATTCCTTGAGATATACGGCTATGTAAGTCAGTGACTTCTTTTTCAGATTGCTCGAAGGCTGCTTTGATTTGTTCTTCGGCAAGAGCCATCATAAAATTATTTATGAGCTAGATATTGTCTTTGAAGAAATCATCGACTGCGGCATTACCTGTTTCAATATATACACCGCAAAGCTTTTCACCCTCAAAGCTTATATAAAGCTACCGCGGCGAGGCAAGACACGGCTGAGTCTTCGAGGGACTGCTTAACAGATACTTCGGCTAATACTTAAAAGTCAATAAAATCAAGGCTTTAGAGCCACAAAGAGCGGTCATTGTGACCGCTCTTCTTTTTATGCCTTTTTTGACGGGGGAAGGGAATTGTTGCGATTTTACTTTGTATGATATAATTACAGTGCCGTCCATAGTTCAATGGCCGTTTGGTAACGCTCGTTCGGGTTCACTGCCGTACATTTACGGACGATTCGACCGGCTTTTCCCGGAGCAATGGTCACACTTGGGTGTTGTCCGGTCAGCATCACATTGTATAGCACCCCGATGGCGTAAATATCTGTTCGTGCATCTGTTTGAGCAAGACCCAGCTGCTCCGGTGACGCATAACCTACAGTACCCATAATAACCGTATCCTTACTTGCACCGGATTCTATCCGGGAAACGTTAAAATCAATTAGTACAACCCGTCCGGACTTTTCGACTATCACGTTCTCCGGCTTAACATCACGATGAATAATACCGCGGTCGTGCAAAGCAGTCAATGCGTCACACAGATCTAGAAGCACCTTGCGCGCACCCGAAGAACGATATTTATCAATTTCCATCACCTGTGCAACTGTTAGACCGTCAATATATTCCTCAAGCACGATCTGACCGTCGTCCATCTCCAGAACGTCGTAGATCTCCGGAAGATTTATGTGGCGGTTATTCTGTAATTTTTCATAAGCCGCCACCGAGTGGGGAAAGCTTCGCAACACAAGACCCGTCCCGCTTTTTCTGTTCTTTAAATGAAAAATATCACAGCCGTTTTTTCGACTCAACAGTCCTACCAAAGAATAAGTTTGCAGGATTTTTTCTATGTATTCTGATCGTTTCATTTTTCTTTTTCATTCGCCTACGTAGTCATAAGTTATTGTATATGATCCTGTGAGGTCATCAAAACCAGATTCTGCTTCGCCATCCCAATCAGATCCTTTCGTTATAGCATTCCATTCCGCCTCGGTACCCCTGTACCTTATGCTCGTAAGGCTGACACAATCATAGAAGGCCTCATCACCGATACTCGTCACGCTCGCAGGAATGGTGATGCTCCTAAGGCTACAGCACCCTGCGAACGTAGAATCACCAATGCTGGTCACACCTTTGCCTATGGTTACGCTCGTAAGGTTATAGCAATCTTCGAACGCATAATCGCCTATGCTCGTTACACTGTTGGGGATCGTTATGCTCGTAAGTCCCATGCATTCATAGAACGCATGATCGCCAATGTCGGTTACGCTGTCAGGGATGATGATAGAAGTTAACTCATTTTGATAAAATTGAAAAAATGCGTAGGCTGTAATGTGTGTGACGGGCTTGTTTTCATATTTGTCTGCTATTATTACTCTTGTAGAATCACCCGTATAACTAATAACTTCCGCATACGTGCCGTCGGAGGATATGACATACTCTACGCCCTTACTTCCCGCAATGGGGTTATCGCAGATCTTGCAATATCCGTCATCTCCTAAATCGTGTGTACCCTTTGAGTCCGCGGTATTACAGTCCGTACATATCTTCCAATGTGCATCTCTGTCATACTCGTACGTGGATTTATACTTGTGAGATCCCGACAAAAATTCCTGTGCTACAAGAACTGTGTTACATACGGAGCAGTGTTTGCCCTCTGTCAGACCGATGTCGGTGCATGTGGGTGCTACGACCTTGTCTATAACTTCAGCGTGAGGCTTTTTGGGGATCGTTTGGGTGCTTCTACGTAATTCATCGCCGCAGGTAGAGCAATATACGACTTCATCATAAGAACCCGTTTCCGTACAAGACGAATCTATGTATTTTTCTGTTACTACAGCTGCAGGGGTATGAGCCGATTCCGTAACAGATGATGTATCAGAAGGTGTCCCGTTTCCCAATGCAATCTGTCTGCCGAACAAGACAACAGCCAACGTTAGAATCGTTATAACAATAGCCGCAATGATCATTAGACGTTGCGGTTTCTTTTTTTGATGAGGAAGTATCTGCTCTTTTTCTGTGAGGGACCGCATGCAATACAGACAAAACCGTGCAGACTCCTCAATATCAGCTCCACAAAACGGGCACTTTTTCATCACAAAGTCTCCAAATCGTATTCATACAACAGTTCATTGATCTCTACAACAGACATACCTTTGCAAAGACCGTAAAGAACCACACTGTCAAAAGGTTTCTTTACATATAGTTGGGGATAACCGGCGCATTTGAGCAGTTGCTGTGATTCATCAATATTTAGTCCCATGCCGACAGCAAGGCATAGCAGCTTCTTCCGCTCCGGCACACGAACGCCGGAAAAGATCTGGTAGCCGTAAATCTCGGACATCTCAGCGTTTTTGATGACTTGGGATTTTTTCATTCCTTTGCGTTGCAAAAGCTCTGTAAGCAGCCCCGCAAGATCGGCAAAGACCATATACTCTTTGTTTTCGTTGTAAAAAGTTTGAAAGTCCTGAAAAAGGCCAAGTTCTTTCACAATTTCGGATGTATCTTTCTCCATAATAACCCCTTGTTCTGCATTTTTTTTAGTATATCACAATCGGGGAAATTTGTCAACTATGCTGACAGCATAGGACTTTTGTACTTCGGATGGTTATAATAATATAAAGATGACTAAAAAACGACAAATTATATGTGTATAATTTTGTTCTATTGTCGTTAACCAATAATAATTTACAAATTCGTTTATCAACGTAAAATCATTGTAACTATAGGCAAGTATGCCTATAAAAATAAATATAAAAAGAGGAGAATTATTTCGTATGCAAACAGCTGAAAAGAAATTGAATTGCCTTAAAGGCACGATGAGAACCAACAAACCCTACATTGGCTATATCGGTGGTAGTGTAAATAACGCTACTATGCCTAAAGGAGGCAAAAAACAGGTTTCCATTATAGACAAAAAAGTGGTATTCTGGATTGTAAAAGATTTTGACGTTACAGTACTCCCCGAGGACATTGTCGGATGTGAAGTCGTAGGTCTGGGTGTTTCTACCGGAAAAAGCGTTACCGCGAAATATGGTGAGCAAACTAAGAGAGCACAGGAATACGGACATGCTCTAAATCTTACCTTTGCTGATGGAACTACCGGTAAGTTGGAGGTCAAGGATTTTCTCGCGTTTGATGATATTAAAGTTACTCCCAATATGAAGGAGTGGGATGCTGCGTATGTTAATCCTGCATACATTCCCGTTGTTGCCGGATGGTTAGCTCCCAATGGTTTAAAGGATGAGAAATATGATGAGCTTATTTGCCCCGAGGGTTATACTCCCGATGTTATCGAGCTTAGGCTCAAGGCGGAAAGCTCCAATAAGATCGAGGCAATGGCAGAGATCGCAAACGCCGTTCAGTGCAAGACAAAGGTGTCTGAACTTTGCGAGGCATTGGATCTCCATACGAGATTTGAAGGATTTGATTCTGTCACCGGTAATAATGACCGTGTTTGTGCTCTACTTAAAGGACAGCGTATTTATATTAACGAAAATATTCGTCCATACATAAGAGTCAAAAAGTAAACATGAGTTTAAAGCAACTGCTTTCTAGACATATAAAAACCGATGAAGAAAGCATAGCACTTGTGGAAAAATATATAGAAAGAAAATTGGTGCGCCCCAAAACAACTTGGGGCGTTCCCGTTTTTGTGGCTATAATGATGGTATTTTTGCCATTCTGTACAGCATCTGTGCTACTGTGCTTTTTTTCGTCGTTTGAACCCGTATGCTGCTATTTAATATGTTATCTTGTTATTGATATGATTCTGCTCAGGTTACTTTTGATAAAGATAGTGCGTTGTTACCAACATTACGCCAAAGAGGAATTACGCAGATTTTGTATGTGTATGCCGTCTTGCTCGGAGTATGCTGTTGCAGTTTTGAAAAAGTATCCGTTGGTTATCGCTATCTTCAAGATCGTTTATAGGCTTACCGTGACCTGCGACGGTTGGATGAAGATCGATTTGCCGTAAGAAAGGAAGGTATAATGTTAAGGGTATTAAATATTTTATGTTGGCTGTATTTTTTGATCAGTGCAATCTTATCAATTCCCATTTTTTTTATAGTTGATCCCGGATTTAGTATGTCGGGATATTGGATGATAGGTATGATGTCATTTTTTGTCAGTGCACCGATGACGTTCTATTTTTGGCCTTGGAGGAAAAAGAAATGAGTCGCTTGACAAGAAAAGAAAGAGAAGAGTTAGAAAGAATAGTAGAGCTGGAGGAGATTCGGGAAAAAAGACGCAATGAAGAGAATTTTAATAGAATTACAGGCGGTATAGCAATCCTTATGGTAATGTCCATTTTTCCTTACGTTTGGTTCTTTCAGTACGTAGATTTCTGCTTACACAAAAATCAGGTACAGGTTGAAAACGTGAGGATGGTTGAGCAGGGATGGGATGAAGCCGATGAGGAGCATATTGTTAAGTTTTACGTTGATATGGAATTTGGAAGAGAAGAAGCGATCCTCGTTTCGTTCCACACGCTTGTCTATAAGGATGATAAATTTATAGGTTATATTAACAGTGATATACCCGGTCCATTTTTAAAGGAAGAGGACGGTTCCCAATATCACGTATTTGATACAAATACTGAAACAACCATGTACTTCAATATTTCGGGCGGACGCCAAATATCAAAAGCCGATGCTCTTTTTCGTGAGCTTTATGGAGGGAATCCCGAGGATTACACCTTTGTTGTTGTTTTTATGGGTGCTCAATTCAGCGACGGAACAACGGTAGGACACGTCTACTTAGATAATATGGATTTCCAATATGACGAAAACGGTGAAATACATTTCAGCGACAACTATTTATATCAATATGGTTACTGGTGGAAATAACGTTCTTAGGATAATACTTAAAAGTCAATAAAATCAATACATTTAAGGGAGTAAACCACGGTTTACTCCCTCTTTTCTTACTCTGATTGTGGAACTTTGAGATTACGTCTAAGGATAAGTGTTTGCCTTTAAAATACAAACGGTCATTATGTTAGCAGAATTGTTTCCCAATAGGGTAAAAAAAGGACTTTACAACAGTGCAAAAAAATAGTAAAATGTTATATAGGAGATGTTTATCTGCCTTCAATAAAAGCAATATGAGGTGTAAAATGAGTGCATCTAGTAGTTTTATTAAAGCTACCGAGAAATATAATACCTTTGAGGAAAACGTTCCCTCATACTATTTCAGAAGATCATTTACGGTCGATAATGCGAAAAAAATAAAGATCACCGTTGCCGCGTGTGGTTTTTACGAGCTATTTTACAACGGCAAAAAGGTAACCAAGGGCTTTCTTTCGCCTTACGTAAGTCATCCTGACCACTATGTGTATTACGACGAGTATGAATTCGTGGCTGACGAGGGAGAGAACGTGGTGGGCGTTCAGCTTGGAAACGGCTTTCAGAATAATCCCGGCGGATATATGTGGGGCTTTGATAAAGCAACTTTTCGCAGTGCACCTATGGTGTCGGTGAGCGTTACCGAGGCGGATGGAGAGAGGCTGATATTTGAAAGCGACAGCTCCTTCAAGATTGCTCCGTCGCCTATACGCAGTGACGACTACCGTTATGGTGAGCATTATGATGCAAACTTTGAGATCGACGGCTGGTGCGATAAGGGGTTTGACGATTCTGCCTGGGAAAATGCTTTGATTGCTCCCACTCCAAAGGGTGAGCTGAAGTTTGCGGACATAGAGCCTATTATAAAGGAATGTGAGATAAAGCCTGTAAGCATCGTGAAAAACGGAGAGGGCTACATATACGATTTCGGAGAATCCAACGCAGGTATCTGCCGTTTGAGAATACAGGGCAAAAAGGGACAGAAGATAAGTCTGCGACACGCCGAGTCCTTGCTTGATGACGGCGACGTTAACGTACGCGGTATCTGTTGCATGAAGTGTATCTGGGAGATAGACAGCGTTTGGAATCACCTTGATACCTACGTTTGCAAAGGAGAGGGAATTGAGGAGTATCAGCCAAGCTTCACCTTCCACGGCTTCCGTTACGTAAGAGTTGACGGTATCACCGAGGAGCAGGCTACCGAGGATCTGCTTACCTATCTCGTTTATCACACCAAGCTTGAAACCAAGGGCGATTTCTCTTGCTCAGATGAGATAGCTACAAAGCTTCAGGCACTTACCCGAAGAAGTATCGTATCCAATTATTATCATTTTCCGATGGATTGTCCTCAACGGGAGAAGAATGGCTGGACTGCCGATGCATCTCTTTCGTGCGAGGCGGCGTTGCTTAACTACGATCCTGAAAGAGGATACAGAGAATGGATGTGCAATATAAGGAAATCACAAAAGCCAAACGGACGCCTACCGGGAATCGTACCTACCAGCTCTGAGCATTGGTACGGTGCTCCTAACGGAAACGGAGCTAATGGCCCTGCATGGGACAGAGTCCTTGTGGATCTGCCGTATTTTACTTACGTTTATCGAGGCGAAACAGAGATGATAAAGGAGTCGGCGGATGCTTTTATGCTGTATCTTAAGCTTCTTCAAGGCTTTGTAGATGAGCGGGGGCTACTTACCATGGGACTTGGCGACTGGGTGCACGTGACCATTCACGTACCCAAGGCTCCCCGTATTTTGACTACCTCGGTGATGTCTATGGATATTGCTTATAAGGTAGCCTATATGATGGAGCTTATCGGAAGAAAGGACGATGCTCGGAGTGCGAGGGCGGACGGAGATAAGTACCGTGCGGCTATAAGAGAGCATCTTATAGACCTTGAAACGGGACTTGTTCAGGGTAGCTGTCAGAGCTGTCAGGCACTTTGTCTGTATTACGGCGTATTTGATGAGAGCGAAAGACAGAAAGCCTTTGATTGGCTGTTGAAATTCATTCACGAGGCAGACGACCATATAGATATCGGAGTTCTGGGCGGACGAGTTATCTTCCACGTGCTTACCGAATTCGGGTACGGCGACCTGGCATTTAAGATGATAGTAAGAGAGGATTATCCCTCCTTTGGAAACTGGGTAAAGCGTGGTGCGACTGCTCTTTGGGAAAACTTCCTGCCCGACAGAGTGAATTCAATGAACCATCACTTCTGGGGAGATATCAGTGCGTGGTTTATCAAGCGTATTGCGGGTATAGTTCTCAATCCTAATGAAAATAACGTAAACGAAGTTGAGATACACCCCACCTTTATAACAGCCCTGGATAACGCGTCGGCGTATCATATAGCTCCTGCGGGTAAGATAGCTGTGTCTTGGGAGCGAGTGGGTGACGTTATAAAGCTGTGTGTAGAGATACCGAAGGGAATGAGTGCGAATGCTTTTCTTGACAGCGGATACGCTTTTGAGGACGGAGCATCCACCAAGAATATCGTCAGCGGTGTTTATACCGTTGTGAGAGTATGATATTTGAATGATATAAAAAATCGGGACTGCCGTCAAACGGCAGTCCCGATTTTTTATTTGTTATTATTCAACGTGAGCGTTTTCTTCGCTTTCCTTTTTCTCGGCTTTGTTTTTAGCCGCAATGGAAGCAAGAAGGTAAACGGTGAGAGCGACTACGATCAAAGCTACGCATACAGCGAATATTATCTGCCACATCTGTCCAAATGATTCGGTCACAGCAAATTGAATCAACATAAACATAAGCGGAATGGAAATGCAGGCAATTATATGAGATATAAGAGCCATTCCTGCTGCTTGTGAGGTATCGCGTCCGTAAGCCGCGGGAACGACCACGGTGTTGAGTCCCAAGGGCATTGATGCCGCACACACAGCACAGACCTTAATACCGAAGGGAATAGGCAAAAGGAATATTACGCCCAGAGTGATAAGGGGCAGCAAGAAGAGTCGAATGACCGACACAGCCCAAATGCTGCGTATCTTGAGAACCTTGGGAATATCGATACCCGCAACGGTGATACCCGTAAGGAGCATAGCAACGGGGGACATACAGTTACTTGCAGAGGATATGAGAGAGTCAACGAAGGGAGGAAGCTGTTTGTTCAGCAGACCCAATACAAGACCCAATACCATACCTATAAGCATAGCGACGAGTACGGGATGGAAAAGCGTTTTGATACGTTGTCCGAGTGTGGGATTATCTCCGTCAGTGCCGATAAGAAGCTTAGGGAATGCCCACAACAGGATCATAACCCAAAGGGGCAGAGTGAAAATTAAGTACTCGGTAAAAAGATCGGGATATATCGACGAAACTATGGCGTTACCCATAAAGCCGAAGTTGGGGATTACAAGACCGTATGTATAAATGCGGCGTTGATACTCGTCCTTAACGCATCGGTTAGCGAAGAAGTAACCCAAGGGCATTGCGATTCCAACGAACACAAAGCCTGCTAAGAAGTACCATCCCAACGAGCCTAAACGGTCAACGGTAAAGTTTGTAATAAACGTTCCCATAACCATAGCGGGTAAAAATACGTTGTTTTCGAGTTTTGAAAGCACACCCGCCGAAGCTACGTTAAGTATGCCAATTTTCACCAACAAATATCCTATTATAATAAAGGAAAACAAAAACGCCATACGGTCGAGCGTCAGCCAAAATACAGTCATTTAGATTACTCCTCCTTGTGCGGTCAGCACCTTACATTTAATCGTTATTTTTTTGACAATACATTCTATCACATTCGTCGCAATTTGTCAATAGTATTTGTGTAAAACATTGAAAAATCTGTGCGAGGATTGATTGCCACTGTGTGGCGGGTCGCCGTTGGGGCGAAATTGTTTTTTGTAGCCTTCCTCCGAGAGGAAGGTGGCACGAGCGTGGCGAGTGACGGAAGGAGAGTGCGAGATAATGAGGTTAGATGATTTTTTTTGTTACGCATTCTCCCTCAGTTTCGCATTCGCTCAACAGCTCCCTCCCGGAGGGAGCCTATTTATAAAGCCTTTAGCTTATGCAAAATCCGCCACATCCTAAAATGGGTGCGGCGGATTATCGTTTAATTATTTGGTTATGTGTATGATTTTAGTTGTGTAATTGAATTTGTATGTTTTATTGTTTTTTATACTCCGACGGTGACATTCCTACGAGCTTTTTGAATGCTTTATTAAAATTTGAGCTTGTGCGGAAGCCACAGAGCATTTGTATGTCGAGAATACTTCGGTCGGACTCTCTGAGCAATCGCTTTGCCTCGTCAATGCGACGGATCAGAATGTATTCCCATATCGTCATACCGTTTACCTGCTTGAATACGGTACAGAGATAATTGGGACTCATATTTCCTATGTGTGCAAGTTCATCAAGGCTTATGTCACTTTCGAAATTGCGGTTTATGTGATCCATGACCTTAATTAATTCATCAGAACATTTGCTACCCGGCATTTGATGTTGCGGAACGGCATTTACATAGTCCAATTCCCGGGTCATAAGAACCAGCATTGACAGTATTTTTATTTTTACCATTATTTCATAGTTGTCACGGTGAGCGGAAAATTCGCTTTCAAGCTCACCAAGTGAACGGACGAGCTGTTCTGTGACGAAATGATCTCTTGGAAGTCTGTTGCAAAAATTCTCCGAGCGGTCAAAAAATATTCTCAAAAAAGAATTATCCTGACCGAGCTGTATCGGCGAGTATATATATTGTGGCTCGAAATGAAGGTTCATTACAAGCATTTCTTCGCTTATTTCGGAAATAAAATGCTCCTCGTTTGTGGAAAAAATAAATATGTCGCCCGCCATGAACTCCAGCATTTTATTATTACAGCAATAAATTCCCCGTCCTTTTTTAAAATAAGCTATTTCAAAGGAAGTATGGCGGTGAGATGAATAGGTGCGATGGGCGGGAGCGTGGTAGGAATGAAACAGAGAAACAAGCTGTATGCCTGTTTCGGGAGAGAGCATAGACTCTCTTTTGGTTTCCATGTTTTTTCTCCTTTTCGTATCGTAATCTTTTACCATAGATAGTATAGCATAACAAGGATTTTAAGTCAAGTGGGAAAAATCTGTTCGTAATATAGTGTCACTAATGGGAAATATAGTGGTAGAAAGTTTTCCGTGCGTATGATATAATCTTGGGTGAATAAAAAATAAATTCAAGGAGATTGTTATGAACAAAAAGATCACAAATCCCGCAGAACTTAAAATAACAGACATCCGTACCGCAGATATCGATGGACTTCCTAAGCACATGATACTTTTGAAGGTATACACGAACAGCGATATCGTTGGATACGGAGAGGTCAGAGATGCTTCGAGTGCTACCTACGCTCATATGCTCAAGAGCCGTCTTGTAGGAGAAAATCCTCTCAACATTGAAAAGCTCTTCAACCGTATCAAGCAGTTTGGTGGACACAGCCGTCAGGGTGGCGGTGTATCTGGTATTGAGATAGCACTTTGGGATATCGTAGGAAAGTTTTACGGTGTTCCCGTATATCAGCTTCTCGGCGGTCAGTACAGAGATAAGGTAAGAATCTACTGCGATACCGACGTTGACGGTAAGCACACGGGACACGATATGGGTATGGCTCTCAAGAAGAGAATGGAGGACGGCTTTACCTATCTTAAGATGGACCTCGGTATCGAGCTTCTTTACGATGAGCCCGGTACGCTCAACGCACCTATCGGTATGCTTGAGGAAATGCAGAAGTATTCACTGAAGGCTATCAGCCATCAGTCGGGAAGTATAGACAAATCTCTTATGTTCGGAAAGAACTACGAGATATTTACCATTCCTCATTTCGCAACGGGTATACATATAACGGAAAAGGGTCTTGATTACCTTGAGAATTACGTAAAAGAGGTAAGAGACGTTATCGGCTATGAAGTGCCTCTTGCTATCGACCATTTCGGTCACGTTGCTATCGAGGACGCGATAAGATTTGCAAAGCGTCTTGAAAAATACAATATTGCTTGGATGGAGGATCTTACGCCTTGGCATATGACCTCACAGCTTGAAAAGTTTGCTAAGAACTCCTGCGTACCGCTCTGCACAGGTGAGGATATCTATCTTGCAGATAACTTCGAGCCTATACTTGCAGCAGGTGTTAACGTAGTTCACCCCGACCTTTTAACTATCGGTGGTTTGGGTCAGATGAAGAAGCTCGGTGGACTTTGCGAGAAGTACGGCTGTGCAATAGCTCTTCATATGGCAGAAAGCCCCATAGGCTTTATGGCAGCAGTACATATGGCAGCGGCACTGAAGAACGTTCTTGCTGTTGAATTCCATTCGGTAGACCACCCCGAGTGGTATGACCTTGTAAATCCCGTTATCAAGCTTGAGGACGGATTTATGAACGTACCCAACACCCCCGGTCTTGGTATTGAAAGCCTTAACGAGGAGCTTATAGCTAAGTTCCGCAAGGCTGATTGCCCCGAAGCATGGTCGGATACCTCCGCATGGGACGGCGAGTGGGCAAACGACAGAGAATGGTCGTGATAATAAAATGAGAGTATTAGTAACAGGTTCTACGCAAGGGATAGGTAAGGCGATTGCCGAGGGCTTTGTCAAGCGTGGCGACGAGGTTATCGTTCATTGCTCCGTTGATATGGAAAAGGCTGAGCGTGTTCGTGCCGAGATCGGAGCATACGGTGCGGTGACTGCCGACCTTTCCAATATCGATGAAGTAAAGTCGCTTCACGACAAGACGGGCGACGTGGACTGCCTTATACTTAATGCAAGCGTTCAGTATAAAGAGCCTTGGGACAAGATATCAGATGATACCTTTGATAAACAGATCACGGTCAACATAAAGAGTACGTTTATTCTTATCCAGAGCTATTGCGAGGCCATGAAGAAAAAGGGCTTTGGACGTATAGTTACGATAGGAAGTGTAAATCAGTACCGTCAGCACCCCGAGCTTGTGCTTTATTCGGCAACAAAGTGTGCTGTGATGAGCCTTGTAAAGAATATTGCAAAGGAAGTAGCTCCGTTTGGAGTTACGGTGAATAACGTAGCTCCCGGTGCTATCGCAACTCCGAGAAATGCGGCTGTTCATAGCGACGAGGAAAAGAAAAAGCAGGTTGAGGCAATCATTCCTATGGGTCGATTTGGTGCTCCCGAGGATTGCGTTGGTGCGGTTCTGCTTCTTTGCTCGGAGCAGGGAAGCTATATTACGGGTTCGGATATAGTAATAGACGGCGGTATGCGTCTGTAAAAGAAAGGAATAAAAAAATGAATTTTAATGACAGAGATAAAATTATTGCATTGACACCCTTATGGAAGGGAGAGAGATTCCCCGATGGACGTCCTAAGGTTCCGGATAAGTATCTTGATGCACTCTACGGAATGACCTTGGAAGAGGTATGGAAGCCTATTTTCGTTCTGGGATATGAGCATCAGTTTGTAGGTGGAGGTCTCGCTCCCCTGCACACTCTTCACGACGATGGACGTAAGCTCGTAGGCCGTGCTGTGACCTGTACTTACGCTCCTACCCGTCCTGACCTTCACGAGGTTCAGTTTAACCGCGGAGCAGAGGACGGACTTAAGGGTAACTACAACCAGTGGGTTATCGACTCCCTCGTTGAGCGTGACGTTGTAGTCTGCGATATGTACGACAAGATATACAAGGGTACCTTCCTTGGAGGAAACCTGACTACCGCTCTGCATAACCGTACTAAAACGGGAGGTGCTGTAATTTGGGGCGGTGTCCGTGACGTAGAGCAGATGAAAAAGGTGCCCGACGTTCAGGTGTATTACCGTGGTATCGACCCCACTCCTATCCGTGAGTTCGTTATGAAGGATTGGAACGATATTACTAACTTTGGCGGTGCTGTATGTCTGCCCGGTGACGTTGTATTCGGTGCAGGCGGCGGTGTTCTGTTTATTCCCGCACACCTTGTTCCCGAGGTTGTAGAGGGCGCTGCAAAGACCCACGTCAAGGATGATTTCGGCTTCGAAATGATATGTCAGGGTAAGTTTACTACGGCACAGATCGACCGTAATACGTGGAGTGAGGAGATGCTCGATATGCTCCTTGATTGGATAAAGAACGATCCCAGAGGAGAGGAATATCGCGACCTTGACTGGTCTAAGGAATACGACCTGGCAAGAAACGGCGACCCCAACGATACACAAACAGCTCTTTAATGCTTATAAAAAATGGACTGAAGAAATTCAGTCCATTTTTTGATAAATATCTTTAGCTGTTTGCCGTATTCTTGTAATCTCCGTCGTATCTGCCGAGCGGAGCTTTTTTGTACACGGATAACCCCATACGTCGAAAAATCGCGGTCCTATCCATTCGCACTCGCCGTGGCTTTTGAAAATTCCTTGCAAAATACAAAGACTGGCTTTTTTCGGCGACATAAATATAACCTTCATAGGGTGCTTTATAATAGCAAATATCAGCTTGGGATAGTGGGCGGTGATATTCGTAAAGGTAATACCGGGGTGGGCTATTACTACCGAATTGCTGTCAGACAGCTCACAAAGGGAAAACATAAGATAACGCTTTGCGTTTCCATAAACAAGACTTGCTTTGGCTCGTGTGGAAAAATCCACGTCGCTCTCGTCTGTTTTTGAATATCTGTGGGCAATACTACCAACGGCTATGACCTTTCCGCCTCTTGCTTGGAGTTGGGGCAGAAGACGGGCGGTGAGGTAGTATGGCGACACGAAATTTATCTGAAATACGTTGTCGTAGCCCGTGGAGCATTTGTGCCTCGGTATGCTGTAAGCACCTGCGTTAAGTAAAAGATAGTCGATGGGTAGGGCGGATAATTTGTCAGCTGCCGACCTTACCGTGTCAATATCTTCCATATCCACTTGAATATGTGATATTTCAACGGAAGGGAATTGAGAACGCAAACTCTCTGCCAAGGCGTGTGACCTTTCCATATTTCTGTCAAGAAGCACGAGAGAAGCACCGAGATACGCCAAGTGGCGGCACAGCTCCCGTCCTATTCCTCCCGTCGCACCGCTTATTGCCACCGTCTTGCCGTCAAGCGAGGCGGTGTTTTTATGCAACCATTTTTTTATACTCATACTAACGCTCGGGGTGGATAAATCCCGTCATACCGTGTTTTTTCACTTGCCGCTACGCAGTCTTGTTTATCCATATTTATCGGATTAGGGAGTTTATTTAAGAGCTTTTTCATAAAGCTATTCTCCTTATTTGATTGATGGTAAAATGATTATATCACAAAACAAAAAAGATTTCAAGACGGAAAAGAAATTCACGTTTTTTAGCAGAATAGTTTCTTTTTTTGAGGCAAAAAATAAAATAGTTGTTTCTTTTAAAAAAAATATATGGTATAATAATGTAACTGATCAAAATGCTGAAAAAGGAGAATATTATGATTCCAAGAAGTGAACATCCAAATCCTCAGTTTGAGAGAAAGAGTTGGATAAACCTTAACGGCGAATGGGAATTTGAGATAGACTGTGGCGTTAGCGGTATTGAGAGAAAATTCTTTGAGAGAGAGCATCTGAACGGCAAAATTTTAGTTCCTTTTTGTATGGAAAGCTCCCTATCTGGAATTGGAGAAAAGGATTTTGTGCATTGTGTTTGGTATCGCAGAGATATTGAAAGACCTGCCGATTGGAAGAATGGCAGAGTTATTCTTCATTTCGGTGCGGTTGACCAGACCACTCACGTATTTATAAACGGTAAACGCGTTGGAACACATATCGGAGGCTTTGCGTCATTTTCCTTTGACGTTACCGACTTTTTAGAGGAGGTCGCTAACAGCCTTTTTGTTTGTGCTATCGACGACGGACGCAGTATTATGTACGGACACGGTAAGCAGTCAAAGGTATATCACTCTGCTGGCTGTAACTACACCCGTGTAACGGGAATTTGGCAGACCGTTTGGCTTGAGTACGTTCCCAATAATTACATAAAGAGCTTCAGACTTATCCCCGACGTTCAAAACAGCACTCTCACCGTTTCCGCAAAGCTTTTCGGAAAGGGCGTTCTCAAGGCAGAGGCACTCTACGAGGGCAAGTCTGTCGGCACGCTCACACTTGACGCGTCAAACGGCGGATACGTTACGGGCTGTATGCATCTGTCCGAGCTTCACCTCTGGGAGGTTGGAAACGGCAGACTGTACGACCTTAAGCTGATCTTTGGCGATGACGAGGTAAGCTCTTATTTCGGAATGAGAACGGTGGTTATGGACGGCTACAAATTCCTTATCAACGGAAAGTCAGTTTTTCATCGACTTGTACTTGACCAAGGATTTTATCCCGACGGAATATACACCGCCCCCACAGACGAGGATTTGGTAAAGGATATTCAGCTCTCTCTTGACGCAGGATTTAACGGTGCACGTCTTCACGAGAAGGTATTTGAGCCAAGATATCTGTATCACTGCGACCGTATGGGTTATATCGTATGGGGAGAATACGGAAACTGGGGAATGGACCACTCCGATTCCCGCGTTCTTGCACCCTTTGCACTTGAGTGGGAGGAGATAGTTGAGCGTGACTTCAATCATCCCTCTATCATCGGCTGGTGTCCCTTCAACGAAACCTTTGACGTCGGCGGTGAGCGTAAGCAGGACGATAACATTATTCGTTCTCTCTACCGAGAAACCAAGATGCTCGACCCCACCCGTCCTTGTATTGATACAAGCGGCTTGTATCACGTAGAAACCGATATTTTCGATATTCACGAGTATACGCAGGACGTAGAGCGGTTTGAGAAGATGCTCGGAGCTGCATCTCCCGAGGAGATGCTCAAAGTACACACAGAGCTTTCTCCCTTGAAGATGAAGCGTCAAAAGAATGCTTACGTTCACGGTCAGCCTATATTCGTAAGTGAATACGGCGGAATCAAATGGGATATTGATCCCGATGGTATAAAATCATGGGGGTACGGTACAGCACCTACAACCGAGGAGGAGTTCATTGAGCGTTACCGCGGTCTTACCGACGCTTTGCTGGACAGTCCTCTCATTTTCGGATTCTGCTACACCCAGCTTTACGATATTGAGCAGGAAAAGAACGGACTTTACACCTACTCAAGAGTTCCTAAGTTCGATATGTCGGTATTCAAGAAAATCAACGAGAGAAAAGCTAAGATCGAAGACTAATTAAGAAAAGCCAACCGAGAGGTTTCTCGGTTGGCTGTCTTTTTTAGTAATAAATTTTTTGTGGCATTCATATAATTTAGCGTAAACTAATCAAAAAAGGAGTGCCGATATGATAAACGAAAATGGAGCGAATGGGGGATACTTTACCGTACCCTTGTACGAAAGAAGCTTTGGCTCGGAGGTGTCGGGAGATTTTACGTTGCCCGATTACTATACCGAAATACGCCGTATACTGTGCGTGACACCTACCGTTCTTCCGGCGGCAAAATACGTTGGAGATAACACTGCGGAGTTTAACGGAGTGGTGGATTACACCGTTACATACGTTGGCGGTGACGGAGAGATATATTCTATTCCGTTGTCCTCCGATTACAGCTTTAACGTGCCGCTTGATAAGGTTGACGGAGCAGGGGACGCGAGTGCGTTATGCTCGATAGGAGTTGAAAGTGTAAATACCAGAGTTTCAGCACCAAGACGCCTGAGTATTCGCACCAGAATCCGCCCGAACGTAAGAATATATGCGAAGCTCTCGTCGTCCGTTAACTGCGATACCGATGCGTCTGTCAGCCACATACACACTCGCACGGCAGAGGTGCAGAGTCTTGACTGCGAATGTTCAGCGTCCGATGTGATAGAGGTAGAATATATTATTCCAAACGTTTCGGAGGACTTAAGAGTTCTCAGGGCAGATGGGTACGTGTGCTGTGAGCAGGCAGAACGAACGGACGGTGGAGTAAAATGTCCCGCCAATCTCAAGCTGTGCCTTCTGGTATCCCGAGAGGAGGGGGCTGTTATCGAAACACTTACGGGAGAAGCTCCTATTGAGGGTGAGATAGATTTTGATATTAACACGGCTGACGTGCCTGTTAACGTAAGAGGAATAGTTTCGGAAATGTCTGTAAACGTTACCGATCAGGGAATTGAATGTAGAGTTGGCGTTATACTTGAAGGCCGTGCTTGTCATAATGATACCATTGGATATACAGATGATATATATTCCACGGAAAAACAATGCGAGTGTGAGAGTAAACGCATAAGTATACGAAAGAGTGCGGCTTGTTCTTCGGGTAGCTTTTCATTTAGCGAGAGATTTCCTATTGATACGGTAGGAATATCAACGGATACACAGGTTTATATGACCGTAGGAAGCGTCACTATGGATAAGTGCGAGGCAAAGGGAAACAAATATGCCTTGAGCGGTAACGCAGTATTTTCCTTGCTTTGCCGAAGGGACGGAGAGTTTCAGGTAAATGAGGTGACCGTTCCCGTAAAATACGAAACGGACGGATATTGTTCCACGGACGGCGGTCTTTACTTTGACGCCTTGTGTCAGCCGATGGATATAAAGACGAGAATTGACGGCGACAGCCTTTGTATTGACTGTGAGATATATGTCAGCTGCGATATAGTCTGCGAGGATACGGTAAATGCTGTAGAAAAGGTAAGCTTTGGAGCACCGATCTCACGGGAGGAGTCGCGTATTGTGGTCTGTTATCCTTCGGGGGACGACACACTTTGGTCTGTTGCCAAAAGATATTGCGTTGACAGAGTAAATATTGTCGGCGATCCCGAAAAAGACAGATTTGTAATAATAGAGTAAACTCTAAAAAGGTCAAGTCATTTTAATGACTTGACCTTTTTAGTGATTAAAATATTATTCGGCAAGTATATATGGATAAATAATATTAAAGCTGCAAATGCTAATATAAAAAAAGTCGGGGGAATTAGCGTGGCAGTTTTAAAGAGAAAAAAATATCACGTTATAAAAAGAATACTTGACGTTGTTTTTTCGGCTATATTGCTCCTTTTTCTTTCTTTGCCTATGCTGGTAATATGGATAGCCGTTCGTTGGGATACGCCGGGGCGGGGAATTTTTCGGCAAATACGCGTTGGCAAGGACGGACGGCTGTTCGAATGCTATAAATTTCGTACTATGTACGAGTCCGCACCTCCTTGCCGTCCCTCATCCGAATTTACCGATGCCCAGAGATACATCACGCCTGTGGGACGTTTTCTGAGAAAAACCAGCTTGGACGAGCTGCCGCAGCTTTTTAACGTGCTTAAGGGAGATATGAGCCTGGTAGGTCCTCGCCCCTTGATATTAGCGGAAAGGGAGGTGCACGAGGGGAGGAGAAGAAACGGTGTATACACTCTCCGACCGGGTATGACGGGGTTGGCACAGATAAACGGCAGGGACGGTTTGTCGGACAGCGAAAAGATAGAAACGGACACTAAATATCTATATGAATTCGGACTTATTCAAGACGTAAGAATACTTGCAAAAACCATCACCGCTGTGGTCAGCGGTGATGGCAATAAGGACAAATAAATTTTAAAGAATAAACACGGTATTCCGAGGGGGACTGCCCCGTGAAATTCTTGAATGCTTTGGAGAAGCAAAGAACGTCGGTATAGCCTACCGCATCTGCAACCGCTCCCACCGTCATAGACTCGTCCTCAAGCAAACGCTTGGCGTGGGTCATTCGGGTGTTCATTATGTATCATATTTCAAGCAATTTTTATAAAAAACATCAAAAAAAGATAAAAAAGCTCAAGGCTATTTGCCTTGAGCTTTTTGGAGTTAATCTTCCAGAGCCTCGTCAACTATCGACTGAACCTCGTCAACGATCTCGTCATCCGACACGGACGTATCCTGTTTTTCAAGCTTTGCTTCTGCCTTCTCTCGTGCCTTTTGAGCTCTTGTTTCCTCAATTTTTGCCTTTTGAGCTCTTATCTGAAGACTCAAGGTATCTATTTGAGAGATTACAGCGGATATTTCTCCTGCGTGGGACTCGTCTGTTTTAAGCTGAGTATAGGTCAGCTTTCCCAGCTTCGCGAACAGATCGTCCCTTTTGGACATAAGGCGTGCAAGCTTCATATGCATAGAGGCATTTTCCGCAAGCTCTCCCGTTTTCTTTATAGTGGTATTTGCCGCTTTTGAAACGCCTGACTTGATATTTTCCCAATTTGCCATAATAATATTCTCTCTTTCGATTTTTTGAATTTGAGTTACTATAAGTATATTATACACCAAAAGAAATTAGTTGTAAATAGAGAAAGAAATAAATTTTAAGAATAATCCCTTTCTTTTTGACAAAAAATATCTCTAAAAACAATTCAGGGGGAACTATTGTATGAATATGGGTAAGGAGCAGTATAAAAAATACGCAAAAGCACACGCACCCAAAAGTCCTGTTGTGAAGGATACGGTAAAGGCGTTTTTATTCGGAGGCTTGATTTGCGTATTATCACAAGGGTTTAGAGTACTGTATATGTATCTTTTTGACATAGACGAAGAATTTGCATCTATGCTTGCATCTATATCAATTGCATTTGTAGCCATAACTCTTACCGCAATCGGTGTTTTTGATCGCATTGCCAAGCACGCGGGGGCAGGGACGCTCGTTCCCATAACGGGATTTTCAAATGCAGTAGCCTCTCCCGCAATCGATGCCAAATCGGAGGGCTTTGTCCTTGGTGTGGGAGCAAAAATATTTACAGTGGCGGGTCCTGTACTACTCTACGGAACGGTTGCAGGTGTGCTCTACGGTGTGATCTACTACGGTTGGACAGTATTGATATAAAAGTTAGTTTTGCGACAGGTTTTCGCTACCTTTTTGAAAAAAGGTAGCACCAAAAACTTTACTCACTAAAATGGCTTAACTGAAGATATAGTCTGTACTGTCATTTAAAGATTTGCTCCCGCTAATTTTTGGGGGCCACTACCCCAAAAATTCCACAAAGATAGATTTTCGTTGAAAACGGGAGGCGAAACGCCTCCCCTACAGGAAATTCAATTATACACCGTAGGGGAGGGGCTTGCCCCTCCCGAAAAAGAAACAATTACGCCCAAAGCAGAAAAGCGACGACCTTTTAAGGTCGTCGCTTTATGTGTTAAAGTGTTTTAATAAACGATTCTATGCGTTCGAGAGCCTGAGTTATGTGCTTGATTGAGTAAGCGTAGGAAATTCTCGCAAAGCCTTCTCCGCCTGCACCAAACGCAGTGCCGGGAACGATAGCACATCTGCTCTGATAGAGAAGCTTATCGCAGAATTCCTCACTTGACAGTCCGAACTGACCTATATGGGGGAATATATAGAACGCACCTTCAGGTTCGAAGGACTCAATTCCCATACCTTTAAGACCGTTATAGATATAACGGCGACGGCGGTTGTACTCATCCACCATCATCTTAACGTCATCGTCACCGTTTCGAAGTGCTTCGATTGCGGCAAACTGAGAGGTGGTGGGAGAACTCATAATGCAGTACTGATGTATTTTAAGCATCTGTTCTACAAGAGGAGCGGGGGCACAAAGGTAGCCAAGTCGCCAGCCTGTCATAGCGTAAGCCTTGGAAAATCCGCTGACGATTATAGTTCTCTCCTTCATTCCCTCAAGGGAAGCTATGGAGCAATGCTCTCTGCCGTAGGTCATTTCTGCGTATATTTCGTCGGAAAGAACCAATATGTTAGTATCTCTCAATACCTCTGCGATATCCTCAAGCTCCTCACGGGTCATAATTGCACCCGTTGGGTTATTAGGATAGGGAAGAACCAGCAGCTTTGTGCGAGGAGTGATAGCCGCCTTAAGTGCTTCGGGGGTGAGCTTGAATTTGTCCTCGTTTCTCGTTTCAACGATAACGGGAGTACCGCCTGCCATACGGGTTATGGGAGCGTAGCAAACGAAGGAGGGGGTGGGGATTATTACCTCGTCACCCGTTTCAACGATAGCACGGATAGCTATGTCAATAGCCTCGCTTCCACCGACTGTCACGATTATCTCGTTCACGGGGTCATAGGAGGTGTTGAATCTGCGTGTGAGGTATTTGTCGATTTCAATTCTCAAGTCAAGCGTACCTGCGTTTGAGGTATAATAGGTCTTACCCTTTTCAAGACTTTGTATACCTGCCTCGCGGATATGCCAAGGGGTAACGAAGTCAGGCTGACCTACGGTAAGTCCCACAACGTCGTCCATAGTTTCGAGGAGGTCGAAGAACTTACGTATGCCTGATTTTTCCGTGTTTACCACGGTTTTTGCTAATAATTTATTGTAATCCATATCAGTTGCAATTTCCTCTCTCGTCTATGTCAATCGTTGGGTCGTAAACCACGCCCGTATCCTTGTATTTGTGAAGCACGAAGTGGGTAGCGGTGGATATTACCTCGTCTATGGGGGCGAGCTTTTGGGAAACGAAGAAGGCGACCTCCTTCATAGTTTTTCCCTCAATAAGAACAGACAGGTCGTACGCACCCGACATAAGGAATACGGATTTAACCTCGGGGTAGTTGTATATCTTTTCAGCAACTCTGTCATATCCTTTTCCTCTCTGAGGAGTAAGCTTTACGTCTATCATAGCCGATACGGATTCCTTATCGGTCTTTTCCCAGTCAACCACAGTCTTATATCCGAGTATCGTTCCGTTGTTTTCAAGCTCTGAAATATAAGTCACTACACTGTCTATGGGGAGGTCAAGCATAACTGATATTTGTTTGGGGGTCAGCTTTGCGTCGTTTTCCAGCAATTTAAGAATCTGTGTCTTCATTTTTATCCTTTCCGTAAGAATCAATTATTTATCTTACTTACAATATTTTCATACGACAGACCGTATTTGTCCGCTATATCACGGGCATAGCTCTTTCCGTCGGGTTTTTGTCTGAATATCTTAAAGGAACGCTTTCCGTCCTCTATTCCCGCTACGAGAGTATCTATGACAGCACCGCCGTCGGGGGCAGTACGTGCGTTTATACCGTCTATTTCAGCCGCCAGCTCGTGTAGGTGGGTGGAGAACAGACAGCGGCAGCCTACACGCGAAAGACCTGCAAGAACCTCGGCGGCGATATACGACGCCTCGAATGAGCCTGTGGAGGACAGCGATTCGTCAAGCAGAACCAAGCTGTCGCCGCTTACTTGGTCGAAAATGTCACGCAGACGGGCACATTCTTCTCCAAGACGTCCCTTGTCTATGGTGTCGTCAGCTCCCGTGGGGAAGTGAGTGAATATTCCGTCGGATATACTGATAACGGCACTCTGGGCAGGCACGAACATACCGAGCTGCATAAGTGCCACGGAAAGACCGATAGCACAGGTTATTACCGACTTACCGCCTCGGTTAGGACCTGTCAGCACGTATATCATAGCGTTGTCCTTGTCAAAGCAGATGTCGTTGGTGACGATCTCATAGTCTACCTTGAGTGCTACGCAGGGATTGTAAAGCTCTACCGCATTGAATACACGCTCTCCGTTTTCGGGAATCTCGGGCTTACAAAGAGAAAGTCCCTTGCTCTTGAGTGCACGGAGAAGCTCCGTTCCCTTAACGAGAAATTCTATCTCAGGCATAAGGTTGAGAAGAAAATCGGTATTTTCAAGAACGTACGATTGAACTATCTTTTTCCAGGATCGGAGAGATTGCTTGTATACGTCGTTTATAGCCGAGTTGAAGGCTAATGCAAGAGCCGTTTTTTGGTTATCCGACTGCTTTTTGCTAAACGGTACAAGATTAGCTATGCAAGTATATTCGTCGTCCTTGAAATTAAGACGGAGTATCTTGTCGATAACGTCACCCGAGCGGAACGGCTCGGAGTTTATGGACAGCACGCCCGCAGTTGAGGGGCGAAGCTGGGCGTCGAGATTTACGCCTATGGTAACGCTTCGAATATCTCTTACGCGGTTGGTAAGCTCTGCGAGCTTTACGTTAAGCTCCTTGTAATAATCGCTGTCCGCAAGCTCGGATATACGGAACGCAAGCGTTCTCATAGCCTCGCTCTTCAAGCTTTCCTTTATGGGAGAAAAGCCTTGGTTGAGGGTGGAAATGCTTGATATATAAAGCTCTATCTCGGTAATGCTCTCAAGATAGGATTCGGTTTCCCCCGTATCCGCTTCAAGACGGCGAAGCTCCATAATATCGGTAAGAATGGGAATGAGCTTGTTAAGTGTGACCGAAATTTCGGGGAACGCCAGCATATCCTCAAAAACGTCCATTCTGTGCTTTATGACCTTGCTATCGGTTGTAAAATACTCGTCAAGGTCGCTGTTTTTCAGGTCAAACACCTCAAGAAGTCCA
>JAZOUQ010000168.1:0-14943 GCA_045658185.1 Eubacteriales bacterium
AGACGGGATCTGGGACGGAAAAGTTCGACAAGCTCAGAATGACACCTATCGGTGTCCGGCGGGGCTGTCTTTTGAAGAATTGCTACCGCAACGCACAAACCCACGGCGACAATCTATGTTCGCACATACAAGAGGCTCCCTGCGTGACAATAAAATAATATCAAACCTCATTGTCCCGTAGGCTCCTTCCGTCACTCGCTCCGCTCGTGCCACCTCCCTCTCGGAGGGAGGCTAGATAAAAAACAATTCCGCAAAAGGCGGGCGTTCACAGAACGCCCCTACAACAAAATAATATTGTTCCACCGTAGGGGCGAACTGTGTTCGCCCGCAACGCACAAACCCAACGGCGACAATCTGTGTTCGCACATACAAGAAGCTCCCTCCGGGAGGGAGCTGTCACCGTGAGGTGACTGAGGGAGAGTGCGTGACAATAAAATAACATCAAACCTCATTATCTCGCACTCTCCTTCCGTAACTCGCTCCGCTCGTGCCTCCTCCCTCTCGGAGGGAGGCTTATTAAAAATGTGCGAACAAGGACAACACTCTCACAACTTTCAACTTTCAATTTTCAATTCTCAACTTTCAACTTATGCGTTTGCAAAGATAACTCTTGACAATTATCTCGTATGGGTATATAATTAATCTGAATAATCAAATGCAAGAAAGGAAGGAATTATGGATTCATTTGAAAACACCATAAATTTTGAGGAGCATTCTCAAACAGAGAACACCCCAAAACCAACCGCCCGAAAAACTTCAAAAAAGAAAGGCTTTTTGATTGGAACAGTTATAACGATCGCCGTGCTTATCGTTGCCGTTATCGTCATGGCGATCATTTTAAGTAACAGATACTTGGAAAAGGTAAGAGGCTTTTATCCCGTTGAGTCTTATAGCTTTAACGGCTACGAGATAGTCAACGACGACGGACTTTTCTACCTCACCAAGGACGGAAAAAAGGTGTCCCGAGAGGGCTACACCATGCTCGTCAGCCTTAGTGCCGAGAGATATTCCGAATATATTGACACCTTCAACTCCGCCCCCGACGCAAAGATATACGATTACTTCCTTGCGAGAAAAGAGGAGTCCCAAAATTACTTCCTCATTGACGGCGAGGGCGAGGAATTTGTGATAGAGGGCGAGAATTGGAAATACCAAAACACCCTTCTCCCCTTTGTTAGTTTCAAGGATCAGGTAACGGACGAGGTAGGTGTTCTCAGCCTTGAAAATCTCGACTCGGATATTTCCAAGCTGTCGGAAAAGAACATCACACTCACTGCGTTTGACAGCTGCTCTACGAAGATCTTGGATAGAAACAACATACTCGCGGGAGCTGTTATTCTGGAGGATTCCGACGCAGGAACGGATTCTCCCAAATATATCTTCGCCGATGCAACGGGCAAGGAGATGTTCACCTCGATCTACAACTACGAAATTGTCAACGTTCATACGGACGATTCGTATAAGGACTTGGTGCTTACAAGCAACGGCGATCTTTACGATCTCCTTGGAAACAAGCTTAACAATGACGTAACAAAGATTGAAGATTTGGGCGACTGCGTGATCGCACACAGAAATTCCACCGACGGTAATTCAGGTGTTTTCGAGCTGGTCGTTTATTCTCATAACGGAAGCTTTAGCATAAAGGGAAATGAATACGATCTTTTCTCTTTTGACAGTAAAGAAAACCTGATCTGGCTCAAATCCAAGAATGCCGGATACACACTTTTCAACCTTAACAGCGGTGAAAAGATCGACTGCAAGGAGCTTCCAAACTCCGCTTCCTTGAATAAATACGTTATCTGCAACACCTCCGCGGGATTTAATTACGTGGACGTGGACACGGGCAAGACCGTGCTTGTCTCACCTTACGGTGATATGCAACAGTACAGCGGATATAATGCCGTGCTTTACAGTCCCAGCGAGTCCCAGTCAAGTAGCGTTGCACTCATTCTGCACTTCGTGGCATCGGGCAAGACCGCTACCACAAAGCCGCTTTACTACAACCAGAGCATCCAAAGTATCTTCAACAACGAAGCCGGCGGCTGTGCTTATATCATAACCAACGATGACAACGGCAAAAAAACGGTGTATGCACCCTTTGCCTCCAACCCCGAAACCAAGTCCTACGATGAAATAACCGTTATAGATGCGTTTTCCGAGGGAGCACCCATTGCCGTTGCTACCAGCTTCGATTCAAACAGATTTGAATTTATCGACGTGACCAACAGCAAAATAGTATACAGCGTAACTCCCGACAGTGCCGAAAAAATGGCTCTTACCTCGGTTGAATTCGTATCGACCTACGCATTATACGCTGACTACGACGAGGGCGTTGAGATCGCCGTGTTCAAGACGGTGGAAACGGATACTGACGGCGACGTCGTTCGCGATAGTTGCTACGCATTTTCAAGACTTGCCGTAATGACGGGCGGAAAAGACCCCGCATCCACGGCTGACCTTGTAATGACCGAGCTTGGAGATAACGTCCAGAGCATAACAGCTCCTACCGCCTCCAACCGTGAGGTGTCAAAGTTTATGATAGTTCAGACCTCTGTTGCATCCTCCGACGTTTATACGATAAACGACGATTACAAGCTTGAGGAGCTGTCTACCATACCCTATGGCACGGTCAAGACCGCGAAATTCGGAAATTCTCTTGACGGAGTATATCTGAAGGTGAGCAACGGACAAAGCACCGAATTCGCACTCTATACCGTGGGCGGAGAGATGATACTAAACTTCCACAGCGGAATTTCCGTATCCCCCGACGGCAAGTATATTATGGCGAAGCGTAACGGAGTGTACGGTGCGTACAAGTACGACGCGGAGAAAGGCAGAATAAAGCAGATACTCAACTTTGAGTTTGCCTCTGTACAATATATGGGCGACGGCGGATTTTTGGTCCAGAGCAACTACGACGAGCCATATTATCTGTACGACGAAAGAAAACTTGCAAGACCCGAGCCTATTGCCAACATTATAACCTCTGAGGTTATTTCCTGGGATGCGGAAGCGGGAGCGTTCGTAATAAGCGAGAACACCTACTACAACATAGCAGGTAAGCTCTACGTTCACCGCGGAGAAGCAGAGGAAATAGTTGATACCGCCGCTGTCGGCACTCCCAAGAGAGTATACGCCGACCATGTGTCCTACTCTCCCACGCTTGTTAATTTCCACGACTGCGACGGAAAGCTCATAGAAAGCAAGGTGGTATACCCCACCAACAAGAGTGAGCTTGATTTCATGAAAAACTACGAGGGAAATTGGTACAGGGTAAGCACCAAGTCGCTTCAGGACCATTCAACCAAGACGTCGGCTGACTTCATCATGTACGAAGTTGACGGCTCCGGCGGAGTTATCAACCTGTATAAGCAACAGCCTTGAGGGCTTTAATATCACTTCATATATAAAAGGGACTGAGTCATTCTTGACTCAGTCCCTTTCTGCTGTAAATTTTGATTTATCGGGGTGTTGACCTCTCAGTCAGCTCACGCTGGCAGCTCTCCTAAAAGGGGAGCCTTTTTAAGCATACTGCAAACATATCAAAAGCCTCGCCCTTTGGGAGAGGTGGCACCGTTAGGTGACGGAGAGGGCTCGATAAATCCCAATTTTTAAACCGAAGAGCTGAGTCAATTTAATGACCCAGCTCCTTTTTGCGTTTATTACTTTATCTGTGTACCCGTGGGAACGCTGTCGTCCACGAATATTACCTTACAGCCACAAGCGTTATTGGTAGCCGCCAAGAGCATACCCTGCGAATTTACGTTGCAGATACGGTTGGGCTTGAGGTTTGCGATAACGATTATCTTTCTTCCGATAAGCTGTTCGGGGGTGTATTCCTCCTTGATAGAGGACATTATCACACGCTCACCGATGCCGTCGTCAAGAGTCAGCTTGAGGCAGGAATGAGATTTTCTCACGCCCTCTGCCTTCAGCACCTTGCAAACGCGGAAGTCAAGCTTTGCGAAATCGTCAATATCTATCTGGGGCTTTACAGGCTCGACGGGGTCAGGCTCTCTGTTTTCCTCAACAGCTTCTACCTCGGGGCAACACTCCTCCACGGGGGTGTCAGCCTTTATCTCCTCCTCGGTCTGAGGATAGGAGAAGTCAAGAAGTCCTACGTACTTCTCGGGATCGATAGCAAAGAGGAACAGGTAAAGTCTGGGGCCTCTCTCCTTGTCGATAAGGAGCTTGTAAACGGTCTTGAAGAACGCACCCTGAATTCCCTTCAATTCCTTTTCGGGCATCTCTGTGCCGTAAACGGTCTTGGGGATAGCGTAAAGCTCTGCGTTCAGCTCGTCAAGAGTGTAGCCGCCCTTTGCGATATAGTCGTGGAGAAGCTCTACCGTCTTCTTCTCGTCGTCGCTGAGGGTGTTGTATATTTCCCAGTTTCTCGTTGCTCTGAGCTTATTTACCTGGTCGGGAGCACACTGCTCAAGCCAGAATTTTGCTCTGTCAAGTCGGTCGGAGAAGTCTGCCTCACGGTAAGGCATACCTATCTTCTCGAACACCGTTTCAAGCATAGGCACGTTGAAGTTGACCACCGAGCCAAGCTGAACGAGAAGTGCCATAGGAACGGTCGCCACCTCTCTGCCCGTTACCGAGCAGTTGTAGATTATATCGGCAGACAGCTCGTTTGCCTTGCCCTCGCGGACGTCGGTGAGCATCTTGTCAAACTCAAAATACTGACGGAGTATTCCGTCGTCAAAGCAAATATCGAACGCCTTGGTGGGGTCGGTCTTTGCGTAAAGCCACAAGAGAACCTCGGGCTGATACAGCTTAAGAAGGGTTTCGGGAGTAAGGTTAAGTCCCGAGGAAGAGGACATCTTGCCCGCCATTCCCTTTATACCGATAAACTCATAGCCCTGGAAAAGGGGTGCTTCGTGGTTGAATATCTTCTTGGAAATGACCTTGGAGTTGTTGTAAGAGCCTGTGGGTGCTGCGTGGTCCTTTCCGCCCGGCTCAAAGTCAACCTGCTCGTATCTCCAACGCATAGGCCAGTCTATCTTCCAGCCAAGCTTACAGTTGAAGTTCTCAAGGAAGTTGAAGTGTCCCTTGTGACCGCAACGGCAGGTGAACTCTGCCTCGGTGCAGTCCTCGGAAAGGGAGGTTATGGTGGTAAAGTCGGTCTTACACTCGGGGCAGAAGATGCTTACGGGGTAGTAAGCCGCCTTCTCCGCGTCGTGCTCCGCCTTTATCTCCTCCTCGCTCTTGCTTGTGTCCTTGGTCTTGAAGGAGTCAAGTATCTCGAATATCTCGCCTCTCTTCTGGAGCGACTCTATAATGTCCTTGGTGTACTTGCCCGAACGGTACATCTGTGCCTGATAACGGCAGTCAAGCTCGATGCCGAAAGGCTCGATGCCCTTGAGGAACTCCTCCTCAAAGTGTGCGGCATAGCTTTCGTGACAGCCCCAAGGGTCGGGAATGTCAACGTAAGGACAGCCGATGTATTTGTCGTAATCGCTTCCCACTACCGCCTGAACGTTTGCGGGGATCTTACGGCAACGGTCGTAATCGTCCCAGGAAACGATAAGCTTTGCCTTCTTGCCCTTCTTCTGAAGTGCCTTGACTACGAAAAGAGGGGTGGCAAAATCACGGAAGTTACCGATGTGTACCGAACCCGAGGGGCTTACGCCCGCGGCACATACGTATTCCTCCTTGTCGGGATTACGTGCGATTATCTTATCTGCAATTTCTTCTGACCAGTGCATTTTCTATCTCCTTACAAATAAATAAACATAAAATATCAATTTAATATTTTATCATAATAACGCCAAATTGTCAAGGAAAACAGCAAAATTTGTTTTTAGGGACGCGGGTCGCTTTTTGAAAAAAGCTCCGCAAAAACTTTACTGACAAAAAGGACTTGGCTTTAAGGTCTTACCCGCCGAGATTCCACAAGGTTAGAATTGCGTAAAAACAATTCCGCAAAAGGCGGGCGTTCACAGAACGCCCCTACGACAAAATAATATTGTTCCACCGTAGGGGCGAACTGTGTTCGCCCGCAACGCACAACCCCCATGGCGACAACCTATGTTCGCACATAAAAGAGGCTCCCTCAGGGAGAGAGCTGTCACCGAGAGGTGACTGAGGGAGAGTGCGTGACAATAAAATAACATCAAACCTCATTGTCCCGTAGGCTCCTTCCGTCACTCGCCACGCTCGTGCCACCTCCCTCTCGGAGGGAGGCTTACAAAGAAAATGCGAACAAGGAAAAAAACTCATAATTTTCAACTTTCAACTTTCAATTCTCAATTCCCTTTCTTTTCCGCGGAGCGGGGATTGGGAAACGGGATTTATATCGATGCGTACCTGCCACGGCAGGTAAGCCCCATTCCCATTATCATATTCATCATCATATTTATCTTCATCTTCATTCCCATTATCATAAGGGTTTTGGAAAAAACCATTCGGTTTTTTTCGGTTTTTATAATAACCGTTCGGTTTTTTAGCACAGAAAAGGAGCTTCCCAAAATTGGAAAGCTCCTATCTTTATTAAGTCAAAATCAATGCTTATGCTTTATCAATCCCAAAAGCTTACTCAGCTCCATTACCACCAAGGGAACGAAGATAAGTCCGAGTCCCAACAGGTAAAGCTTTACGGGAAGCATAACAAGTCCGAACGCAACACGCAAAGGTGTGAACAGCACAAGTGCTACCAAAACCAACGATGCAAGTGCGGACAGATTCAGGTTCTTGTTGCCGAACGGTCCTATCTTGAACAGCGAATGCTCCGAACGCATATTGAACGCCTGTACTATCTGCGACAGAGCAAGTACCATAAACGCCATTGTCTGTCCGGATGCTTCTTTGAGCAAGGGATCCAAACACCACAGCTTACCGAAATGGTAGCCGATAAGCGACAGCAAAGCGAACATAAAGCCCTGAAGCACAACGCGTATACCAAGTCCGTGAGCAAATATGCCCTCGTTCTTGGGCTTGGGGGCTCTGTCCATAATATCGGACTCCACCGCTTCCATTCCCAGTGCTATGGCGGGAAGGCTGTCGGTTACCAGATTTATCCACAAAAGCTGCATAGAAAGGAGAGGTGTTTCGTGCCACAAAAGCATCGCCACGAACACGGTAATGACCTCACCGATATTCGTTCCAAGCAAAAATCCAACAACCTTTTTGATGTTGGCGTATATTCCTCTTCCCTCTCTGACTGCGTGTACGATGGTAGCAAAGTTGTCGTCGGTAAGGGTCATATCAGCCGCACCCTTTGCAACGTCAGTACCCGTAATACCCATAGCACAGCCGATGTCAGCCGCCTTGAGTGCGGGGGCGTCGTTTACTCCGTCACCCGTCATAGACACCACCTGACCCTTTCGTTGCCAAGCCTTGACTATGCGTATCTTGTTTTCGGGGGAAACGCGGGCGTAAACGGAAATGCTTTCAACCGCCGCGTCAAGCTCGGTGTCGTTCATTGCGTCAAGCTCCGCACCCGTAATGGCTCTGTCGCCCTCAACGAATATTCCAAGCTCCTTCGCAATAGCCGTTGCGGTAACTACGTGGTCACCCGTTATCATAACAGGCTTTATTCCCGCTCTGCGGCAGACTGCCACAGCTTCCTTTGCCTCGGGACGGGGCGGGTCTATCATACCCACAAGTCCCATAAGAGTAAGTCCGTTTTCAAGCTCCTCGGAGGTCAGCGTTGCGGGTATCTCGTCAATTTCCTTATAACCGATAGCCAGAACTCGCAGAGCGTCTGCACTCATACTCTCGGTCATACGGCGAGCCGCCTCAAGGTCACCCTTGACACAACGCTCAGCCATCATATCGAAAGCACCCTTAACGATAACTATATTCTTGCCGTCTATCTTGTTGATAGTGGACATAAGCTTTCTGTCCGAGTCAAAGGGTATCTCGCCAAGACGGGGACAGTCGCCGTTGAGCTGCTCCTTGGTAAGTCCGTTGCGATATGCCGCAAGAACTATTGCCGTTTCCGTGGGGTCGCCTATATGCTGCTCCTCCTCGCCGTGGAATACCACCGAGCCGTCACAGCAAAGCGTTCCGTATGCAAGGAGCTTCTTTATCTCTTCCGAGCAATCCTTACTTATAAGCTCGGGAGCGTCCATTCCGTCGGCATATGCCTTGGTAAGCGTCATTCTGTTCTGGGTAAGCGTACCCGTCTTGTCGGAGCAGATGACCGACGCACCGCCCAGCGTTTCAACGGCAGGCAGACGGCGGATAAGTGCTCCTCTCTTTACCATTCTCTGCACTCCGATGGAAAGCACGATGGTAACTATTGCGGGAAGTCCCTCGGGTATTGCCGACACCGCAAGGGATACGGCGGTCATAAACATATGAAGAGGCTCAAGGTCGTTTGCAAGACCTACTGCGAATATAATGGCACACGCTCCGAGAGCCACAACGCCAAGATACTTTCCGAGCTGAGCCAGTTTTTTCTGCAAGGGGGTCTGGGTTTCAGCCTCGCCCTCCAGAAGTCCTGCTATCTTACCCATCTCGGTATCCATTCCCGTGGCGGTAACTACGGCGGTTGCCGTACCGTAGGTTATGCTACAGCCCGAGAACACCATATTGGCACGGTCGCCAAGAGGTGCTTTTTCCTCCACCTGGGCGGATGCGTCCTTTTCCGAGGGAACGGATTCTCCCGTAAGAGCAGATTCCTCGCTCTTAAGACCCGCACTGTGGATAAGTCTTGCGTCTGCGGGGACGAAGTCGCCCGCCTCAAGACGGATAACGTCACCGGGAACAAGCTCGGAGGCGTCAATTATCATTTCCTCGCCGTTTCGTATTACTCTCGCGTGAGGAGCAGACATATTTTTAAGTGCGTCCAATGCCTTTTCCGCCTTGCTCTCCTGCATAACGCCCATTACGGCGTTCAGTATTACGATAAGAACGATAAGAGCGGGTTCAAACAGCTCTCCCCAGTTCTTCTCAATACAGATAACGGCAAACGAAACCACCGCAGCCGCCATAAGAATGAGGATCATAACGTCCTTGAATTGGTCAAAAAATCTCTGAAGTGTAGTTTTCTTTTTCTTTTCACGGAGCTTGTTTTCTCCGTACTTTTCCTTGAGTGAAGCCACCTGAGCTGTCGACAGTCCACGCTCCGCGTCGGTGTCGAGAAGCTTCAGCACCTCATCTGTCGGTTTGTGATGAAATAGCACTTTAGTCCTCCTATTTGATTTTTAGTATATATAATTATAACAGTATATGGAAATATTGTCAAGCAATAATCCATATTTTTCCCCACTCCGCGGAAAGATATGAGTTGAAAATTGAAAGTTGTGAGGGTGTTGTCCTTGTTCGCACATTTTTAATAAGCCTCCCTCCGAGAGGGAGGTGGCACGAGCGTGGCGAGTGACGGAAGGAGCCTGCGGGACAATGAGGTTTGATGTTATTTTATTGTCACGCACTCTCCCTCAGTCACCTCTCGGTGACAGCTCCCTCCCTGAGGGAGCCTCTTTTATGTGCGAACATAGGTTGTCGCCATGGGGGTTGTGCGTTGCGGGCGAACACAGTTCGCCCCTACGGTGGGATGAATTGAAAGTTGAAAATTGAAAGTTGTGAGGGTGTTCTCCTTGTTCGCATTTTCTTTGTAAGCCTTCCCTTGTGAGGGAAGGTGGCACGGCGAAGCCGTGACGGATGAGTAGTTTTTTTACCCAAACTAACTTTCCTTTAATTCCTCTAATTTAACTTCAATGTGATTTAATATAATTTTACACACAGCGGCAAAATTTTTGCGTCTGTTCTCTTTATATGCGAATGGACTACTCATCCACCGCTACCGCGGTCCCCCTTCCCTGACAAGGGAAGGCTTTTTTCTTAGTCAACAGACGATAATTTTGTTGTAGTCTTTAATTAAGTCATACGAAGCACTGCATTTGCGGACACAAATGCAAAATACGGCATACCTCTTTCAAGATATACCGTATTATTGCGGGAACTGTCCTTAAAAGTACGCCCCTATTATATTCTCTCAACTATTCCCTCAATTATCTTCTGGGACTGTGCCGCCGCGTGGCTTACGAGTTGGGGGTAATCCATATGTGCCGAGCCGTCCGCACTGTCGGAAATTGAACGGACTATAAGACATTCCACTCCGTTAACGTAACAAACGTGTCCTATCGACGCACCCTCCATCTCACAGCATATCGCTCCGAAATTGTCGGTTATAAAACGCTTTCTCTCTGCGTTGCTTATAAACTGGTCGCCCGAGGCAACTATACCCGTAAGGGTCTTTTTACCTATCCCCTCTGCCACGGTCTTGGCAAGGTCACCGAGCGTTTTTGACGTGGGAAGCACCACCTTATTTATCCCCGATATAAGCCCCACAGGGTCGCCTATGGGCGAGGTATCCATATCGTGCTGAACTACTCCGTCGGCTATTGCCACGTCAAGAAGTCCCAGCTTATCGGTAAGCGTTCCCGCGACTCCCGTGTTTATTACGTGAGTAACACCGAATTTAAGTATCATAGTCTGGGCACAGATAGCGGCAAACACCTTTCCGATGCCGCATTTTGCCACTACCACCTCCTTGCCGCAAAGCGTACCGCCAAAAAAGCTGATCCCGCTTACGTCCGTCTGACTGACGTTTTCCATCTTTTCCCTGAGAGCCTTGACCTCAACGTCCATAGCTCCGATAATTCCTATTTTCATATCTCTATCTCCTCGTATATTTCAAGCAATCTTTCCTCAAGCTGATCTTTCTGTGAGTCAAGCTCGGACAGACGAACGTAATCGTAAGCCGCCTCGCCCGTCATTTCTGCCTGAATCTTATCAAGACGTGCCTCGATCTCTCTCGCCTCCGCTTCAAGACGGCGAATTTTCGCCTGTGCCTTTCGGTTCTCTGCCTGTTGCTTTTTATTATTTAAATACTGCTCCTTTTGAGTTGACGGTGCAGTGCTTACAGTGTCCGTTTCCTCAAAAGCTTTAAGCTCCGCTCTTCTCTGTCGGTCACGCAAAAGCTCCTCATATCCCTCTCCCGCCTTATGGACGGTAATATCCGTGGGAGCGGCTTGGTTTCCCGTAAGGTCGAGAAGTCTTGTAGCAAGCTTCCCGAGAAAATATCTGTCGTGAGATACCGCGATAACCGTTCCGTCAAACTCGGATATTGCCGTTTCCAACGCCTCTCTGGAATCTATGTCAAGGTGGTTGGTCGGCTCGTCGAGTATAAGCAGATTTATATCGGAAAGTATCAGCTTCGACAGAGTCAGCCTTGCCCTCTCTCCTCCGCTCAAATCAGACACCGACTTGTAAACGTCGTCACCCACAAACTTAAACCTTGCAAGTGTGTTGCGAATATCAAGCTCATTAAGCGTAGGGTAAGTCCCCCACAGCTCTTCGAGAACGGTGTTTGAGATATTAAGATTCTGATTTTCCTGATCGTAATAACCTACGTTTACGTTGTAGCCTATCTCCATATATCCCGCCGTGGGCGTAAGTCTGCCAACGAGAATCTTTATAAGAGTGGATTTACCGCAACCGTTAGGTCCTGTTATAAAGAGGCGGTCGCCACGCTTTACAACCGCAGAAAGTCCCGAAATAAGAGGGGCAGCTCCGCGGTAGCCAAAGCCCACGTCCTTTAGCGTCAGCACGTCGTTTCCACTTGCGATAGACGAGGAAAAGCCGAATTTTACGCCCTTTGCCACGCTGTCGGGTCGCTCTATCTTCTCCATTTTGTCAAGAAGCTTCAAACGGCTCTCCGCCGCAATAATATTTCTCTCTCTGTTCCACGCCCTCTGCTGTGCGATATACGCCTCCTGACGGGCGATCTCCTTTTGCTGATTCTTATAGTGACGCTCCCATATCTCACGGTCAAGCTGCCGCTGAGCCATACTCTGCGTATAGTTTCCGTTGTACAGCTTTGCCTTGTGATTTTCTATGCAAAGCGTTTTATTGGTTATACGGTCAAGGAAATATCTGTCGTGAGAGATTATCAATACGCACTTTTTATATGCGGAAAGATACCCCTCCAGCCACACCAAGGTTTCCATATCAAGGTGGTTGGTCGGCTCGTCCAGCATAAGAACGTCAGGCTCTCGGCAAAGCTCTCGGCAAAGAGCAAGACGCGTCCGCTGTCCGCCGCTGAACGTGGAGAACGGACGACCTTGTGCGTCAGCGTCAAATCCCATCTTGGCAAGAGTGGATACGCATCTGCCTCTAAATTCAAGTCCGCCCTCACGTATAAATCTCTCGTTCAGCGAGGTGTATTCCGCCACGATGGAATCACGGCTTCTTCCCTCTTCATATTCACCGCTCTCAAGCATAGCCTCAAGCTGGGAAAGTCTTTTTTCAGATCTCAGCAGGTGAGGAAAGGAGGCGTACATTATTTCAAGTGCCGTTGCCTCTCCGTCTACTCCAAGGACGTCCGCAAAAGCGTCGTCCTGACGGAGTATTCCCACCGTTTTATCCTTGGATATATAAATACTTCCGCTATCAGGCTCAAGCTCTCCAAGTATCAGCTTGAGCAGAGTGGATTTTCCGCAACCGTTAGAACCTATAATGCCCAGACGGTCGTTATCCTGAACGGCAAAGGAAACGTCTTCAAGTACCTTTTTCGTTCCAAATGACAGCGATAGTGCTTCTGTACTTAATGCAATCATATCAAAATCCCTATTTTAAAGCTTGATTTTTATCTCCATAGCCACGCCGAGAATTCTCGCCTCTCCCGACTCAAAATCGTCGGTGGTTAGATGTATGGGCGAATAGTCCTCGTTTTCGGGCAAAAGGTAGATGTTTTTCTTCTCCCGTCTGAAACGCTTGACCGTAGCACTCTCGCCGCCAACAAGACACGCAACTATATCGTTGTTCTCGGCATACTGCTGTTTTCTGAAAAGAACCATACTTCCCTCTACCATTCCGATATTTTTCATACTGTCGCCGCGTACCTTAAGAAAGAAATACTCGTCAGCATCGTCCACGTCGGCGTATTCCGTGCCTAGCAAGGTTTCGTTGGTTATAATGGGCGAGCCTGCCCTTATCTCTCCGATTATCGGTATTGCCTTTCGACCGCCCCAAACAGCCTCTGCACCCAAACTCTCACTGCCCAGCAAGACATCAATACTGACGCCAAAAAACGAGGCTATCTTCATCATTTTGTCCGTCTTGGGTACAGACCTGCCGTTTTTCCAATCGGTAAAGGTTGCGGCGGATATACCCGTTTCCTTGGAAACTCTGTACACCGTGACCTGATTTTCATTCAGCAAACGCTCAAAAATTTTATAGCTCATATCCTACCTCCAAGTGAGGAAATGTTAAATAAAAATAGTTATGAAATCCGTTATAAATATTTTACATCATTTCAAAAGGTTTGTCAAGAGGCGAAACCAATTTAAGTTTTACAAACGGAACACATTTTGTTAACACTGTCGTTGTTATGTTAGAGTAAAATAACGGTAGAATCTGTTGAGGAGGCGTGAAAATGGGAAAATTCTCGGGTATCCTTATATGCTCTGACTTTGACGGCACGATGGCTTTCAAGGGCGAGATACCTCAGGCAAATATAGATGCAATAAAATATTTCAGGCAAAACGGCGGAAAATTTACCGTTATAAGCGGAAGAGCTCCCAGCCATTTTGACACTTACGCAGATGCTTTCACTCCCGACGGTTATATGGGCTGTGTGAACGGAACGCTGATATACGACGTTGAGAAAAAGGAGATATTCGAGGAGCATCTTATCGATAATACGAACACTCTTGTTGAATTCACCTTGGAAAATTACAAAACGTGGAAAAATCTCAAAGACGTAATGGTGTTCGGAAAATACAGATACTATTGTATCAACTCGGACGACGAGAATTTTTCCGAAAAGGTCGCCAAAGCTCTCGATCAGCCGATACACAAAATGCTGTACCACAGCTTTTCTCCCTTTTCGAAGCAAGAGAAGGAATGGGTCGTCGGTTCTCTCGGACATGAGTTTGGCGTCAGCCAAAGCTGGAGCTACGGCATGGAGATACAGACGCCCGACTTCCATAAAGGAAAAGCCGCACGAAAGATAGCCGAGCTTTTGGGAGCTACAACTCTCATATGTATAGGAGATTACGAAAACGATCTGCCTATGCTTAAGGTAGCAGATATTGCTTACGTCGCAAAGCGACACCACCCAGCCCTCGCTCCCTATGCCCACCGAATAGCAGACGACTGCGAAGTAGGTGCGATAGCAAGTATCGTGAGGGATTTGGAGAAACAAAGCTAACAAAAAGCAAGTTCAAATTCGCTGAATTTGAACTTGCTTTTTTCATTATTTTACAACGTTTTTAGAGATTTAAAATACAAAAAGGACTGTTTTTATTGCAGTAAAATCAAAATCTAATTTTGGAGGATGCTAAAATTAAGAAGTTTGTTAGGGCAAACGCAAAGAAATGCCTTGAATTATTCAGGCTTTTGTGGTATAATAGGATAAATATGTAAACAATGCAATGAGAGGAGGACTGGTATATGAATATTCTACATATGAAATACGCTGTCGAAGTTGCAAGACTCGGTTCGCTGAATAAAGCGGCGGAAACGCTTATGATTGCACAACCGAATATCAGCCGCTCTATCAAGGAGCTTGAAGCGGATCTTGGAATTACCATATTCCAACGAAGTGCCAAAGGAATGGTTTTGACTCCCGATGGTGAGGAGTTTATGGATTATGCGCGTGATATTCTTCACCGTATCGATAAGATCGAGCAGTCCTACCGTGACGGTTCGCATAAAAAACGTAAGTTTTCAATCTCTGTTCCTCGTGCGTGCTATATCTCTGCCGCCATGGCGGAATTTTCAAAAAACATCGGAAATACTCCCGTAGAAATATACTACAAGGAAACTAACTCCAAAAAGACCATAAAAAAGCTTCTCGAAAACGAATATAAGCTCGGTATCATTCGTTACTCGGATAGCTATGATAAGTATTACAAGGATATGCTTGAGGAAAAAGGACTTTCTTATGAGCTTGTGGCAGAGTTCTCCTACGTTCTTCTTATGAGT
>JAZOUQ010000169.1:0-4015 GCA_045658185.1 Eubacteriales bacterium
CTTTGATATTATATCACATCTCTTTTGCTTTGTCAATACCTTTTTTAAAACTTTTTTAAAGTTTTTTTCGGGGGTTTTGACTCGCTCTTTCTGCCGCGTCAACGTTACATATTCTACCACATTCCCCTTTGTTTGTCAATAGCTTTTTTCAATTTTTTTAAGTTTATTATTTTTCTCCAAAAACCGTCCAATTTCCCTTTGAAATATTGAGAATTTCATTCAAATTTTCCTACAAAAAACGGACTTCGCCATTACAGCCAAGTCCGTTTTTTATCATTTCATATTCTCAACCATTTCATCAATATGATTTCTGTTGAATATTTCCTTTCTTCCGCAGAAGCGGCAACACACCTCAAGCTCGTCGGGCTTACCCTCCTGCTTTTGTTCCTCAAGCATTTTGTAGAGGTCGCGGCTGCCAAGGGTGATAAGTGCCTTCTCTACTCTCTCACGGGAGCAGTTGCACTTATAATCTACATAAAGCTCGTCGAATACGTCGAACTCTATGCCCTCAAGGGCAATATCCGCTATCGCCTTGTTGTCAAGCCCTCTCTCAAAAAGCTTTGAGATATTGGCAAGCTTTGATACGTTTTTCTCAAGTGCGTCCACCGTTTCGGGGTTGGCAAAGGGCAAGAGCTGTATAAGCACTCCGCCCGCCGCACGGCAGGAAAGGTCGGTATCCACAAGGACACCCAATGCACATACGGTAGGAATCTGCTCGCTGTTTGCGTAATACGCCGCAACGTCCTCCGCGATCTCTCCGCTGACAAGCTCTATTGAACCCGTGGTTGGCTCTTTTCCGCCCAAGTCCTTGATTATAGTCAACAGACCTCTGCCCACAGCACCGCCAACGTCAAGCTTTCCGTTATGCTTCAGGGGAATATCCACATCAGGATTCTGGATATAGCCTCTCACGTTTCCAAAATAGTCGGACACAGCGATAACTCTACCCGCAGGGCCGTCGCCGCCAAGGGTTACGGTAATGGCATCGTCCTTTTCTCCCAGCATACAGCCCATCATTGAAGTAACCGTCAAAAGACGTCCGAGGGTTGCGGTTGCCGTGGGGGTGGTATTGTGTATTCTTATCGCCTCGTTGACGATCGCCGTTGAATTTATAACATGTATTCTTGCACTTCCGTCTGCCGTCATGGCACGGAGTATACTTGCCTGTGTCTTTTCGCTCATTTCTCTTTCCTCTTTGTTTTTTTATTTTATACGTATTTTTTCAAATTATCTAACCCTATGGAATTTTTGGGGTAGCGGCCCCAAAAAATTAGCGGGAGCAATTCTACAAATGACAGCACAGACTATGCCTTTCAGTCAAGCCTATTTTGCCAGTAAAGTTTTTGGTGCTACCTTTTTTCAAAAAGGTAGCGAAAACCTGCGTCAAACTAACTTTTCTTATTGTTTTATTTCTTTGCCCGTGCGACGATATACCATCTGTCGTCCGTTGTATTTATCGGTGAAAATTCAAAATCCGAGAACGCTCCGATAAATTCAAAGCCGTTGTCCTCAAGGTGCTTTTTCAGCGTATCAAGGTCGTAGCACCTTTCTCTCTGATGCTCATCCGAGCGGGTATACGCTCCGTCCTCGTCCTCCTCGAATATGGAGAGATAAAAATCACATATACCGCTCTGCTCGTCAAACTGATTTTGCCAACCGCAGTATACTGCTTGTCCGTCCTCTCCCTCGTCCTCAAGCACGTAGGCGTTATCACCGTAAACGCACTTGAATTTATGAGGACTGTTCACGTCGAAAACAAACAGTCCGTCGGGGTCAAGATAGTTGTGAACGGTGGCAAAGGTTTTCGCCACGTCGCTCTCTTCCAAAAGATAATTTATGCTGTCAAGACAGCATACCACAGCACCCACCGTGCCGTAAAGCTCAAATTCTCTCATATCCTGAAGCAGGTAGAGTATTCCCTCTCTGTCATAGGAATACATCGCCTCCGACAGCATATCCTCGCTGCCGTCAACGCCTATCATATCATAGCCTCGTGCGGCAAGCTCTCTTGTCATTCTGCCCGTGCCACAGGCAAGGTCAAGAACAAGCTCGGGACGTGCCGCCAGATATTTATCAAAGCATTTGTCAAAAAAATCCGCCCACGACTTGTAATCTATATCCGCATTAAGCTTGTCGTACACACGGGCTATTGCCTCGTATCCTTCGTAATTCGCCATATTTTCCTCACATATCAATAGAGTCAAAGACCATATAGTCAAAGGTTTTGTAAACGTCCCCAGCTCCCATAACCACGGCTATATCTCCCGTGCCAAGTTCAGCGGACACCATATCAGCCGCCTCCTTGAAGCTGTGTGCGTAAGCCGCCCTTTCACCTATCCGAAGAGCCAGCCCCTCAGAGCTTACTCCCCATTCGTTGCTCTCTCTTGCCGCATAAATATCAACGAATATCACTCTGTCGCATTTGTCAAACGCACCCGCAAACTCCTCAAAAAGTGCCGCTGTGCGGGAATAGGTATGAGGTTGATAAACGCATACCAACCGCCTCTGTGCCATAGCTCTCGCCCCCTCAAGGGTAGCGGCTATCTCCGTAGGGTGATGGCCGTAGTCGTCGTACACCTCGCCTCCGTTGATGCAGCCCTTGAATTCCATACGCCGTCCAGCTCCGCAAAACTCGTGCAGTCCGTCCGATATCGCCTCTGCCGACAACCCCGCAAGCATACAAGCACCCGCCGCCGCAAGGGCGTTGTATATATTGTAATATCCCGACACTCTCAGGTCCACGTGGCAGAAAAACTCCCCGTCCTTCAAAATGTCAAAGGAATATTTTCCGTAATTCTCCTCTATGCTGACAGCTCTCAATCTTGCCGACTCGTCCTTTATACCAAAGCTCAATCTGTTTCCCCTGAAGCCTTCGAGTGCCGTCAATACGTCGCCGTCGTCCGCGTTATATACCGCATAGCCCCGCTCCCCCGCAAGGTCTGCAAACCTACCGAAGGAAGCTCTTATCTGCTCCATACTCTTAAAATAATCCACGTGGTCCATTTCAATATTCAAAATGACCGCAACCGTGGGATTGAAGTCAAGGAAGGAATCCATATATTCACAAGCCTCGAACACAAAGCTGCCGCCCTCGCCAACGCAATACGCTCCGCCCATAGTGGGAAGCTGTGCCCCCGAAAGCACCGTCGGGTCTGCCCCCGCCTCAATAAGCGTTTCGGCACACATTGACGTACAGGTGCTTTTTCCGTGCATACCCGACACGCCAATGCGAACGGGATACGCCATCATAATATATCCAAGATAGTCAGCTCTGGAAATACACGGTCTGCCGTTATCAATGGCAAAGCGGTATTCGGGATTGTCCTCGCTTATCGCAACGGTGTACACAAAAGCATCATAGCCTTTGGCGTTTTCTTCACAATGAGAGTAATTTACCGCAATGCCCTCGCCCTCAAGGCGTTCGGTAAGCTCAGTGCGGGTTCTGTCCGAACCACCCACAGCGTAACCTCTGTTATGGGTTATATGTGCGAGAGAGGACATATTTATGCCGCCGATGCCGATAAAATATATACTTTTTGCGCCATCAAGCATTCTTGCAATACGCTCTGCCCCATAGTGGGTATTTTTAATTGACATCTTCACCCTCCGGTCATATCTTCAATAAAAATTCATAAAAAAGTGTGTATCTTCACAAAAAAATCTCAAAACGATTGTATAACCGTCAAAATTGCTTTGTATAATATATGTACAATGTATTTGAAAATAAAATGTTTGTTACAAAAAATATTTGACGGAGGTTTAAAAAATGCAAATAACAGACATCAAAATAAGAAAAATATTCGACGACGGTCCTATGAAGGCAGTCCTCTCTGCTACCTTCGACGGACAGCTTGCGGTTCACGACATTAAAGTTATATATGCACGTGACAAATACTTTATCGTAATGCCCAGCCGCAAAAATCCCGACGACACCTACAGAGATATAGTACATCCCATCAACGCAGAATTTCGTTCTCAGCTTGAAAAGGATATAATATCCGCTTACCTTAAAGAG
>JAZOUQ010000170.1:0-2614 GCA_045658185.1 Eubacteriales bacterium
CTTGATGATATACAACGGCAAACCTTTATTTTCATCTTTTTCCATATAAAAATGGGGCGTAGGTTATGTAAATCTATTGACAAAACAACAAAAATATATTATAATCTATAATGTATATTCATATGCTGGGATATTGTTGTCTTTAGCATATAGATCAAAGAAAGGTAACAGACAAATGGCATTTTCTCTTCACGGGGTCCACGTGCCCCACAGAAAAAACACAGCAGATAAGACTGCTATGCGTATGGAAACGGTCAGCACCGTGACCTTGCCCATGTCTATGCACATAGGTGCCCCCGCAGCTCCCATAGTTAAGGTTGGCGATACCGTAAAGGTCGGTACTCTTATTGCCGAGGCTGGGGGAACTGTATCTGCACCCATTCATTCTTCGGTATCGGGAAAGGTTACAAAGATCATAGATCATCTGTTGTCTGACGGAAAGACCGTCCCCGCCGTGGTTATAGAATCCGACGGAATGATGACACCCGATGAGGCTTTGACGCCTCCTGTTGTAAATTCTCGCGAATCGTTTATCGAGGCGGTAAAAAACGCGGGTATCGTAGGTCTTGGAGGAGCGGGATTTCCCACCCACTTCAAGCTGAACGTACCGCCCGAAAAGATTGAATATCTTATCATTAACGGTGCGGAATGTGAGCCGTACGTTACCAGCGACACCCTCACTATGCTTGAGCGTGGTGACGATATGGCGACGGCTCTTGAGGCTATGGCGGCGTACCTTGGTGTTAAAAACGTAATTATAGGTATTGAAAACAACAAAAAGAAGGCTATCGAGTCTATGCAACAGCTTGTGCAGAAAATCGGCAACGGCTGTACTGCAAAGGTGAAGGTATTGCCCTCGGTATATCCTCAGGGAGGCGAGAAGGTTCTCATATATCACACTACGGGCAAGGTAGTTGCCTCAGGTATGCTTCCTATCGACGTAGGCTGTATCGTTATCAACTGTACCACTCTTGCGGCTATCGGTGCGTATCTTAAGACGGGTATGCCTTTGGTGGAGAAGTGTGTCACGGTCGATGGCGGAGCAGTAAAAGAGCCTTGCAATCTGATCGTTCCCATAGGTACGGCTATATCGGACGTGCTTGAGGCATGCGGAGGACTTACGGCTGATCCCGCAAAGGTGATCTACGGAGGTCCTATGATGGGAATTACCGTTCCCGACTTATCCGCACCTGTGCTTAAGAATACCAACGCTGTTCTGGCACTGACCGAAAAGGAAGTGAAGCTTCCCAAAACTACTGCGTGTATTCGTTGCGGTTCTTGTACCAACACCTGTCCCTTCGGACTTAATCCGATGGCACTGGCACGGGCGTACGGAAGAAGGGACGCAGATGCATTGAAGGAGCTGTCCCTGACGGCTTGTATGGAATGTGGCTGCTGCAGCTTTGTGTGTCCCGCGAACCGTCCCTTGGTGCAGAATAATAAATTGGCAAAGATATTTCTTAAAGAACAACAAGCAAAGGAGGGAAGTAAATAATGAGCAAACAGTTGACGCTCTCCGTATCCCCTCACATTCATAGCGGACGCAAAACGTCACGCATTATGTTTGACGTGATTTTAGCACTGCTTCCCGCCGCGATTGCGGGAACGGTTATCTTCGGTCTGCGTTCATTGCTGGTTTTGGCGGTGTGCGTAGCAGCCTGCGTAGGCTTTGAGGCTCTTTATGATCTTCTGCTCAAAAAGGAGCAGACGGTAGGAGATCTCAGTGCCGCCGTTACGGGACTTTTGCTTGGATTGAATCTTCCCGCAAATATTCCGCTGTGGCAGTGTGTTATAGGCTCTTTCTTCGCCATCGTCGTTGTTAAGTCGCTGTTCGGCGGATTGGGCTGCAACCCCGTAAACCCTGCAATTACCGCAAGAGTTTTTATGCTCGTTGCATTCGGTACGATGGCAAAGGCGGCTACTCCTGTTATCGTAGACACGGTGGCAGGTGCAACTCCCTTGGCGGCGGAAAAGATGCCCTCGCTTATGGATCTCTTTTTGGGACTTCACGGCGGTGCTATCGGTGAAACCTGTGCGGCAGCTTTGCTGTTAGGACTCCTTTATCTGTTGGTTCGCCGCGTTATTACCTGGCACATTCCCGCGGCGTTCGTTGGCAGCGTATTCGTTTTCTCCTTCTTTATGGAGAGTATGGATATTACCGCCGCACTGACGGCAGTTCTTTCGGGAGGATTGCTCATAGGAGCTATCTTTATGGCGACCGACTACGTAACGTCCCCCTCAACTGCTTGGGGTAAAATAATTTTCGGTGTAGGAGCGGGACTTATTACCTTCCTTATCCGCTATTTCGGTGTTTATCCCGAGGGAGTTTCATTTGCGATACTGTTTATGAACATATTGACCCCTTACATTGAGAGTTGGACTCGTCGAAGAGTATTCGGAGTAGGAGGTAAAGCGGCATGAAGAAATCTGTAAAAAGCACGGTGGTGCTGGTTTGTATTTGTGCCGTGATGGCAGTTCTGTTGGCTTTGACCAACGCGATAACCGCTCCCATTATAAAGAAAAATCAGGAGCAAAGTGCAAACGAGGCTTTGCTTCAGGTCATGCCTGAGGGCAAGAGCTTTGAAAAAATGGACATAAGCTCTTATACGCTTCC
>JAZOUQ010000171.1:0-1691 GCA_045658185.1 Eubacteriales bacterium
TTTGGGCAAAACCGTTTTTGAAGATCACTAATGGTTGTCCCTGCGGTGAATTAATATCGTCTTGTTTTAGGCGTGCAAGGAGATAGAAGTGTTATCACGGCTCGTCCTCGCTTTTGAGTATAAGCTCGGCTTCAAGGCATATTTTTCCTTGTGTGTTCACCGTGCGGAAGTAATGAGTCTTGCCGTCAAACGCGTGACGCACGTCAAGGGTGTCGCCGAATGCCGCTTCGTTTACGTAAGAAAGCAAAACTCCCGATATCCTTCCCGTATCCTCGATGGGTATGAGGTCGCAAAGCATATCGGTATATTTTGTGTTGTTCATATGCATATTATAGTCAAGGTCGGAATAAACTATTTTCCTGTTTGCCGAGCTTTTAAGCTCTACGCCCACAGGTAGCCTGAAGCGAGCGGGCAGGGTCATATCGAGAGGTGGCTCGTTTTCAAAATTATAATAAGCCATACCATCAGCACCCTTGACAAGATTTTTTTTATTAAGGTCTATCAAGCACCACGTCGTATCTGCCTCTGCTACCGTTTCGCCGTCTTTGAGTATTCTGTACGCTCTCGGTATGGAAAAGCCGCGAGGCTCACTCGTCCACGTTTGCACCTCAATATCCTCGTATGCGTGGATAGGCTGATATATTTTAATTCTTGTTTTGCTCAGAATAAAGGCGAGTCCGTGATCGTCACGCAGCTTGTCTAAGGACACGCCAAAGCTCTCCATATGAGCATTTGAGGTTTCCTGCATATATTCCAACATTTTCGTTATACGGACGCGTCTTGATGCATCTGTGTCGTGCCATCGGGTCGTATATTTTTTTGAGAATATCATATTACACTTCCTTTATAAGCTCTTTTACAGCGACGGATGCCGCCAAAAGTCCCGCTACCGAGGGGACGAAGGATATACTGCCGGGGATAGGCTTTCCGTTCTCCGATACGGGAGAATTGATGGGACGGATAGGCTCTTCCTTGGAATAGACCACGGGCATATGCAAAATGCCACGCTTTTTCAGTTCCCGACGCATAACTCTTGCCAAGGGACAGCCTGAGGTCTTTGACAGGTCGGAAATACACAGGGCAGAGGGGTCGAGCTTGTTGCCCGTTCCCATTGAGCTTATCATAGGAACGTTCAAATGAGAGCAACGGAGTGCTATTTCTACCTTGGCACTGACCGTGTCTATGGCATCAATAACGAAGTCGTAAGAGGAGAAATCAAAGCTGTCGGCATTCTCGGGAAGGAAAAATTCTTTACGGGCAATTACCGTAATGTTTGGATTTATATCCTTCATTCTTGCGGCAACAACGTCTACCTTTGGCAGACCTACCGTGCTGTCCAAGGCACACAGCTGTCTGTTTACGTTGCTCAGCGATACGCAATCGCTGTCAATAAGCTCCACCGTTCCTACTCCGCAACGGGCAAGGGCTTCGGCAGCGTAGCTTCCAACTCCGCCCACACCGAAAAGAGCTACCTTTTTCTGTGATAGCCTCTTGGTTGCTTCTTCTCCTATAATGAGTGACTGTCTTTCAAATCTTTCCAAAACCGATAGCCCCCGGAAATGCAATAAAAAAGCTTTACTTGTAATTATTTTAAGACATTTGAGCCACTATGTCAACAGATAAAATGAAAACATTTTTTATATTAGGAAATTATTGGTTGTAAATGTCGTAAAATGTTAAAATTGTATTGA
>JAZOUQ010000172.1:0-5257 GCA_045658185.1 Eubacteriales bacterium
CTCACCGAAGATGGAGCGAAGCAGCTTTTCCTCTGCGGTAAGCTCTGCCTCTCCCTTGGGAGAGATCTTACCTACAAGTATGTCACCTGCTCTTACCTCAGTACCCTTCTTAACGATACCCTCGGTATTGAGATCCTTAAGTGCATCGTCACCGACGTTAGGAATCTCGCGGGTTATCTCTTCCGGTCCGAGCTTAGTATCTCTTGCCTCTATCTGATGCTCCTCAATATGGAGAGAGGTATAAACGTCATCTCTTACCAGTCTTTCATTAAGAAGAACTGCGTCCTCGTAGTTATAGCCTTCCCAAGTCATAAAGCCGATAAGAGCATTCTTACCGAGGGAGATCTCACCGTTGTGAGTAGCAGGACCGTCAGCTATGACCTGACCCGCCTCAACTCTCTCTCTAACCTCTACGATAGGCGACTGATTGAAGCACGTACCCTGGTTGGTCTTCTTGAACTTGATAAGCTCGTAAACGTCCTTGTGACCGTCATCGCAACGGATAACTATCTTGGTTGCGTCTACCTTTTCAACCTCACCTGCGTTCTTTGCGAGAACTACGACACCGGAGTCAACAGCTGCCTTGTATTCCATACCCGTACCAACGATAGGCGAGTCGGTTACCATAAGCGGAACTGCCTGCTTCTGCATGTTAGATCCCATAAGTGCACGGGAGTTGTCGTCGTTTTCAAGGAAGGGGATCATTGCAGACGCTACGGAAACTACCATCTTGGGAGATACGTCCATAAAGTCAACCTCGTTAGAGGCTCTCTCTACGAACTCACCCTTATCACGGGCAATTACCTTTGCGTTTACAAATCTGTTGTTTTCATCAAGAGGCTCGTTTGCGGGTACTACCACATAGTTATCCTCTTTATCTGCTGTCATATATACCACTTCATCGGTAACGATACCCGTTTCCTTATCTATTCTGCGGAAGGGTGCTTCGATAAAGCCGTAATCATTTATACGTGCATAGGTGGTAAGGTAGGAGATAAGACCGATGTTAGGACCTTCAGGCGTTTCGATAGGACACATACGACCGTAGTGGGTGTAGTGTACGTCACGAACGTCGAAGGAAGCTCTCTCACGCGACAGACCTCCGGGTCCGAGTGCAGACAAACGTCTTTTATGAGTCAGCTCTGCCAAGGGGTTGTTCTGGTCCATAAACTGTGAGAGCTGAGATGAACCGAAGAACTCACGGATAGCCGTAGTAACGGGCTTGATATTGATAAGCAGACTGGGAGTCATCTTCTCGTTATCTCCGCTTATCATTCTCTCCTTGATTATCTTTTCCATCTTAGCGAAACCGCTTCTGAGATAGTTCTCAAGCTGCTCACCAACAGAACGGATACGACGGTTGCCAAGGTGGTCGATATCGTCACCGCAGCCAACACCGTGTGTAAAGTTTATAAGATAGCTGATAGATGCGAAAATGTCGTCCTTTGTAATAACTCTGGGGCAAAGCTCAACAAGTCTTTCCTTCGCCTCTGCCTTAAGTCCCTCTGCGTCGTCACCGTACTTCTCAACAAGCTCCAGAAGAACCGCAGTATTTACCTTCTCGTTGATACCGCAATCCTTAAGATCATAGCCGAGAACTGCCTGAGGAAGAATCGTGTTGTTGGAAACGACCTTAACAACGTCGCCGTTGTCAAGTCTGATCTTGACCTCGTTTACAGCATTATCCTCAACGAGGAACGCCTTTTCTCTGTCAATGTACTCACCTTCGGTGATAATCACCTCACCTGTCAGGCGGCTGACAATATCCTCAGCGGCAACGTGTCCGCGAAGTCTTGAATGTATCGCCATCTTCTTATCGAACTTATAACGTCCAACATCGGAAATGTCATATCTCTTGTTGTCAAAGAAATGGTTATGGATAAGAGTAGTAGCAGATTCAACGGTCGCAGGGTCACCGGGACGGAGCTTCTTGTATATCTCCTTAAGTGCCTCGGACACACAATCTGTTCCTGCGGCTGCTGCCTTCTCTTCACTTTCGTCCTTCTCAAAGGTAACGGTGAGTGCCTCCTCTTCTCCGAACATCTCGTATATTTCCTCACGAGTGCCGCATCCGAGTGCTCTTATAAACATAGTAAGGGGAAGCTTTCCGTGCTTGTCTATCATAACGTGCATTACGCCGTTAGAATCAACGCTATATTCAAGCCATGCTCCCTTGTAAGGAATGATCTGTGCCTTATAGTTGTTTTTGCCTATCTTATCAAGGCTCTCCTCGTAGTACATTCCGGGGGAACGAACTATCTGAGATACTATAACTCTCTCAGCACCGTTGATGACGAAGGTTCCCGTTTCAGTCATTATGGGGAAATCGCCCATAAAGATATCGGTTGCCTTGACCTCACCCGTTTCCTTGTTGGTAAGACGTACATTCACCTTAAGGGGAGCCGCATAGTTTGCGTCTCTTTCCTTACATTCCTCAACGGTATACTTGGTTGCCTTGGTATCTATCGTATGAGATACGAACTCGATCACCAATTTGCCCGAGTGATCCACGATAGGGGATACCTCACGCAATACCTCGCCAAGTCCCTCCTCGAGGAACCACTTGAAGGATTTTGTCTGAACTTCTACAAGATTAGGAAGCTCACACTGGAACTGCGACTTGGAAAAACTCTTTCTTGTAGTCTTGCCAAGCTTGTGTTCTTTTACATTGACCATTTTCTACACTCCAATCAAAGTAATTCTCCACTGTTAAGCGTCGTGGAATCCGCCGCTACGTCGCCCTCGTACGCATACGCGTATATATAATCTATCGAAGAAATCCGTTGTTTTCACGTCCGTATTTCTCAACAAGGGCATAACTAGCAATTATAATGCAGTTTACAATTATATCACTTTTGTCAACAGTTGTCAAGAGCTTTTCAAAAAAAATATTCAATTACTTCACAAAATTCCAATAATTAACAAAATTTTTCGTTGTTTTAATGAAAAAAATAATTTTTTAACTTTTTTGAAAAAAGGTATTGCAAAAAAAGGAAAAGTGTGGTATGATATATAACTGTATGGATGACGGGTGGCGTAACCTCTCATGCGACTACCCGAATGCTTTTACCAACATAAATCTGACGGAGGTGAAATCAATGCCGAACATTAAGAGTGCAAAGAAGCGTGTTATCGTTACACAGACGAAGACAATGCAGAACAAGATTTTCCGCACACAGCTCAAGACCGATATAAAGAAGTATCAGGCTGCTGTTGCTGCCGGTGACGCTGCTCTCGCACAGGAGACCTACAAGGCTGCTGTTAAGAAGATCGACAAGGCTGCTGCTCGTGGAATCATCCACAAGAATGCTGCTGCTCGTAAGAAGAGTCAGTTCACAAAGGCCCTTAACAATATGTAATTTTAACCGTATGCAGACTCTCACCTCTGCGTACGGTTATTTACATTTTTACACAAGATATAAAACAACAATAAAAAAGACGGAGAACCGTGTGAATATCACATAGGAATCTCCGTCTTTTTATAAAATTACAGTTACCTTTTTCCGATTTTTATTTCTCCGTGCTTATTTTCGTAAGATTCAATAAGATCACGAATAAGCACAAGTATCTGACTGTTGGCACTTCTGCCCTCATAGTCTGCAATAACGTGCAATTTGTCCAGCATTTCCTCTTCAATTCTTATAGATAAACTTTTTGTAGCCATATAAACCTCATTTTGATTTTATTATATGTTTACTTTATACCTATTTTGTGTTATAATGTTACATATGAACACATAATATGTTTAAAATATATCTATATTAAGAGGTTAAAAATGAAAGTCGCTATTGTAGGATCAAGAAATTTAACAAACATCGTGCTTGACCAATATATCCCCAAGGAAGTGGACGAGATTGTATCAGGCGGGGCTGTTGGTGTGGATTTTTGTGCTGCGGAATATGCAAAAAATAAGGATTTAAAGCTTACCGAATTTCTTCCTCAATATGAACGTTACGGTCGTGCAGCACCGATTATAAGAAACAAACAGATAGTAGATTATGCGGATAAAATTATTGTTTTTTGGAATGGGACCTCAAAAGGAACTCTATCGGTAATCAAATACGCCGCAAAAATCGAAAAGCCATTTGAACTTATAATTTGTAAATAGCACCTCATTAAAGAAAAGAGGACAGAGATCGTACTCTGTCCTACTTCTTAGAAACACAAGGTATAAAACTCAATCATTTTTATGTTCCTGTGCGTGTCTTTTTATTGCCTCCAACGACTCGTCACTGATAACGTGCTCTATCTTACAAGCGTCCTCCGAAGCAGTATCGTGTGATACCCCCAAAAGCTCCAGAAAGGCACATATTTGTGTGTGGCGGTCGTATATCTTTTCAGCCACTTCTCTGCCCGCGTCGGTCAATTTCAGATACCCCTGCTTGTCCGACACCACGTAGCCGCCGTCCTTAAGCAATCCTAATGCACGGCTGACGCTGGGCTTGGAATAGCCCATATATTCACATATGTCTATCGCTCTTACCTCTGAATGCTTCTTTGACAGCACGAAAATGCTCTCAAGATACATTTCTCCCGATTCCTGAAGATGCACGGAAATGACCTCCTTTCACGCAACTCTTGAACTTTCGATAATTATACCACATTTTTTTCAAAAAATCAAGTATGACTTTTCAAATACAGTATTGTAAAAAAATCATTGACATAAAGAAAACATTATGCTATAATATTAAGATGATATTATTAGGAAAGGTAAGACTATTACTATGAAATGGACATCCTTGAACGAACTCAGAGAGAAGTATCTTTCATTTTTTGAAACAAAGGGACACCTCAGACTCCCCTCCTTCCCTCTCGTTCCGATAAATGACAAATCTCTTCTCCTTATAAACTCGGGTATGGCACCTATGAAGAAATACTTCACAGGCGAGGAGATCCCCCCCAGAAACAGAGTTACCACCTGTCAGAAGTGTATTCGTACACCCGACCTTGACAGAGTTGGTCACACCGCACGTCACGGCACGTATTTTGAAATGCTGGGAAACTTCTCCTTCGGAGATTATTTCAAGGAGGAGGCTATTCCGTGGGCTTGGGAATTTCTTACCGAGTGGTTGGAGATCCCCGCTGACCTGCTTTGGCCCTCTATCTACGAAAATGACGAGGAGGCTTACGCCATCTGGCGTGATAAGGTAGGCGTTCCCGAGGAGCATATCGTTCGTCTTGGAAAGGCTGACAACTTCTGGGAGCACGGCTCAGGTCCTTGCGGTCCTTGCTCCGAGATATATTTTGACCGTGGAAT
>JAZOUQ010000173.1:0-3068 GCA_045658185.1 Eubacteriales bacterium
AAGCTTGCGCTACTTCCCAAAGCACCGATAAATCCGCCGTACCAATAATCAGACGCGGATACGGAGGCAAAACAAACGCAATCGGTGAAGTTAGCTATGGTGAAATTACCGGTTGATCCGATAAATCCGCCTGCCACACGAGCAGAACCGGAAGAAGCGTTACCCACAGCCGAAACTGTACCACTAATGGCAGAATTGCTTATTGCGATAGTTTGCGTAGCGGAACTGTTGGCATTTCCGTCTATAAGCCCGAGGAAGCCGCCAACGCTCATTTGTCCTGTGACGTGAGCGTCAATTCCAACGCTGTCTACCGTCAGATTTCCGCGTGTAGCACAAACCAAAGCACTCGCACCTCTTGTGCCGCTTACGTACATATTGTCAAATTTGAGGTTCTTTATGGTAGCACCGTCACCCGTTCTTCGGAAGAAGCCGCATCCCGTTTGCTGAGGATTTACATACGATGTTTCTCTGATAACCAGACCTGAGATGGTATGACCGTTACCGTCAAACGTACCTCTGAAGCCATACAGGTTAGATACGTTGGTTGAAGAGGAGGTACTGCGGTTCCACCAAGGCGACCAGTTATATATGGTAGAGCCATTCTCGGGAATAAAGCCGTCGGCAGTTGCCACGCCTTCATTCCATACTATATCCGCCCCTAATTTGAAGGTTTTTCCCGAAAAGTGAGTATTTACCGTAGAGCCACCGGGCAAATTGATCTTATCAGTGGTAACCTGACCGCACAGCATAAAGTAGATCAGGTCGTCCTTGGAGTCGATTATATAATGCCCTTGGGAATCCTTTACGGATTCGAGCCAAGCTCCTAAATTGCCAACGTATGCGTCATTTTCAGGCGTTGGCGTTGTGTAATTGTAGTTAGTATCACTTGTCGCTGCAAATATGGGGACAGCGGGTATCACCATTATCAGAGCCAAAACAAGTGCGATGAGTTTTCTAAAATTGCTTTTTTTCATAATCTTTATTCGTTCATATTTGAATGAAATTTGTACAAATCATTTCTTGTCTTTTCTCAAACTTTTTCTCGACCCATCGGGGTACTGGATAACGGTGTTATCCAGCGTTGCCCCGAAGGATGCACGAAATTCAAGGATATACTCCTGACGAAGGGCAGCCTGTTCTGCTTTTTCTTCGTCAGTAAGTTGTGTTTCTTTTGATTTTCTCGCGAGTTCGTTTATACGGTCTATTTTAGCCTTTTCCATAAGCCACCTTCATTAAGCTCTGAGAGTAATTCCGAGCTGAGCCTCAAGGGACTTGAGTATCTTTGCTCCCGCCTTTTCAGCTTCCTCAACGGTAAGCGTTCTGTCGGCTGCTCTGAGAGTAACTCTTATAGATACGGATTTCTTGTTCTCACCAACCTGAGGACCTCTGTAAATATCAAAGAGAGCCACGTCCTCAACAAGCTTTCCACCCGCCTTCTTGGTAACGTCAAATATAGCACCTACCTCGAGAGCCTCGTCGCAAACGAAGGAGAAGTCACGGGTGGTAGCGGGATATTTGGGCAGGGGAGTGTACAGCTTTTCGGGATTCATCATATCAAATATTGCGTCGAAATCAAGCTCGGCGGTGTATACGGGGGTGTCAATGCCGTAGTTGGCAAGAACGAGAGGATGAACCTCACCCATAACGCCGATCACCTTGCCGTTCGCGGAGATCGTAGCACATCTTCCGGGGTGGTAGGATACGTTATCTGTACAAGCGGTCACGGTGTAATCCTTGATTGCCGCAAGCTTCATAATGTTCTCGCAAACGCCCTTTACGGTGTAGAAATCGCATCCGCCGTACATACCCATACAAAGAACCTTGTTTTCATCAGGAAGCTTGTCGGGTGTGGTGGGGATATAAACGGTAGCTACCTCAAAGAGCTTTACGTTTTCGTTGTTAAAATTGTAGTTACGAGCCAGAATTTCCATCATAGAGGGAAGAGCCGTAGTACGCATTACGCTGGTATCCTCACCCAGAGGGTTGGAAATAACCACAGACTTTCTCAGCTCGCTGTTCTCGGGAAGCATTATCTTGTCGTAATACTTGGGGCTGATGAAGGAGAAGGTCTGAATCTGGTTAAGACCCATTCCGCACATAGTATTTTCAACGTTCACCTCAAACTTCTGCTTGGGAGTACGTCCGCCCTGCGTGGTAGCACCTCTGATGCTGCTGGACTCAATATTGTTGTAGCCGTAGATTCTTGCGATCTCCTCAGCTACGTCGTTCATACAGCCAATATCCGCTCTGAAGGAGGGAGGGGTTATATTGTCACCGTCAACCTTGAATTCAAGCGTTTTGAGAATAGAAACCATTTCCTCGGAGGAAACGTTAGTTCCGAGGAAGCTGTTGATTACAGCGGGGTCAAAATCAAGCACCGTAGGCTCTGCCTTGGAGGGATATACGTCGATAATACCGTTTACGACCTCACCCGCACCGAGAAGCTCGATAAGCTCACAAGCTCTCTGGAGTCCGTTGTAGCAGTTCTCGGGGTCAAGACCCTTCTCGTAACGAGCAGAGCTTTCGGTTCTCATACCGTTCTTCTTAGCCGTTACTCTTACGGAAGTACCGAGGAAGCAAGCGGACTCAAAAACGATAGTGGAGGTGGTGTCGGTGATCTCGCTGTTAGCACCGCCCATAACACCCGCAAGTGCAACCGCCTTTTTGCTGTCTGCAATAACAAGCATAGAGGAATCAAGTGTGTGCTTCTGATCGTCAAGAGAGGTAAAGCTCTCGTTGTCCTCAGCACGTCTTACGTTGATAGCCGAGCCGTCAAGACAGGTATAGTCGAACGCGTGCATAGGCTGACCGTACTCAAGCATAACGTAGTTGGTAATATCAACGATATTGTTGATAGGACGAACGCCGCTTGCACGAAGTCGCATACGGAGCCACAGAGGGGAGGGCTGAATCTTTACGTTCTTAACCACTCTTGCCATATATCTCTGACAAAGGTCGGGAGCGGAGATAGCAACGGAGAGATAGTTTTCTATCTTGTCGCCGTCGTTTACGCACTTGACCTCGGGAGTGTGTGTCTTGAACTCTCTTCCGAAGGATACAGCACTTTC
>JAZOUQ010000174.1:0-5597 GCA_045658185.1 Eubacteriales bacterium
GTTCGCGTATCCATGACGGCAGAGGGTAAGATCATTGATACCTTTACCGTATCTCAACAGGAGTCAAAGGGTATCGGCGACGTGTGTGCCGACGAGAAGTTCTACGGTCAGTTTGACGGCAAGACCGAGGCTGATTATAAGCAAATAGATGCTATTGCGGGAGCTACGCTTACTACGGACGGCTACCTGAAGGCTATTGAACACGCATTTAATTCCGTTAAGATTTTGAAAGGAGGAAATAACTGATGAAAAATAATAATTTGTCCGTCCTCCTTAAGGGAATACTCAAGGAAAATCCCGTATTCGTGCTTGTATTGGGTACTTGTCCCACTCTTGCGACCACAACTAACGTGGCGGGAGCGTTCGGTATGGGTATAGCTACTCTTGCTGTTCTGCTTTGTTCTAATATACTCATTTCCTTGCTTCGAAATATTATTCCCGACACCGTTCGTATTCCTGCCTATATCGTAGTTATCGCAGGATTCGTTACCATCGTTCAGATGATAGTTCAGGCGTATTTCCCCGAGCTTTACGAGATGCTTGGAGTGTATTTGGCACTTATTACCGTTAACTGTATCATTCTCGGCAGAGCAGAGATGTTTGCCGGAAAGAACTCGGTAGGAAGATCCGCACTTGACGGAATAGGAATGGGTATGGGATTTACGCTCGCACTGGTGTCTATGGCCGTGGTTCGTGAGGTTCTCGGTGCGGCATCCTTCGCAGGAATTGCTATTCCCGCACTTGAGCCATACAAGATAGAGGTTTTGGTTAAAGCTCCGGGCGGTATGCTGGTTTACGGCTGTCTTATCGCTTTGGTTTACGCTATTACAAACGGAAAAGCACCTCTTAAAAAGAGCTTTTCCTGTGCTAACTGTCCCGGTGCAGAGAACTGCTATGCTTCTTGCGGTCAGGTAGCTGATACCGAAAAGGCAGAGAAAGGAGAGGAACAGTAATGGAACTTTTTAAGTCTTTGATAGTTATTCTTCTTTCCTCTGTGTTGGTTAACAACTACGTGTTGTCACGCTTCCTCGGTATCTGTCCCTTCCTTGGAGTGTCCAAGAAGCTGGATCAGGCAACGGGTATGGGAGTTGCGGTTACCGCCGTTATGCTTCTCGCAACGGCTGTGACTTGGCCTATACAGTATTTCCTTTTGGGTAAGGTAGGTCTTGGCTATATGCAGACCATCGTGTTCATTCTGGTTATTGCGGCACTTGTTCAAATGCTGGAGATACTGCTCAAAAAGCTCATTCCCTCACTCCATAAGGGACTTGGAGTATATCTCCCTCTTATAACAACTAACTGTGCCGTTCTCGGAGTTGCTATTAATAACATTACCGACGGCTACGATTTTCTTCAGTCTATGGTAAGCTCACTCGGTGTAGGTCTTGGTTTCCTGTTGGCTATGGTGCTGTTCTCGGGACTTCGCTCACGCATCGACGAGGCGAACGTACCCAAGCCCTTCCGCGGTTTGGCTGTCACTCTTATTGCCGCTTCCTTTATTTCTCTTGCATTTATGGGATTTGCGGGAATCGTAGACGCCATCTTTGCATAAGGAGGTGCGTATATGATAAATGATATTTTGATCGCCTTGGGCGTTGTTGGCGGCGTTGCCCTGATTCTTGGCGTATTGTTGGCAATTGTTTCACGTTACTTTGGCGTGGAAGAGGATGCCAAGGTAAAGGCTGTCCGTGAGTGTCTTCCCGGTGTAAACTGCGGAGCTTGCGGATATAAGGGCTGTGACGATTATGCGGCAGCAGTTGCAGACGGCTCGGCTAAGCCTAATCTTTGCGTTCCCGGTGCGAAAGCTACCGCCGAGGAGCTGGGCAGAGTTCTTGGTGTTCAGGTAGAAGCCCCCAAGGACGTGGTAGCATTCGTTCATTGTAACGGTAATTGCGAGGCGACGTCAAAGAAAGCTTCATACGACGGAATAAGCACTTGTAAGGCGGCATCTATGCTCTTTGGAGGTCCTGATGCTTGTCGCTTCGGCTGTCTTGGACTTGGTGACTGTGCCAACGCTTGTCCCTCGAATGCTATTTGTATCAGAAACGGTGTGGCAAGTATAAACACGGCACTCTGTATCGGCTGTGGCTTGTGTAAGGATATATGCCCCAAGCATATAATTTCTCTTATTCCTCAGGAAACGGAAGCCGTTGTGGTCTGCTCTAACACCGACAAGGGTGCTGACGCCCGTAAAGCGTGTAAAAATGCTTGTATCGGATGTAAAAAATGCGAGAAGGCTTGTGAATACGGTGCTGTTACCGTTGTGAATAATCTTGCACAAATTGATTATGATAAGTGTAAGGGCTGTGGCAGATGTGCGGAGGTTTGTCCGACGGGTGCTATGAAGAAGGTCGTTTTTGCGGATATACCCGAGGGTGTTCATCCCCGCGACCTGGTAGACGTAATTTAACGTTATGAAGACAAAAAACATTACCCCCTCCGCACACAGCGGAGGGGATATGAATATGAGCAAGAATAAGAAAAAAATTCGTAACGATATAATATTTATCGGTGTATTGTTGGCAGTTTTACTGCTGGTCGGAGCTTTGATACTTGCGTTTCGCAAGGAGGGTGACAGTGTGACGGTGACGGTTAACGGTGAAGAATATGGAAAATATTCTCTTTCCGAGGAAACGGTCGTCGATATTCGCACGGGCGAGAAGGGAGATCAACTCAATCGCCTGATAATACGGGACAATAAAGCATTTGTGGAAACGGCTACCTGTCCCGACGGTATCTGTTCTGCTCACAAGCCTATTTCTCACGAGGGAGAGAGTATCGTGTGCCTTCCGCACAAGGTCGTGGTGGCGATTGAATAAAAAACAAACAAGGAGGTTGCCGTGGGACGTTCCGCGAAAAAAATTGCATTTTTAGGTCTGTTTACCGCTATTGCTTTGGTACTTGCCTACGTGGAAGTTCTGCTTCCACCGCTGTTTACAGCCGTCCCGGGTATAAAGCTGGGCCTTCCTAATATTGCTATTATTTTCATACTTTACCGTATGGGAATAAAGGAGGCGGCGGCAGTTTCCTTCGTGCGTATCGTGGCGGTATCCCTTCTGTTCGGTAATCCTATGACCTTTGCTTACAGTATGGCGGGAGGTGCTTTAAGTCTTGGTGCTATGGCGTTGCTTCGTAAGCTGGACTTTTTTTCTACGGTAGGCGTCAGCGTGGCAGGCGGAGTGCTTCACAACGTGGGGCAGATACTTATGGCTATGCTGTTGCTTGATACGGCGGAGCTTGCATATTACCTTATCGTGCTGGCTGTGACGGGTACTGTATCGGGAATTTTCATAGGATTGTGCGGCAATTTTGCCGTAAAACGCATATTTATTAAGCGTTTGTAAAATAATTGTTGACAAATAAACACAGGTATGATAAAATATACATGAATGTGTAAACACACAAAAAATAAAAATTAGGAGAAATTCAATGAAAAAGTTTATTTGTATTCTTCTCAGCGTTCTCATGCTTTTGGCAACCTTGACTCTTGTTGCTTGTAAAAAGGGCAACGATGGCGAAGGCGGAAGCGATTCTACTTCGGATAAAGCGGTACTCAAGTTTGGTTTGGGCGTATACACAGAAGTAACTAAGGCAACCAACGCTGACGGTGACGCGACAGGCGTAGGCGAAGTTGCTATTACCGCAGCTGCTATTACGGCAGACGCTGACGGTAAGGTAGTTGCTTGTCAGATCGACACAGCTCAGAACACCGTTAAGTATACCTCCGACGGTAAGGCTATCGCTAACGAAAGCTTTAAGACCAAGTACGAGCTTGGCGATGCTTACAGTATGGTTGCATACGGCGGTGCTGCTAAGGAGTGGTACAAGCAGGCTGACGCATTTGAGGGCGTTGTAGTTGGCAAGACTCTTGACGAGATCAAGGCTTTGGTCGCTGAGGGCGACAAGGGTACTAATGAGGTGGTTACCGCAGGCTGTACCATTATGATCGACGAATTTGTTAAGGCAATCGAAAAGGCTTTCGCAAATCTTGCTGAGTCTGACGCTACCGCTGAGTCCACCGTAAAGCTTGGTATGAACACCGAGCAGACCGTAAAGGATGCTGATGGGGACAAGAACGGTCAGAATCAGGTTGAAACAACTATATTTGCAGCTGCACTTGATGCAGAGGGCAAGGTTTTGGTTGCTGATACCGATTGCGTACAGGTCAAATTCACCTTTGACAAGAACGGTGTTTCCAAGTACGACATAACAAAGGCTGCTGCTTCTAAGCGTGAGCTTGGTGCTGACTACGGTATGGTTGCATACAGTGGCGGTGCAGTTACCAAGGAGTGGTTCGAGCAGGCAGATGCTTTCAATGCACTTTGCGTTGGAAAGACTGTTGACGAGATCGTAGCTCTCTGCGGTGCAGACAACTACGGAACCGATGCTGTTAAGAGTGCAGGCTGTACCATTTTGGTTAACGGCTTCACCAAGGCTGCAGCAAAGCTGGGCTGATTTTAAACTCTAAAATGGGAGGCTGTGCCTCCCATTTTTATCAACTACGGAGATAAAAATGAAATTAAAACCGATAAGTATTGCGGTAACGCTTTGCCTTTTGGCTTCTTGTATTTTTCTTCCGTCCTGTGCTAAAAAAACGGAGAAGTTTTCCAAATATTCCTTTGATTATTTCGATACCGTCACCACGGTGACGGGCTATGAGGCGACCAAAGAGGAATTTGATAAGGTGGCGGACGAGATCATAGCCGAGATCGGAGAATATCACCGTCTTTTTACCATTTATCACCGCTTTGAGGGGTTGGAAAACCTTTGTACCATCAACGAACTGGTGGACGGTCAGCACAGAACTGTGACGGTGGATAGCCGCATTATCGATATGCTGACGTATGCCAAGGAGATGTATACGCTGACCGACGGACGGCTGAACATCGCTATGGGAAGAGTGACCTCTATCTGGCACGATTACAGAGAGGAGGGTATGAGTGACCCCGCTTCGGCATCCTTGCCGCCGATGGACAAGCTCACGGCTGCCGCAGAGCATACCGACATAAATTGTCTTGTTATAGACGAGAAAAACTCCACCGTTACCATCACCGACCCCAATATGAGATTGGACGTAGGTGCTATCGCCAAGGGATATGCGGTTGAAATGGTAGCACAGAGCATGGAAGAAAAGGGAATAACGGGATATATTCTCAACGTGGGCGGTAACGTCCGTGCCGTTGGCGAAAAGCCTGACGGCGAGGGCTGGACGGTTGGTGTTGAAAATCCCGCAGACGAGGGAGAGGACTATATTGCCTATCTTGAATTGTCCGAGGAATCTTTGGTAACAAGCGGCTCGTACCAGCGTTATTATTTGGTGGACGGCAAGCGTTATCACCATATAATCCACCCCCACACGCTTATGCCTGCCGAGGGGTATTTGTCCGTATCCGTGCTTACCGCACACTCAGGCAAGGGAGATGCTTTATCCACGGCATTGTTCTGTATGTCTATGGAGGAGGGAATGGCTCTTGTGAATTCCTTGTCCGATACAGAAGCACAATGGGTACTGCCCGACGGAACGATCCACACCACCGACGGCTGGGAGAAATACATCACAGAACCGTGATGGGACGCGGTGTCGCTTTTTGAAAAAA
>JAZOUQ010000175.1:0-3230 GCA_045658185.1 Eubacteriales bacterium
ACCGTGGGATAAACTCTCGCTCCGTCAGCTCCTATAGCCACTATGTCGTTTGCGGTTTTTTTCTCGGTTTCAATACTCGCCTCGGGCAGTCCTATCATCATCTGTCCGATAAGTGAAAATCCCGCCTCTTTAAGCATTTTACAAGCCCTGACGGCACACTCTGCGTTATGTCCTCTTCCCGATGCGTCAAGCACCCTGTCGCAAAGACTTTGAAGCCCCAGCTCCACCGTCTTGACGGAGAATTTTTTAAGGTCGGCGATTATCTCGTCGTTTATGTAATCGGGGCGGGTCGAAAGTCTTATAGACTCCACGCGACCGTCGTCAACGTATTTTTGAGCCACGCCTAAAAGATAGAGCATAAGCTCTCTGTCAATACCCGTAAACGAACCGCCGAAAAATGCTATTTCGCAGGTGTCGTCCTCGCCCACCGTGGAGAGAGCCTCGAGAATAAGTCCATCAACCGCTGTCTTGTCAAACTTCACCGTCCCCGAAATGGAACGCTGATTGCAAAAAACACAGGCATTTGGACAGCCCTCGTGGGGAATAAATATGGGAATGTTGATGTGACGCATACTGCACCTCTCAAAGCTTTAGTTTTTATGGTTGAAAATCTTAAACGCAGCCTCGGACATCACAAAAATATCCTTCTGTCCGCGAAGCTTTCCGTTTCTTGCAGATACCCAAATTCCGTCATCAAGTCCTATTATAGTTCCGGGCTTTCCCTTTATCACAACAATGACAATCTCGTCTGTATTACGCTTCGGCTTTACAAGAACGTTCTTTTCAAGCAAATGTGCAACAGGTCCGCCTACACGATAAAGCTGTTCCCAATAAATAGTTTCGTCCTTTTCACAATAGATACAAGTTCCCTTGTTTGCCGATTCCTTGGTATAGTAGATCACGTATTTCTGACCGTCCAACGTAAAGCCGATTTTTCTTATATTTTCACTTTCTTCAATAAGCTCTCCAAAGGAACGGCTGTAATGATAAAGCGACAGCGAATTTTCGGTTGAGCATTCCATCACGTCAGATACGTCACAGGTCAGTGCCGTGCATATTTTGGCAATCGTATCGGTGGTCACCGTTTCGTTTTTGGTAAGCTTAGCAATAACACGGGAGCTAAGTCCCGTAAGCTCCATCAGATCGGATTTTGTCAGCTCCTTCTCCGCTAACAATTTCCAAAGCTTTGCATAGTTGATATACATACAAACACCTTCCTTTCTGTAAACAGTATAGCATACAAAACGCATTTTGTCAATAATTATTTACGAAAGTAAAATATTTTTTGCGTTTATTGCTAATACAAGGATAAACAGTAAAACAAACGGCTGACTCAAAAAAATTGAGTCAGCCGTTTGTTTATTCGGGTAGTCTATCACAGAACATCAAAAGATTTGAGGTAACTCTTTCCTCTTCGGTTAGAGGCTTGAACGTACCGTTTCCGTACAGTATATCCATCAGCATAAGTGCTACTGTCGTTCCCACAAATCCACCTGCATTCCAGTTGACGACAAGGTCACGCATCTGAGGCGGATAATCCTTAGCAATCAACATTGCCTGCTCCAAAGCATAATCCGCAAAGGTTTTCTTAAGCTCTTCATCAAGAGGCGGAAGCTTTGAGAAAAACTCCTTTTGATATCCCTTTATAACCATTATATTGATCTTGTTATCATCGGTCAAATATCTGCGTTTCTTAAGGCGTTCAAGCTTTTCTTTATTGGCAGGCGTGTCTTTTATCGCACCTGTCATAAATTCGTACAAATATTCATAGTCCGAGGTGAAATTATTTTCCCAAGCACCCTTGCGTGAGCAGTAACGGGTATCTATCGACCAAGAATATACAGAGGAATACTTTTCCGACCAACGTGTCATATTCCCACAAGCCCAATAGGGTGGAAACTGCTGACTCGGAACATAATCGGGATCACTCTGTGTTGTGGGAATGTGTACAAAAGCGATAAACTCACCGCCCGCCAAGGTCTTGATATTGTATTTAGAAAGATCTGTTTTAACAGAAATACCGCATTTATTAGTCACCGCATAGAATATTGCGGCGGCCTCCAACAGCTCTCGATTTCCGCTTGGAATGTAGATGTCCTCTACGTCTGCAATAGCGGCTCTCACCTTCGGCACGTAATCACGGGCTAAAAGCCGAGCAATTTCCATTTGCTTTTGCAAACGCTTGTCCTGTTGCTCAAGAGAGTAGCTTTCGGGGTCAAATTTAACGTATGTGGTATAACGGTTACCAGCCTGTTTCACCAAAAAACCGTTTTCTTCAAGCTCCTTGACTGTGTCCTCGATCCATACAGGGGTTATCCCCAGCTCCTCAGCGATCTCCATCACAGTTCTCGGAGTATGATACACACTGTATACGATATTAAGATTTAATTTATTGCCCAAATAATACTCAGGGCCACTGTTTCTACCGGGATTGCCGCTGTGACCGAAGCCTATCGCTTCTATTGGCTTTATACCAAGATTTCCTATCTTTCTTTCCATTATAAAACCCTCCTTTAAATCGTTTCTGGCTTTGTTAAGATGCCATTTAATAGTACCCTCGGGTATTCCCATTTCCTTTGAAATTGCAGAAATGGGCTTGTTTTCGTAATAAAAAGAATAAACTATTTTTCGGCGTGTCTGTGTCAAAAATGCTATCTCACGCCGAAGCAGATCTATCTCCGATTTGGAATCCTCGTCCCAAACGGGTGTATTGTCGGGAATATCCATACCGTCAATTGAAACTACCTCTCTTTTTTTCTTTGAGGACACAAATTTCGAATAGACATGCTGAGATATTCTCCACACGTATCCGTCCAAATTTGATATTTCCTTTGCGGAAAGCATGGACAAATAGACCTGTGTAACAATATCGGAGCTTAATTCCTCTGCTTCCTCAAAAGAAAAGGCTTTTTTCATCGCAAATCCGTAAATTTTAGGAAGATATTCGACTATTAACTTGTCTGCTTGCTGTTTGTTCATTTTATCACCTCGGTACCGTTTGCCCATATAGTGGAAGAATTTTTAAAAAGGTTGGCTTTTTTTGAAATTTTTATTGTTTCACCAAATTATCAACTTGTAATTAAGTGAAGATGTAAAAAGTAAAAAAATCCTGCACTTCCGTGCAGGATTTTTTTGGGGTGAGATATGGGATTCGAACCCACGGCCTTCAGGGCCACAACCTGACGCGCTAACCAACTGCGCCAATCCCACCATATTACCGTGACCGTGCG
>JAZOUQ010000176.1:0-4993 GCA_045658185.1 Eubacteriales bacterium
GTCGTAGTTATCAAACAGATATTTCTTGAACGACACCATATCGTTCTTGACCGTGGCTGACATAGCCTCCATCATAGTACCCATAGAGTCGTCAACGTATATCTTGTTGGGATCAATACTGTCGGGGTCTATCTCGCTTACTTGAGTCATCGCACTGAACATTGCGGAAAAATCCTGGGTTTCACGCTGTATGGTAAGGGGGTAGGTGGACAGTGTATCCTCCTGCACCTGATCGATATACGCCTGTATTCCGTTGGAAAGAGAAAGTATCAGTGCAATTCCGATAATTCCTATACTTCCCGCAAAGGAGGTGAGTATGGTTCTTGCCTTTTTGGTAAGCAGGTTATTAAAGGACAAGGAAATTGCCGTCGCAAAGGACATTGTTTTCTTTTTGTTCTTTGACTTGTTTTCTTTCTTTTCTTTCTTTGTTTTCTTCGCCGTCACTATCTCCTCAACAGCAGACTCTTCTCCGCCGTAGGGGTTGGTGTCGTCTATGACCTTACCGTCGCTCAGACGCACGATACGTGTGGAATACTCAGCCGCAAGCTCGGGGTTGTGGGTTACCATAATAACCAGCTTTTCACGGGCAACCTCCTTAAGAAGGTCCATTATCTGAACGCTGGTGGTAGTATCAAGTGCACCCGTAGGCTCGTCGGCAAGAAGTATATCGGGATTGTTTACCAACGCACGGGCAATAGCCACTCTCTGCATCTGTCCGCCAGACATCTGGTTAGGCTTTTTATTTAACTGGTCGCCAAGACCCACCTTGCGAAGAGCCTCGGTAGCCCTCTGGCGTCTTTCCGCCTTGGACACGCCCGACAGAGTAAGTGCCAGCTCTACGTTTGAAAGCACCGTCTGGTGAGGTATAAGGTTATAGCTTTGGAACACGAAGCCTATTGAGTGGTTTCTGTAGGTATCCCAATCGTCGTCGCTGAAATCCTTTGTGGATCTGCCGTTTATTATAAGATCGCCGTCGGTGTATCTGTCAAGACCGCCCACGATATTAAGCAGCGTGGTCTTTCCACAGCCCGAAGCACCGAGAATGGAAACAAACTCATTCTCACGGAATTTAAGGCTGACTCCGTTAAGTGCAAGTACCGCCGAATCGCCCTCTCCGTATTGCTTTCTTATCTCTCTGAGTTCAAGCATTTAGCCGTTTTTCCTCCAAATATAAATTTACACTATAATGATACCATTATTTCTTTATGGAATTTTATGTTTTCTTTAAACTTTAAGTGAAGTTTTGTGACTGTTATGTGAAAAAAGGCGGGAGCTATGCCCCCGCCACGTCTTCAGCGAGATATTACTTCTACCTTTTCGATAACGACGGGCGTTCTCGGTACGTCCTGCATATACCAGCCGTAGTTACCCGTCTTGACGGTTGCGATAGCGTCAAGCACGTCAAAGCCTTCGGTAAGCTTACCGAAGCCTGCATACTGTGCGTCAAGGTGAGGTGCGTCCTCGTGCATTACGAAGAACTGCGAGGATGCGGAATCGGGGTCGGAGGTTCTCGCCATAGAAAGCACTCCTCTTGTGTGCTTCAGGTCGTTTGCCATAAAGCCGTTCGCCTTGAATTCGCCCTTGATAGCATCTGCCTCGGTCTGAACCATATCCTCGGTAAAGCCGCCGCCCTGAATCATAAAGCCTCTGATAACACGGTGGAAAATAAGTCCCTCAAAAAATCCCTCGTCTGCAAGCTTTAAGAAGTTTGCCACGGTCTTGGGTGCTTTCTCAGGGTAAAGCTCTGCCGTCATAGTGCCAAAGTCACGGACGGTTATTTTGATAATGGGGTTTGTCATAATATTGATTCCTTTCTTTGTGTATGTGATTTTATTAAATTCATATTTTCATATTCGGGAGGAGAACCCCCTGCCCTACGATTGGTGTGAATTGAAAATTGAAAATGACAGCACAGATTATATCTTACAGTTATGCCATTTTCGTCAGTAAAGTTTTTGGTGCTACCTTTTTTCAAAAAGGTAGCGAAAACCTGTCGTAAATCTAATTATTCTTCGGGATATGCCACGGCAAACAGCTCTGCAATTCTGTCCTGTCTGCCTGCGAGAAAAAGGTATCCGAAGAGTGCCTCCATACCCGTTGCGGCTCTGTACTCGGCAACGGTTGCGGATTTTGGGGTGTTGGTATGACCTATATTTCTTCCTCGGTGAAAAACGGCATTCTCCTCCTCGGAAAGCATCTCGACTATTCTTTTCATAGCCTCGGCTTGACGGGAGGCTCTGACGTAGTCAAGAGCCAATTTATTCAGCTTTGCCGACGAGGAATACCCCGCCTCCACAAGCCTTTGGCGAACGCATATTTCAATAACGCTGTCACCAAGATAGGCAAGTGCCGCCGTTGAGTAGGTATTCAGATTTTTATCTTCCATAACGCCTCCTCAAAAGCTTATTCGCTTGACTGACAATACTTTTTGACTGGTCGTATCCACGTCAAACACAGCACCGTTGACCTTGATTTCTCCGTCAGCCACTAGGAAATGAACGGGGATCTTAGTTCTGAAACGCTCGATGACCATCTGTGCGTCCGCTCCTATAACACCGTTCACGGGTCCCGACATACCGATGTCGGTTATATATCCGCTTCCATTCGGAAATATCTGCTCGTCCGCCGTAGGTACGTGGGTATGCGTACCGAATATGACGTTTATTCTGCCGTCAAAGTATCGTCCGAGTGCTATTTTTTCAGAGGTGGACTCGGCGTGTACGTCAAGAACGGAAACGTCGTAGTTCCCTTTTTCCCTCTCCAATATACGGTCAACCGTAGAAAAGGGACACGCCATAGACTCCATAAGTGCCGTTCCCAGCACGTTTATCACAAGAACTCTCCAGCCTCCAAGATTTACCACCGTGCTTCCGCTTCCGGGGGTGCAGGGCGGGTAATTTGCGGGGCGTATTATGTAATTCGAATCGTTCAGCAGAGTGCATATATCCTTTCTGCCGAAGGAATGGTTTCCGAGGGTTATGACGTCCACACCCGCCGAGAGAATGTCCTCTGCGTCTGCTCGGGATACGCCGTGAATGTCCGACGCATTCTCGCCGTTGGCAATTACCACGTCAGCACCTATCTCTGCCCTCTTCTTCCATAAATTTTCTTTAAGATAGGAAACCGCCTTTGCTCCTACTATATCTCCGATTGCTAATATTCTCATTGCTTTTTGCTTTCTATAATAAGTTAGTTTGCGTCAGGATTTTGTTCAAAACAAACATTTTATGCAGGGACCTGCATCCCTGCATAAAAATCAAAGTCATCTCAGCCTACTCCGTCGATAATAGGCGCGGACATATTTACTGTAATAACGTATCCGCCAGTACCGTCGGGAATAACGGTGTACTCATAATTTGTAGGCAGTTTAAGCTCCGCGGCGTCCGCACTCAGATAATACATCTGATAATTTACAGACTTATTGGTTGACACATCCTTTGCCGATGTGCTTATATTATTACTTGCCGAACGGATCACATTCAAAAACTGCGTATAATTTGAAACGCTTGAGTTCACTTTTATATAATTGGAAACGGCTACTCCTACATAGGTAAAGGTATTATTCTCATACACAAAACCATACTTGTAAGCATTGTCGAATATCCACTTGTAGGTGTTGGTATCTAAAGATGCTTCGTCGTAATATCTTACTATCTTGAAGGAATATCCGTCAGAATTTGAACCAACAGCAACAAGAGGAATATCACACTTTTCCGCGTCTATATCTACAATAAGACTATCCTTTTTAGCATTGTAAAAGCTTACCAGCATACTGTTCAATGCATTTGCCGCGGAAGATTCAAGCTTGAGGTCATCACGGGGCTTGATACCGTAGTAAACACCGCCGCTAAGCTCTGTACGGTAGCTTTTCAAAAGCTCCAAATCTCCTTTTTTGCCGTCCAACGCGTCAGCCGTTACCGTTTCGTAGGATATACTGCTGGTGTTAATAACAGCTCCACCTTCACCGCCTGCATTTTCTCCTCCCGCATCGGGAGTTTCTCCGCCTTTTACGGCAAAGAACACGGAGGAAGCGATAAGAACAATAACGGCAAGCAAAAATGCTGCCAATGTTCCCAAAAGAGCATAGGCGGTATATCTTCTTGTGGGTTTTGCGTTTTTGGTGTCACCTACTATGGCGTTTATAAAATTACTCATACAATTCCTCCTTATTATTTGTTTACCACCGCCCATTAAAATGAGCGGTGGCAATATTATTTTTATTAGTCTGCGTCCTTAATAGAGAAGTCCATTCTTCCCTTCTTATCAAGACCCATATACTTAACCTTAACAACGTCACCGAGAGCGAGAACGTCCTCAACCTTCTCTATTCTCTTGGGAGCTATCTTGGAAATATGAACCATTCCCTCCTTACCGGGAGCGTACTCAACGAAGCAACCGAACTCCTTGATGCCCGTTACCTTACCCGTGTAGGTCGCACCTACCTCAGGCTCGAATACGATACCGTCGATCATAGCCTTTGCCGCCGCTGCGTTTTCGCCGTTAGCCGCTGCTATGCAGATAGTACCGTCGTCGTCAATGTCAACCTTTGCACCGGACTCTGCAACTATCTTCTGGATAACCGAGCCGCCCTTACCGATAACCTCGCGGATCTTGTCGGGGTCTATCTTGAAGCTGGTCATCTTGGGTGCGTACTTGGAAACCTCTGCTCTGGGAGCTTCGATCGCCTTGAGAATTACCTCGTCGATGATATAATCACGTCCAACGTGGGTCTGTGCCAGAGCTGCCTTGATTATCTCGGGAGTAAGTCCGTCTATCTTAAGGTCCATCTGAATGGAGGTGATACCCTTGTGAGTACCTGCTACCTTAAAGTCCATATCTCCGTAGAAGTCCTCAAGACCCTGAATGTCAAGCATAATATCCCAGCTGCCGTCCTCTGCGGTGATAAGTCCGCAGGAGATACCTGCAACGGGAGCCTTTATCGGAACACCTGCGTCCATAAGAGCAAGGGTAGAGCCGCAAACAGATCCCTGAG
>JAZOUQ010000177.1:0-6450 GCA_045658185.1 Eubacteriales bacterium
CGAGCTTACCGTCGCCATAGGCTGCATATAAAGCGTGGGCTTGATACCGTCGGTTGCGGTGGTGTATTGCATCGTCGTCCACAAAACCGCTTCCGTCACCACGGGCTCTGCTCCCGTGGCAGTCTTTCCTACCGACTCTCCGCCCGTAAACCAAACCACCCTTGCTCCGTTCGGAGTTTCAACCGCACAGGCAAGTATATACCCTGCCTTGTTCTCCGCATCCTCTCCCAGATAGCAGTCCGAGGGACTTTCTATCAGCGGTGTGACCGTGGGATACTCCAAGCCGTCTGTCCTCACCGTTATGGCGTTGACCTTTGACAGCGTTATTTCCGCTATGCTTGAGGAATCCAGCTCTCCGAGGACGTCATTGTTGAAATTGATGTTGGCAGAAATCTCCGTCGTCGGCTCTGCCGTCTGCTCTTCTCCCTCACCCACCGTCTGCTGTCGGGTGACGAACGCTTTATTTTCAACGCTCATTCCGTATGCTGACAGCACGGCACAAAGATTTGGCATATCCAGATTTCCCTCATTGGTAAGGAAGGTCATCTGACCGCCTCGTGACAGATATTCGAGGAACGCGTCCCTCTCGGATTCAGAGAAATCCTCCGTGGGGCAGTTTACCACGATACCCGCCGCATCAAGGGGAATGTCCGCCCCCGCGGTGTCAAGGGGTGTGACACCCATTTGGCTGAACACACTCGTCGCCGATTTTATATCCGCCTCACCGTGTCCCGTAAGATAGTACACCGTGGGAATAATATCCTTTGTCACGTATTCCACCATCACGGATATTGCCGTATCGGCATTACGGTAGGAGGTGGTATTTTGATTTATGGAATACCAATACTGTGCGTAGTCGGGGTTGGACTGATACATATTGTATATCATATTCACCCAGTATTCGTACTCGCTTACCGACATATAAGATTTTGAGAAATCGCTGTTTCCAAAGCAAAGCAGACCGTAGTAATTCACGTACTGCCATCTGTCGCCGCACTGAATTATAAGGCTGTTGGGGGTGACGTCACCCTGCGATAGCCCACGCTCCGAGTAAAACTCGGGGGAGACCTCGCCGTACACCGCAGCAAGCGAAAATCTGGGATTTGCCGCCACCAGTCGCTCAAGATACAGGAGGTAGGAGGAGTAATTCATAGTATTATCAAGGGTTGCGTCAATAGGCTCTAAGATGTAAAAATCCACGTCCTTTTCCACGCCCGAAAGAAAGCGGAGTGCCTCGTCCGAGGGGGTGGCTTTCTTGGTGACGGTAGCATCAGCCCACAGCATTCTCGAAGGAACTACAACCGTCGCCACGTTGACCGTAAGCACAGCCGCCGCAAGCAACAGCACCGCCATCGTATAGGGTCGGGGTGGTGTGCCGCCAAACGACGGACGCTTTTTCATTGCCTTGTGAGGTAATGCAAAGCTTCGGCACAAGCACCACAACAGGAAAAATATCAGCGACGCAAAATACAGCACCGAGCCAAAATCGAGAACTCCCGACAGAAATCGGTTAAATCTGTCAATGGGGGACGCACCCGTTATCACGGCTGCGAAAAGTCCCGCAAAGCGCCATGGAAACACAGCATACGCAACAGCACTCACAGTTCTGAGAGCCACCGCCAATCCCCAGCTGAACCACAGCCTTTTGGTAAACAGCCACACGCAAACACCGATAAGCAGACAAAGTCCCGAAAATCCCGCCGATGATGCCTTCGTGCTTACGGGGAAATATATGATAAACACACTCACCGCCATCAGCACAAGCACCGACGCGTAAACGGTAACGTATGCAAGTATTCGGTTCTTCACCGCCCTGAACACAAGCAAACAGAACGCCACAGCCACCGCCTGAAGCAGTAAAAGTCCCAGCATTGCCGTGTAGGACATAAGGTGGTCGACCGTGCCGAAAAATCCCGCCAAAAAGGGAGCGAATATCAAAAACGCATCGGCAATAAGCACCACGGACATAGCCGCAAAAAATTTACCCAATGCTATCTGTCGGGGTGCGAGAGGCAACGCACCGTAAACATCGTCTGCCTCCGCCCTCTTGCCAAAGGGTATAAATTCTCCCGCTATCACGGGAATGACGATCAATGACAACAGCGACATAAAGGAAACCGCCGTCGCCGTACTTTCAAGGGTGTAGCTCAGATTGTTTGACGATATGACGACCGCTGACAGAAAAAGCTGTATCGCTATCGCAATATATGCCGTCAGTCGGTGAAACGCAGAGAAAAATTCTCTTTTAATTACAGCCTTCATTTTCTACGCACTCCCCTCTTCCCTTTTTTATTCGAGGAGCTTTCTTCCTGTTTCGCCGCCTCCTCCGCCTCTCGGTCGGAGCGTGTGAGCGAATAGAACACGTCCTCCAAGGTCAGCACTACCGCCTTCTGCGACAGCATAGATGCACCTATTTGCGAGAGTGCCGCAAACAGCTTGTCCTTTATACCCCTGTCGGGCTTATGCTCAACTCTTACGTGATTTACGTCGTTTTGCTCCGCCTTAAGAAGCTTGACGCTAACTACCCCGTCAACGCTCTCGATGGCACGGGATACCCTTTCGTACTCGCCTCTGACACAGACGTGAAGCTCGTGTGTGCTGTTTATCTTCTTCTCTATTTCCGCGATATTGCCCTCAAGCACCGTCTTTCCGCCGCACACGATAGCCATATCGCGGCAGAGAGCCTTGACGTGAGATGCCTTTTTTGATAACAGCACCAGCGTCTTTATCTCACCCAGCATACGAAGTGTTTCAAAAACCTCGCCAAGCGACCGCTCGTCAATGCCCGAGAACGGGTCGTTAAGCACGATGACGTCGGGGTTGCCTAAAACCGACGCGGCTATGGACACACGCAACGCCTGAATGGGAGTAAGCGAGGAGCAGAGTTTGTTCTGCACGTCCTCGATAGCCATAAGCTCGATTGCTTCCTTTATCTGTCTGTATCTTTTGTCAACGTCCACACCAAGTGCCTGACCGATAAAGTCCATATACTCTACGGGGGTGGTGCTTCTATCCGCGAAAAGCTTTTTAGGAACAGCTCTCACCCGCCTCTTCAGCTTGGTTGCACTGCGGCACATCAGCTCTCCGTTTATCCTGACCTGACCGCTCTCTGCGTTTTCGCAGCCGCAAAGGACGTCAGCCAAGGCATCTCTCGTGCCTTCGTCAGCCGTAAGTATGCCGTATATTCCGTTATCCTGTATTTTAAGAGTAAGACCGCCAAGAGCGTTCCCTCTCACAACGTCGGTAATTTCCAGCAAATGACCGTACCTCCATAAATTGATATATATATCATACTATAATTATATGTCCTCATTTTGAATATTTTTTGACTGTTGTATGATTTTTTCAAAAATTTGGGAATATTGATTGTCGCCGTAGGTTTGTGCGTTGCGAACAGGAATTCTCAACGGTTAATTTTGATGCACTGTGTTCGCACTCATTTAGTTGGTAGGGGAGTGCCTTGGTGCTCCCGTTTGGCGAGATTGTTTCTTTAATTTTCGGGAGGAGCAAGCCCCTCCCCTACCGACAACATTTGTTCTAACATAGATTGTCGCCGTTTGTTTGTGCATTGCGGACCGGAGGACGTAATTGTTTCTTTTATTTTCGGGAGGGGCAACCCCACCCCTATCGGGCGAACACATTATAAAAATTCCTGCAAAAAAGCACAACAAAAACCGCCGCACCTCTTGACTTTATTTTGCAAAGTGGTATAATGATATAATGATAAAAAAAGTGTCAAGGAGGACGAGATGGACAGTTCAAGAGCGGTCAGAGAACCGTATTTCAAAAAAATACTTTTATTTGCGTTACCGCTTATGCTGTCGGGCATTTTTCAATCGCTTTACGTTGCCGCTGACCTTGTTGTTGTCGGTCGGTTTGAGGGCGACGTCGCACTTGCCGCGGTCGGAAGCACAAGCTCTCTTTCCCACCTCATTCTCAGTCTGTTTTTGGGACTTGCCGTTGGCGGTGGCGTATGCGTTGCTCACGGTATCGGTGCGAATGACGGCGAGGACATTAAAAGGACCGTTCACACCTCCATTCTGTTAGCTGCAATAATGGGTGTTGCGGTGGCAATACTCGGCTTCTTCCTCGCCCCCGTTATTCTCAGGCTTATGCAAACTCCCGAGGACGTTCTGCCTCTGGCCACAACCTATATAAAAATAATCTTTCTCGGCTCTCCCGCACTCGTAATATACAACTACGCGGCGGCTATGCTCCGTGCGTCGGGCGACTCCAAAAGACCGCTTATTTTCCTTACCGTATCGGGTGTGGTCAACATAGTGCTTAACCTTCTTTTCGTGGCGGTGCTGCGTATGGGTGTTGCGGGCGTTGCACTCGGAACTATTATCGCACAGATGACCTCTGCCGTTATGGTCATAATCCATATGCGACGCATAGACGGGCCGCTCCACCTGTCCATCAGGCGGCTGTCGATAGACAAAGAAAGGCTGAAAAAGATACTGCGTATCGGTATCCCCTCGGGTATTCAGGGTGTGCTTCTTGCCATTTCCAACGTCACCGTTCAATCCTCGATAAACTCCTTCGGTTCTGCGGTGATTGCGGGAAATTCAGCTGCAGCAAACGTTGAAAGATTTTATTATATCGCATATCACTCCTTCTATGACGCCTCGATCACCTTCGTCGGTCAGGCGGTGGGTGCGAAAAGGTTTGACCGCATAAAGCGGGTAGTCCTCACTGCTATGCTCTGCGTCGTTATCTTTGCCGTGGTGCTGTCGGCGATAGGTCTGATTTTTGCCGAGCCTATACTGAAAATGTACATTCCCGACAACGAGGATGCACTTGATGCGGCTATGCTGCGTTTCACCACGCTGGTCACACCGTACTTTTTGTGTGGCTTTATGGAGATAATGTCGGGAGCTCTCCGAGGAATGGGACGCTCTCTGTCCTCAACCACGGTAAGCCTGATATTCGCCTGCGGACTTCGAATTATATGGATAGGCACGGTATTCAAGGTGTTCACAACGCCGCTTTGCGTATATATGACCTACCCCATAAGCTGGATTTTGACCACCCTTGTCAGCGGAATTCTTATTGTGATAGCGGTCAAAAAAGAAAGAAAAATGATAAAATTATAAAATATCGAACAAAAATGAATAAAAAGCTCCCTTGGGTGAAATAATCATTTCACTGATCGAAGGGAGCTTTTTTTATGAAGAAATTACTTATTTTATCAATTTGCGTTTGTTTTCTTTTTGCCCTGCTTGGCGTAATGCCCGTACACGGCGAAGCGGAAATTTACGACGGGGTGTTGCGGCTCCACGTAGTCGCCAACTCGGACAGCGAGGAGGACCAAGCACTAAAACTGCTTGTCCGCGACAGGGTGGTTGAGCTGACGGCGTGTCTGACGGGTGACTGCGAAGATCTTGAGCAAACAAGGGGCGTTGTGACCGACAATCTCTCACTTATTGCCGACGAGGCACAGAGGGTCATCGAGGAAAACGGCTACGCATACGACGTTGAGGTAAGGCTTGGCAAAGAGGAATACCCCCGCAAATCTTACGCCTCGCTCTGTTTTCCCTCGGGAGAGTATCTGTCCTTGCAGGTGCTTATCGGCGACGCGGCGGGACAGAATTGGTGGTGCGTACTCTTCCCTCCCCTTTGCCTTGACGCGGCAACAGAGGCAAACGAGGACGCTTTTATTTCCGTAGGCTTTACGCCCGAACAGTACAAGGTAATAACCGAAACCGAAAACCCGAAATACAAGGCTCGGTTTAAATTGCTTGAGGTGATTGAGGAGATGAGGGGATGACGTGGCGAAGCCACACATCATTGGGCGTAAGCCCATCTCATTGCGAAGCACATCATTTGCACGAAGTGCAACCTCGTTCATTTGTGCCAAAAGCGGCAATGATATTGACCTGACGGTCAAATGATGTTGCGTGTTCCACGCAAAAGATGTTGTGCCTTACGGCACAAATGCAAAAACGGTGCGTAAGGTTAGGTAAAAACGCAAAAAAAGGTGCGTAATACTGTTCATAGGGACAAATCAAAATAAAGCGTTATTATCGTTAACATATTTTATGATGTTTTTTAAGCCATCATCGAATGATAAAAGCGTTTGGTTTTGAGTTTTCAGTTCCGCAACATAGTAGAAAGTCGAATCCATATAGATCCAAGTTGAGCATCTTACGATGATCTTATCTCCTTCTCTTATTTCTTCATTTGCTAGAAATTCACCAAGAGCATTGCAGTTATCGCCCACTAGTTCTAATCTAATCTCTTCACTATTTTTTTCGGAAGAATCAAAAGCTGATTTGTCTTCAACAGAAATATACAGATAAATGCGGGCATCGGCTACTTTATATGAACAAAACATTGCCTCGATATCATAATAATTATCTTCATTGCTAAGATGTTCTCGCATAATTCCATTATAACCGCTACAAGAGGTCACGCTCAACAAAAGGGCAATTGCAAGTAAAAGCAATA